>CAYVQL010000032.1:0-52236 GCA_964454135.1 uncultured Enterobacterales bacterium | reverse complement strand
CCATGGAGCCGCAGCTGCGCTTCGCCATCCGCGAGGGCGGCCGCACCGTGGGCGCGGGAGTCGTCGCCGACATCATCGAGTAATGCTACTGCGGGGGCCGCTTGCTGCGGTGAGCGGCCCTGTGAGCGTCAATCAAGAGAAACAGCCCGCGGAACGCTCGCGCCCGCGGAGCGAGGCAAGGAAGATTCCATGGCCAAGACGCAAAAAATCCGCATCCGGCTCCGGGCCTACGACCACAAGCTGCTGGATCGCAGCGCCCGTGAGATCGTGGAGACCGCGCGGCGCAGCGGGGTCGAGATTCGCGGTCCGTTTCCGCTTCCCACCACGATCAGTCGCTGGACGGTTCTGCGGGGCCCCCATGTGGACAAGAAATCCCGGGAGCAGTTCGAACGCCGCACCCACCACAGGCTGCTCGACATCGTCGAGCCCACCCAGCAGACCGTCGATTCTTTGATGAAGCTGGACCTGTCGGCCGGCGTGCACGTCGAGATCAAGCTCTCGTAGCCGCCCGAAAGGAGGCATGAAATGCCTACAGTAAGGGTATTCAACCAGCTTCGCGAAGAGGTCTCCTCTGTAGACCTTCGGGAAGAGATCTTCGGTGTGGAGGTGAAGGAACACCTCTTCCACCTGATGGTCCGCTACCAACTCGCCAAGCGCAGAGCAGGAACCCACGCCACCAAGGGGCGCACCCAGCGTCGCGGTGGCGGTCGCAAGCCCTACCGCCAAAAGGGGACAGGGCGCGCTCGCCAGGGCACCATCCGGGCGCCGCAGTACCGCAAGGGCGGCGTCGTCTTTGGTCCCACACCTCGCAGCCACGCCATCGCCGTTCCCAAGAAGGTGCGTCGCGCCGCGCTCCTCTCCGCCCTGTCCAGGCGGGTGGAAGACGAGGCCCTGTGGGTGCTGGACCAGCTGAAGATGGATGAGGTCAAGACGAAGAGCTTCGCCGAGATCGTGTCCAGCTTCGGATGGCTGGATGGCGAAGTGCTGATCGTCCTGCCCGAAGCTGACGACACCATTCGCATGTCGGCCCGCAACATCCCGGGTGTCAAGGTGCTGTCGGTGGATGGACTCAACGTCTACGACATCCTCAAGCACCGCCACCTGGTGCTCACCATCGACGCCTTGGGGCGCATCAATCAGAGACTTGGGAGCTGAAAATGGCTGAGCTGCGGCACGTCATCGTTCGCCCGATCCTCACTGAGAAGAGCGCCAACGTCCAAGAATACCAGAACACCTACGTGTTCGAGGTGGGCGTCGGGGCCAACAAGAACCAGATCAAGCTCGCCGTGGAGCAGCTCTTCGACGTGCAGGTCTCCGCGGTTCGCACAGTGAGGGTGCGTGGCAAGATCAAGCGCTTCGGCCGCCACTACGGCAAGCGCTCCAACTGGAAGAAAGCCTATGTGCAGCTTGCGGAAGGCGATGTGATCGACTTCCGTGAAGGCATCTGACCGGAGGTTGTGATGGCTGTCAAGAAGTACAAGCCCACCACGCCGGGAAGGCGCTTCATGAGCGTCACCGAGTTCTCGGATATCACCCGCAACAAGCCCGAGAAGTCCCTACTGGCGCCGATGAAGCGCAAGGGCGGGCGCAACAACCACGGTCGGATCACCGCGCGGCATCGGGGAGGCGGCCACGCCAGGCGCTACCGCATCATCGATTTCAAGCGCAACAAGGAAGAAGTGCCGGCTCGGGTCGCCAGCATCGAGTACGACCCCAATCGCTCGGCCTTCATCGCCCTGCTGCACTTCGCGGACGGCGAGAAGCGCTACATCCTGGCGCCGGTGGGTCTGCGCGTGGGCGACTCGGTCGTCACCAGCGACAAGGCCGACATCACCCCCGGCAACTGCATGCACCTGTGGGCGGTCCCCCTGGGTACCTGGGTCCACAACATCGAGATGCAGATCGGGCACGGTGGACAGATGTGCCGCTCAGCGGGCACCTACGCCCAGGTGATGGCCAAGGAAGGCAACTTCGTGCTGCTGCGCCTGCCTTCGGGTGAGCTGCGCAACGTACGGCGCGAGTGCCGGGCCACCATCGGGCAGGTGGGAAACACCACGCACGAGAACCAGACCATCGGCAAGGCTGGCCGCATGCGCTGGATGGGCTGGCGTCCGCGCGTGCGCGGCACCGCCATGAATCCCATCGACCATCCGCATGGCGGTGGCGAGGGTCGTTCCAAGGGCGGGCGGCATCCTGTCACCCCCTGGGGCAAGCCCACCAAGGGTTTCAAGACCCGCAACAAGCGCAAGCCCTCCAGCCGCTTCATCGTCAAGCGCAGGAAGTAAACTATCGGATAGAGAGGCTCGCCTCTAGGAGAAATGCCATGGGTCGTTCCCTGAAAAAGGGTCCCTTTGTCGACCAGCACTTGTTCGCCAAGGTCGTAGCTGCCCGGTCGGGCAGTGGAACCAGGGTGATCAGGACCTGGTCGCGTCGATCCACCATCATGCCGGACTTCATCGGCTTGACCTTTGCCGTTCACAACGGCCGCAAGTTCGTGCCGGTGTACATCACCGAGAACATGGTCGGTCACAAGCTGGGCGAGTTCGCGCCGACGCGCACCTTCTACGGCCACGCCGCCGATAGGAAGTCCCGCGGGCGCTAGCGCCCTGCGACAGGGAAGAGGATCTGAACCATGATCAGCAAGGCCATCCTCCGGAACTACCGTGTTTCGCCCAGAAAGGCCCGCCTGGTGGCGGACTTGGTGCGCGGCATGGACGTCGAACAAGCGCTGGAGGTTCTCAGCTTCACGCGCAAGAAGTCCGCCCACGCCATCAAGAAACTGGTCGAATCGGCTGTCGCCAACGCCGAGCACGGCAACGATGACCGCGAGCATCCCGTGGACATCGACGGACTCTACATCCAGACGATCACCGTAGATGGCGGGCCCACCTTGCGGCGCTTCAGGCCGCGGGCGATGGGGCGCGCCACCAGGGTGCGCAAGCGCACCAGCCATATCACCGTCATGCTCGACGAACGCAGTTAGGAGCGAGCACATGGGCCAGAAGGTACACCCGACCGGTTTCCGCCTCGGTGTGACGCGCACCTGGGACAGCAAGTGGTACGCAGGCAAGGACTACCAGCGCTTCCTGCACGAAGATCTGCAGATCAGGCGCTATCTCAAAGAGAAGCTCTACCACGCTGGGATCAGCAGGATCACCATCGAGCGCGCCGCCAACAAGGCCAAGGTCTACGTGCATGCTGCCAAGCCCGGCATCATCATCGGCAAGCGCGCTTCGGGTCTCGACGCGCTGCGCAATGAGCTGCAGCGCATGACCAGCACCGACATCTTCCTGAACATCATCGAAGTGCGCAAGGTCGAGACCGAGGCGCAGCTCGTGGCCGAGAACATCGCCGCGCAGCTGGTCAAGCGCGTCAGCTTCCGCCGCGCCATGAAGAAGGCCATCACCCAGGCCAGAAGGGCCGGAGCTCAGGGTGTCAAGGTCATGTGTTCGGGTCGTCTGGGCGGTGCGGAGATGTCGCGCACCGAGTGGTATCGCGAAGGGCGCGTGCCGCTGCACACGCTGCGCGCAGACCTCGACTACGGCCTGGCGGAAGCCAAGACCACCTACGGCGTCATCGGCGTCAAGGTCTGGGTCTTCAAGGGAGAGATCCTGCCCGGCGAGGAGCCGGCCGAGCAACAACAGAAGTTCTAGTGCTCGCCGGATCGTCGGAGGGGCGCTGAGGCCCGCTCCGATGGTCCGTCGATGCGGAGGGCATGAGAAATGCTAAGCCCCAAGCGCACGAAGTACAGGAAATCCCAGAAGGGCCGCATGCGTGGCTTCGCCTGGCGTGGTGGTGAGGTCAGCTTCGGCAGCTACGGCCTGCAGGCCACCACCTGCGGTCGCATCACCGCGCGGCAGATCGAGGCAGCGCGTGTCGCGTTGACACGCCATGTCAAGCGTGGCGGACAGGTCTGGATCCGCGTCTTCCCCGACAAGCCCATCTCCAAGAAACCTGCGGAGACACGCATGGGCAAGGGCAAGGGCAACCCTGAGCAATGGGTAGCCGTTGTCCGGCCCGGGCGCGTGCTCTACGAGCTGTCCGGCGTGCCCGAGGACGTCGCCCAGGAGGCCTTCCGCCTGGCTGGCCACAAGCTGCCGGTGCAGACGCGCTTCGTGAAGCGCGATGAGGTGCTCTCATGAACGCCACAGAGATTCGCAAGCTGTCGAACGAGCAGCTGGTGCACGAGGAGCTGCGCATCGAGCGCGTGCTGATCAGTGCAAACTTCGCGCTGCGCACGGGGCAGCTCGACGACACAGCGCAGCTGAGAAGGCTGCGCAAGGACATCGCGCGCTTGCGCACGATTCAGCGCGAGCGCGAGCTCGAGGAGGGCCTGCCCAGCAACAGCCTGCGGGATGAGCACCGTTCCAGCTTCGATCCGCAAGGAGCCGAGGCCGCGCCCGAGGAGCAACAGGCCAAGTCCGGCGGCTTCCTGCGCGGGATTGTTGACAGGTTCACCGGCAAAGAATAAACAACGCCGCCGCCAGGGATCCTCCCTGGGGAGCGCATCGGTCCTCGCTGCCAGCAGGGATCGGCACCCCAGACGAGCCTGGCAGCATCTTCGAGTGGTATCGAAGGTGCAGAGCCCACGGGTTCGACTTTCTGAGTCCCATACAGGGGAGACCAGAAAGGTACTTCAACCGATAGATCCATTCAGGATCCCAGGCGATCCTGCAGCCCGGCCCACGATGCTGGGAGCGAGTGAAACATGACTTCGCAGGAAGCTCAGAGCAGCCGCCGAACGCTCACCGGGCGCGTTGTTTCCGACAAGATGGACAAGACCGTGGTGGTGGAGGTGATCCGCAGGGTCAAGCACCGCAAGTACCACAAGTACATCAATCGGTGCAGCCGCTACGCAGCCCATGACGAGCAGAATGCCTGCAGCGTCGATGACGAGGTGGTCATTCAGGAGAGCCGGCCCCTGTCGCGAACCAAGCGCTGGACGGTCATAGAGCGCCATTGATGGGGCTGACCTGAAGCAAACCGGCCATACGGAGTGAATCATGATCCAGATGCTGACCGTGCTGGATGTCGCCGACAACTCGGGGGCGCAGAAGCTGCAGTGCATCAAGGTGCTGGGCGGCAGCAAGCGAAAGTACGCCTCCATCGGCGATATCATCGTCGTCACCGTCAAAGAGGCTGCGCCTCGCGGCAAGGTGAAGAAGGGCGAGGTGCTGCGGGCTGTCATCGTGCGCACCGCCAAGGAAGTGCGTCGCCGCGACGGGACCTATATTCGCTTCGACACCAACTCGGCCGTGTTGATCAACCACCACGGGGAGCCCATGGGCACCCGTATCTTCGGTCCTGTTGCGCGCGAGCTGCGCGCACGCAAGTTCATGAAGATCGTCTCCTTGGCTCCCGAGGTTCTCTAGGCGTTTCAGACGCCGCAGGAGGGTAACATGGCCAATCGCCTGAAGTTCAGAATCCGCAGGGGCGATACCGTGCTCGTGCTGGCAGGAAAAGACAAGGGGCGCAAAGGGCGCGTCACACAGGTGTTGCCTGATCGCCGCCGCGTGCTGGTCGAGGGCATGAACATGATTCGCCGGCATGTCAAGAGCACAGCCGAGCAGCCTGGGCGCATCATGGAGCGCGAGGCCGCGCTGGACATCTCCAATGTGGCCTTCTGGGACAGCGAGCGGGAGTGCCGCGTGAAGATCGGCTGGAAGATCCTCGAAGACGGCAGCAAGGTTCGTGTGGACCGCAAGACCGGCGAGCAGATCGACAACAACTAGGGCGGGTCGTTGTAGACCCGGCCGATTCCAGTACCAGCGAAACCCAGGAACGAGCCAGGAGAAGCCGATGATTCCGCGGCTCAAGCAAAGATACAAGGACGAAGTCATCCCGGTCCTGCAGAAAGAGCTGGAATTCAGCAACATCATGCAGGTGCCGCGGCTTGAGAAGATCGTCGTCAACAGCTCCCTGAAAGAGGGCATCCAGAACGTTCGCGTCCTGGAGACCGCTGGTGCCGAGATCGCGCTGATCACGGGACAGAAGCCCGTCCTGCGGCGAGCCAGGCGGTCCATCGCCAACTTCAAGCTGCGCGAGGGCATGCCCGTTGGCACCAAGGTGACACTGCGCGCCGACCGCATGTGGGAGTTTCTCGACCGGCTGATCACCATCGCCATCCCCCGTATTCGAGACTTCCGAGGCTTGAATCCAAAGGCGTTTGATGGGCGGGGCAACTACTCGATGGGCCTCACCGAGCAGATCATCTTTCCGGAGATCGACTACGACAAGGTCGAGCGCATCACCGGCATGAACATCACCATCGTGACTACCGCCGACAGCGACGCCGAAGGCCGAGCGCTGCTCAAGCAGCTCGGCATGCCCTTCAGAGAGTAGGAGCGCACCGTGGCCAAGAAATCGATCCGCGCCAGGGCCAAGAGGAAGCAGAAGTTCAAGGTTCGCGAGTACAACCGCTGTCCGCTCTGCGGTAGGCCGCGGGCATACTTGCGCAAGTTCGACATGTGCCGCATCTGCTTCCGTACCCTGTCCCTCGAGGGGCAGATCCCCGGCGTGACCAAGGCGAGCTGGTAGCAGGCTGGATCCTGCACATCTTGCCGCAGCAAGGAGTATTGCAATGTCGATGACCGACCCCGTCGCGGATCTTCTCACGCGAATCAGGAATGGGTGCCACGCCGGTCACGAGAGCGTGCTTGCACCGCATTCGCGTCTGAAGGAAGCGGTCGTCAAGCTGCTTCACGAAGAGGGCTTCGTCGCTGGGTACCAGGTGCTGCGCCTGGGCTCGCGTGAACACCTCCGCGTCGACATCAAGTACGATCGCGACCGCAAGGGCGTAATTCGCGGCATGCAGCGCGTCAGCAAGCCATCGCGGCGTGTCTACGTGCGGCGTGACCAGGTCCCCTTCGTCAGGAATGGCCTCGGCTTGGCCATACTGACCACCCCCAAGGGCGTGTTGACCGACGCCGACGCCCGCCGCCACGGAATCGGCGGCGAGGTGATCTGCTACGTCTGGTAGCGCTTCATTCTCTTTCTGCGGGAGCAGAGCATGTCCAGAATCGGCAAACTCCCCATAGAGCTGCCCCAGGGCGTCACCGTCAGCCTCAAGGGCCGCATCGTCTCGGTGAAGGGCCCCAAAGGTGCGCTCGAGCAGCGCATTCCCGCTGGGATCGACATGACGCAGCAGGGAACGCAGGTCGTCTTCCAGAGGCACGATGAGCAGCGGCGCACCCGCGCTTTCCACGGACTGGCGCGGGCGCTCACCGCCAATATGGTGACCGGCGTGTCTACCGGCTTCGAGAAGCGTCTCGAGATCGTCGGGGTGGGATACAAGGCTGATGTCGAGGGGCGAACCCTCATACTCAACATCGGCTACAGCCATCCAGTGCGCTTCCCCATCCCCGAAGGGATCGACATCGTCGTAGAACCCGGCAACAAGATCATCATCACCGGGATCGACAAGCAGCTGGTGGGCCAGTCCGCCGCCACCATTCGCGGATACCGCCCGCCCGACAGCTACAAGGGCAAGGGCATCCGCTACAAGGGCGAGCGCGTCCGGATCAAGGCCGGCAAGTCCGCCGCCTAGGGTATTTGGAGAACAGCATGGGCAAGACGAATCCCTCCAGGCTCAAGCGCCTGCGTCGCAAGAAGAGCATCAGGAAGAAGCTCTCGGGGACCCCCGAGTGCCCCCGCCTGTCGGTCTTTCGCAGCGCCAGGCACATCTACGCCCAGGTGATCGACGACGCGGCGGGCCAGACGCTTGCCAGCGCAAGCACCCTCGAGCAGTCCTTGCGCGAGCAGGTTCCCCAGGGCGGGAACCGCAAGGCGGCCAAGCAAGTTGGCGGGCTGATCGCAGCGCGCGCCCAGGAAGCGGGCATCGTCAAGGTGGTGTTCGATCGCAACGGCTACCTCTACCACGGACGAGTCAAGGCCCTGGCCGATGCGGCCCGGGAAGCAGGCTTGAAGTTCTGAACTGATTCGCTCCAGCGGGAGAAGAAATGCGTAGACAGGGAAGACATGGCAGGCGCCGTCAAGAAGAAGACGACGGACTGATCGAGAAGCTGATTCACGTCAACCGCGTGGCCAAGGTGGTCAAGGGCGGCCGGCGCTTCAGCTTCGGTGCCATCGTGGTCGTGGGCGACGGCGAGGGGCAGGTAGGTATCGGGCATGGCAAGGCCAATGAAGTGCCTGAGGCCATCCGCAAGGCCAACGAACGGGCGCGTGCCGACATGCGCACCGTGCCCTTGGTGCGCCGCACCATTCCCCACAAGGTCGAGGGTCGCTACGGAGCCGGCAAGGTCATGCTGCGTCCCGCCAGCCAGGGAACGGGCGTCATCGCGGGTCCGGTCGTTCGCGCCATCATGGACGCGGCCGGCATTCGCGACGTGCTCACCAAGAGTCTGGGCAGCGCGAACCCTCACAACGTCAGCAAGGCCGTGATGAAGGCCCTGTCCGAGCTGGAATCGCCCGAGCAGTACGCCATTCGCACCGGGCAGCCCCTCGACAAGGTGTTGGACAACTACGAGTTCAAGAGCTGGGTGGCACCAGAAGGGCCCAGGGCCCAGAGCTAGACGGAGTCCAGGTGATGAAGAAACTCCAGGTGACCTTGAAGCGCAGTTCCATCGGCAGCAAGCCGGTCCACCGGAGCAACCTGGAGGGCCTGGGTCTGCGGCGTCCGCACCAGACCAGAGTGCTGGAGAATACGCCTGCCGTGCGTGGGATGATCAAGAAGGTCATCCACATGGTGGAGGTGTCGGAGGTGGAGGACGAGGCCTGATGGCCTCTTGGCCAGGAGCCAGTCCGGAAATCTCTCCACCCATCCGCGGAAGGCTCTGACCTCCGGAACAGGGAGAATACGATGGCAGACGAACTTTCCCGCTTGCAGCCAGTGCCCGGTTCCACAAGGCCGCGAAAGCGTATCGGGCGTGGAGAGGGCTCCGGTTGGGGCAAGACCTCCGGCAGGGGCCAGAAGGGCCAGGGATCGCGCTCCAGTGGCAACGTGCGCCCCGGCTTCGAGGGTGGCCAGATGCCACTCGCACGCCGTCTGCCCAAGCGCGGCTTCACAAACGTCTTCGCCAAGGACTACACCGTCATCAACGTCGGACAGCTCGAGGGCCGCTTCGAGGCGGGCAGCGAGATCGACGCGGGCCTCCTCAAAGAGATGAGGGTGATCTCGCGCATCGGCGTCGACGGCTTGAAGGTCCTGGGCGGAGGCGATCTCAATACGGCGCTCACCATCAAGGCCGCCAAGTTCAGCCGCTCTGCCAGGGCAAAGATCGAAGCGGCCGGGGGCAGCGCCGAGGCGGTCTAGAACTTGACCAAGATCCTAGCCAACATCGCTCGGATTCCGGAACTCCGGAATCGGATCCTGTTCACTTTCGCGATGCTGGCCGTCTACAGGCTTGGCATCTTCATCCCGGCCCCGGGCGTGGATCGCGTGGCGCTGGGTGATTTCTTCGCCAACAACCAGGACACGCTCTTCGGCCTCTACGACATGTTCTCAGGGGGTGCGCTGGAGCAGTTCAGCGTCTTCGTCCTGGGCATCATGCCGTACATCAGCGCCAGCATCATCATGCAGCTGGCGGTGGTGGTCGTGCCGCAGCTGGAGCGCATCAAGCGAGAGGGGCAGGCGGGCCAGACCAAGATCACGCAGTACACGCGCTACGTGACCATCGGCATCGCCGTCGTCCAGTCCTTCGCCATCTCGCTCACCCTGGAGCAGATGAAGACCTCGGCCGGGGTGGACATAGTCATCAACGCGGGTTGGAGCTTCCGCTTCATGACGGCCATCACCATGACCGCCGGCAGCTGCTTCGTGATGTGGCTCGGCGAGCAGATGACCGACCGCGGCATCGGAAACGGCGCCTCCCTCATCATCACGGCTGGCATCATCGCGCGCCTGCCCGCCGCCATCATGAACACCACCCAGAAGCTGCGCATCGGGGACATCAACCTGCTGGGCATGGTGATGCTGATGGCCTTCATGTTCCTGGTGGTGGCCGTAATCGTCTTCATCGAGCGCGCGCAGCGGCGCATCCCCATCCAGTACGCCAAGCGCGTGGTGGGCCGGCGGGTCTACGGCGGGCAGGCCACCCACCTGCCCCTGAAGGTCAACACCTCGGGCGTCATCCCGCCCATCTTCGCCAGCGCCGTGCTGATGTTCCCCAGCACCATCGGCAGCTTCTACCCGCATCCCATCGTGCAGTCCATCGCCGCCGCCTTCACGCCAGGGCGGTGGATGTACCTGCTGACCTACGTGGTGATGATCATCTTCTTCGCCTACTTCTACACGGCGGTCACCTTCAATCCCCTGGATGTGGCGGACAACCTGCGCAAGCACGGCGGCTACGTGCCCGGGATCAGGCCTGGCAAGCAGACGGCCGACTACATCGACTACCTGCTCACCAGGTTGACGGCGGCCGGTTCGGTGTACCTGGCAGCGGTCTGCGTGCTGCCCACGATGCTGATCACCGAGTACGGCGTGCCCTTCTACTTCGGCGGCACCAGCCTGTTGATCGTGGTGGGCGTGACCCTCGACCTGGTCTCGCAGATCGAGGCTCACCTGTTGACGCACAACTACGACGGCGTCTTGGGGCCCAAGAAGACCCGCTCCGGCAGGTCGCGCCGTGGGCTCCAGGTAGAGACCAAGAAATAGCCCGCCCTGCGGTGGGCCAGAGGAGGGAACCCATGAACATCGTCATCTTCGGCCCCCCGGGAGCCGGCAAAGGAACGCAGGCCGGGCTGATCGTCCAGCGTGTCGACATTCCCCAGGTTTCGACGGGCGATATCTTCCGTCGCCACCTGAAGGAGGGGACCGAGCTGGGCAAGAAGGCCAAGTCCTACATGGAATCGGGCGCGTTGGTTCCCGACGAGCTGGTCTTCGACATCGCCAAGGACCGCTTGCTCGAGCCCGACTGCGCCGACGGCGCGCTGCTGGACGGCTTCCCGCGCAGCCTGCCTCAGGCCGTGTTCCTGGACAAGTGGCTGCACGGCCGCGACGACAGGGTGCACCTGGTCGTCAACCTGCAGGTGCCCGACGAAGAGGTCGTCAAGCGCATGGGCGGCCGGCGCTCCTGTCTGAACTGCGGCGCCACCTACCACGTGACCTGGAATCCCCCCGCCAGCGAGGGCGTCTGCGATCGCTGCGGCAAGGAGCTCATCCAGCGCTCCGACGATCTGGAGGCGACCGTGCGCGATCGCCTGAAGGCCTACCACGAGCAGACCAGCCCCATCGTGGACCACTACCGCGAGCAGGGCGTGGTCGCCGACGTGGACGGCGTGGGCTCCATCGAGGTGATCTTCGAGCAGGTGATCGCCGCCATCGAGGCTCGTCAGGCATGATACGGCTGAAGGCTCCTTGGGAGATCGCCATGATGCGCACCAGCGGCAAGAAGCTCGCTGAGGTCGTGGAGGTTCTCAAGGAGTCCATCCAGGCGGGGATGACCGGCAGGGAGCTGGATGAAATAGGCGAAGCGGCCATCCGCGCCCGCTCGGGCGTGCCCTCGTTCAAGGGCTACAAGGGTGGCGGCAGCCGCGCCTTTCCCGCCAGCCTCTGCATCTCCCGCAACGAGGAGATCGTGCACGGCATCCCCAACGACCGGCCCTTCCTCGAGGGCGACGTGGTCTCCATCGACATGGGCCTGCACTTCGGCGGTTATCACGCGGATACTGCGTTCACGGTTCCCATAGGAGAGATCAGCCCCGCGGTGGCTGAGCTGCTTGACGCCACAAGGGAGAGTCTTTACAAGGGCATCGCCCAGGCGGTGCCAAAAAATCGCATCGGCGACATCGGTCACGCAGTGGAAGCCCACGTCAAGCCACAGGGATTCAGCGTGATTCGGGAGTACGTCGGACATGGCATCGGCAAGAGCCTCCACGAGGAGCCTGCGGTGCCGAACTTCGGACGGCGCGGAAACGGCGTCATCATCAAGCCCGGCCTCGTGATTGCCATCGAGCCCATGGTCTCCCTGGGCACCCACAAGACGAAGGTCAAGAAGAACGGCTGGACGGTCGCGACCCGAGATGGGAGCACCACAGCGCATTTTGAGCACACCATAGCGGTGACGAACAGAGGTCCCGAGATCCTGACCACGCTGGACTAGGCTCGGGTCGAAATTCCGATGAACCGGCAATGCCGGCTAGGAGAAGGAAATGAAGGTCAAGGCATCCGTCAAGCGGATCTGCGAGAAGTGCCGCGTCATCAAGCGGCGCGGCGTCGTGCGCGTGATCTGCGAGAACCCCAAGCACAAACAGCGCCAAGGCTAGGCGAGGAGGTTTTCGCATGGCACGTATCGAAGGCGTCGACCTGCCGCGCCAGAAGCGCATCGAAATCGCGCTCACCTACATCTACGGCATCGGCCGTACCTCCGCCCACAAGGTTCTCGACGAGGCCCAGGTGGAGTACGGAATCCGCACCCAGGACCTGAGCGAGCTCGAGGTGGCGCGCATCCGCGAGGTCATCCAGAAGAAGTACAAGGTCGAGGGCGAGCTCCGCAAGGAGACCGCCATGAACGTCAAGCGCCTGATTGACATCGGCTGCTACCGCGGCCTGCGGCACAAGCGCGGCATGCCTGTCCGAGGGCAGCGCACGCATACCAACGCCCGCACCCGCAAGGGTCCGAAGCGCATCGCCGGCCGCCGGCGCTAGGAGGACATCATGGCGAGCCCCAAGCGTAAGAAGAAAACGACGCGTCGCGTCAAGAAGAACATCCCCGCCGGCGTGGTCCACATCCAGGCCACCTTCAACAACACCATCGTCACCATCACCGATGTGCAGGGCAACACCGTGGCCTGGTCCACGGCTGGCGTGCGCGGCTTCAAGGGATCGCGCAAGTCCACGCCCTTCGCCGCCCAGCTGGTCGCCGAAGACGCCGTCAAGAAGGCGATGGAGCACGGCATGAAGACCGCAGCGGTCTTCGTCAAGGGTCCGGGTGCCGGTCGCGAGTCCGCGTTGCGCGCGGTGGCAGCTGCTGGCCTCAAGGTCACCCATATTCGCGACGTCACGCCGATCCCCCACAACGGCTGTCGTCCGCCCAAGAAGCGCCGCGTCTAGGAGTTTTCCGGACGCGGTTCCACCTCGGCCAGCCTGCTAGGCGCGAGGTCCGGCCAGACCTCGTGCGCATTCCGCGCAGCCGAAAACCTGTCTCGGGTGCAGAGCCCCGCCCTGGCAAGCGGAGCGGAAATCCGAAAGAGGTAATTCATGGAAGAAGTCATCTACTCGAACTGGCGCAACCTGATCAAGCCCAAGCGCGTCGAACGGCACCACAGCTCCACCGAGACCTACGGCAAGTTCATCGCTCGCCCATTGGAGCGCGGCTTCGGCATCACGCTGGGCAACAGCCTGCGTCGCGTGCTGCTATCCAGCCTGCAGGGCTGCGCCATCACCTGGATCCGCATCGAAGGCGTGCTGCACGAGTTCTCCTCCATCCCCGGTGTGGTCGAGGATGTCACCGACGTGGTGCTGAACTGCAAGGGTGTCCTGCTGCGCACCAACGCGGTGGGCGACATCATGGGGCGGGTCGATGTCAAGGGCCAGATGGGCAAGACGGTCATCGTGCGCGCTGGCGACCTGCAGTTCGATCGCGAGATCGAAGTCCTGAATCCCGAGCACGCCATCGCCACCCTGACCGAGAGCGGGCGCTTCCAGATGGAGGTGCACGCCTGCATGGGCAAGGGCTACGTGCCCGCCGAGCTGAACAAGAGCGAGGACATGCCCCTGGGCGTCATCCCCGTCGATTCGATCCATTCGCCCATCCAGCGCGTCAAGTACAACGTCACCAACGCCCGTGTCGGGCAGCGCACAGACTACGACAGGCTGACCATCGAGGTCTGGACCGACGGCTCCGTCCATGCGGACGATGCTGTGGCGTATGCCGCAAAGATCCTCAAAGAGCAGCTGCAGGTCTTCATCAACTTCGCCGAAGAGGAAGAGCCTGTCGCCGAGGAAGAGTCCGAGGAAGCCGAGGAGGTCAACGACAACCTCTTCAAGCGGGTCGACGAGCTGGAGCTCTCCGTCCGCGCGGCCAACTGTCTGCAGAATGCCGGCATCGAGCATATCTACCAGCTGGTGGAGCGCACCGAGGCCGAGATGCTCAAGACCAAGAACTTCGGCCGCAAGTCCCTCAACGAGATCAAGGAGATCCTGTCCGAGCTGGGCTTGTCCCTCGGCATGAAGCTCCCCAAGCTGCCAAACAGGCAATAGGAAATGCACTCAGGCGGGTTCCATCCGCCAGGAGGTAGCGATGCGTCACCTCAAGTCAAGGCGCAAGCTGAACATCAGCCCCACCCACCGCAAGGCCATGTTCCGCAACATGGTCACCTCTCTCATGCTCCGTGGAAAGATCCGCACCACTGAGGCCCGCGCCAAGGAGCTGCGCCGCATCGCCGACAAGCTGATCACGCTTGGCAAGCGCGTGCCGCCCAGCAGCCTGCAGGGCCTCTCGGACGGCGAGCTGGCCGCAGCCCGCGCCAAGCGCGTGCACGCCGTGCGCCAGGCCCGGCGCTGGGTGGTGGACCGCGACGCCCTGGACAAGCTCTTCAACGAGTACTCCGAGCGCTTCAAGGATCGGCCAGGTGGCTATACAAGGCTTTCCAAGCTTGGTTTTCGCACGGGCGACAATGCGCCCATGAACCTGGTCGAGCTGATGCCGGTGCAGGACGAGGACGAGGCGGAAGAGACCTTCTTGTCATTGGGTGAAGAGGAGTAGCCATCAGGGCTGGAGCCAGCCGGAGAAAGCCCGCAGCTCGGCGCCCGTCGCGTCCCGCATGGGTCGACGAAGCGCTCTGGCGGAGACGAAGCCTGCTGGCATCCCTTGGATCCCTGGCTGGCTTGTGGCTGCTGCCTCTGCCCGCGCATGGGCGGGGGCCTCTGGCCGAAGGGGCCGCCGTTCCGGATCTGCGCCTGCAGCACGCGGATGGCAGCAGCTTCCAGCTGAGCAGCGCGCTGGATGGCAAGGTGGCGCTGATCAACTTCTGGGCCACTTGGTGCGGTCCCTGCATGCAGGAGCTGCCTGCGCTCGAGGCGCTCTACAAAAAGACCAAAGACACCCCGGGCTTGCTGCTGTTGGCCGTGAACGTGGACGAGGGGATGCGGGCCTCTTCGGTCGCGGCGCTCTGGAAGCGCTACGGCTTCCAGCTACCAGTGGCGCTGGACGCGAGCGGGCGCGCTGGCGCCCTCTTCGGTCTGAGCATGCTCCCCATGTCCTACGTCATCGGCAAGGACAAGAAGGTGCGCCACAGCGTGGCTGGCGCCCGGGACTGGTCCAGCGACCAGTGGGCGCGCGGCTTGAAGGCCATGGCGGCTGGCGAGCTCTAAGTTGAGGGGCAGCGCCCTGTGGCGGCATCTTGACACGACAGGTGACCGGGGGTAGATACTGGCGTCCCAAGGCCGGGGTTTCCGGTCTGTGGCTCTTGTGCGTGGATGGCGGAATTTGGTAGACGCGCAAGGTTGAGGGCCTTGTGGCCGCAAGGCTGTGAGGGTTCGAGTCCCTCTCCACGCACCATGACACCCGGCTTCGGCCGGGTGTTCTTGTCTGGGCCCGCTGGCTAGACTCGTCGGGCGGGGCTATTCGAAGCACGTGTTCCTCGCATCGAGGGCGTCGCCTTCGGAGGTGTTGAATGAGCGAGCGTAGAGAGAGCCCGGATGTCGAGCGTGAGAGGGAGGGCGAAGAGGGGCCGGCTTCCTATGCCAAGGTCGGGCTGGAAGAGGCGGGCGTCGGCTTCTTGAATGCCCTGGGCGATGGCCTGGGGCTGCTGCTCGAGCGCGGGCAGCGCGAGCTGGAGGTCGCTGCGCAGACGGGGCGCTCGCAGTACGAGCTGCGCCAGCTGCGGCGGGACAAGGAGGTGCTCTTCACCAAGCTGGGTCGGGAGGTCCGCCGCCTGGTGGAGGCGGGGGAGCTGCTCCATCCGGCACTTGGGCTGAACTGTGAACGGATCCAGGACATCGATGCTCGTATCCGCGATATCGAGCAGGATCTGGCTGCCGCCAAGGGGGCGCAGGGAGAGCCAGGCGAGAAAGGCGACGAGTGATCCGGGGCGCATTTCAGCCGACGATCTGCGCTTGCAGCGCCCTGAGGCATGGACTATATAGCTGACCCTTGTGGGGCTGTAGCTCAGCTGGGAGAGCACCAGAATGGCATTCTGGGGGTCGAGGGTTCGAGCCCCTTCAGCTCCACCAAGTTCCAGGGCCCATCGGAAGACAACCGATGGGCTCTCGTTCTCAGGCGGGGAGGGGTTGTAAACAAGGGGACGCTGGGGCGGCACTGGGGAGTTGCACTCGCCCAGCCCCGGAGCGAGCACGGGGCTGTGCCTACCGCCCGCTTCCCCGCCTTTGCGAGGGGCAGGTGGAAGGATAAGGACGGCATGCCCTCTACTTCCCCGACGCGTCACGGAGCGTAAAAAACATGTCTCTACGCCACTCACTCTCCCTGCTGTTCCTGGCTGGACTGTCCAGCGCACCGGCCCATGCAGTTCGCGTGTCGAAATCGGACTTCGAGATGGTCCGGGTGCCCTACGACATCAACATTCGGGACTACCAGTTCCCCTCGGGGCTGCGCATCGTCTTCCAGGAGGACCACACCAGGCCCCTGGTCAACGTCAGCAATGTGATCGAGGCGGGGGCCATGGATGACCCACCGGGCATGGATGGCTTCGCTCACCTGATTGAGCACCTCAACTTCCGTGCGCGTCACGGTGATCTCCCCAAGAACATGGACCTGATCCGCCAGATCGGCGGTGGCTTCAACGCCAATACCTGGCTGGACCGCACCATCTACCTCAGCCTCGCGCCCAGGGATGCCCTGGTTCCCTTGCTGCGCCTGGAGTCCCTGCGCTTGATGAACGCGGTCCAGGGCGTCACCGAGGAGGTGATGCTTGTCGAGCGGGAGGTCGTGCGCAACGAGCTGCGGGGCAACCTGGAACAGGGGCCCGGCGATATCTTCAGCAACCTGCAGGAGCAGCTCTTCCACGACGATCATCCCTACCGATACACCACCATCGGCACCCACGAGGGCCTGAACAACGTCACGATGGAGGTCGTCCAGGAGTGGACGCTGAAGTACTACACGCCCGATCGCTCGACCATCGTCGTCGTCGGGGACTTCAACCTGGACGAGGCGGGCAACTTCATCCAGGAGGCCTTTCTGCCGGAGCAGCTGGTGGATCCGGAGAATCCCGATGCCGAGCTGACGATGGTGGATCTCCCCGTGCGCATCTCCGGGCCCTCCGAGGAGCCTCCTCCTCCTGTGAGTCAGGAGCTCAAGTCCTTCCAGGGCATGGTGGAAGACCCGGTGGTGGTGTTGGGCTGGTCCCTGCCGGGCGCCTTCCGTCAAAACCACGTGCAGTGGGACATGACGGTCCGCATGATGAACGTGGCCATGGGCAAGTACCTCTTCCCGGATTGGGACTACGAGAACGAGGAGATCGAGTCCTTCGGCTGCAGCTACTGGCCCCTGAAGGTCAACGCGATGGCGGTCTGCTACATCGAGATCTCCGATGCGGAGGATGCGCAGAAGTACGTCGATGACGCCTTGAACGGGCTCTACGAGCTCTGGAACACCGACAACTACTACCAGGCCGAGCGCGGGCAGTACGTGGTGGGTTCGCTGCCCATCGATCGCTACTTCACGTATGCCAAGGCCGAGCTGATGGCGCAGACCTTCCGCACGGTCGAGAATGTCGCCTCCGTGGGCGGCGCACGCGGCCAGGAGCTGCCCATCTGGCTGCACTACACCGGCGATCCGATGTACTACTCCACGCAGTTCGGCATGCTGGCCGGCGTGGACCCCCGCACCACAGCCGAGCTGGCCCACCAGTACTTGAACCGCGAGCGCCATGCCGCGGTGGTGATCGAGCCCTTGGACGAGGAGGCCAAGGCCAAGGCGGAGCGCAAAGGCATGGAGGGGCAGTACGACGGCATGACCCGCGATGACCGGGGCGCCATGCTCTTCGCCCCGGGCGAGCTGACCGACGAGGTGATCTCCCAGGCCATCGTCCCCGCCAGCCTGGAGAAGGCGCGCCACTTCACGCTCGACAACGGCCTCGAGGTGGTGATCGTGCCCTTTGGCTCGGCGCCTATGGCGCGGGCGGAGCTGCTCACCTTCGGTGGCACCAAGAACCTCGGTTCCTGGGGCCTGGGGGACATGGCCTTGCACTACATGGAGCGCGAGTACTCCTTCCCCGTGCTGGAGTTCGCCGGCAGTCGCTATGCAGCCTACGGAGCCACGACCTCCTACTTCCAGGAGGTGGGCTCGGCCGGCAACGTGCGCGCCATGGTCAGCGACCTGCGCGAGGCGGTGGACACCGTCCACGAAGACGTCATCCAGGTGCCCAAGTGGGTCAAGAAAACCCGCAAGAGCCGCGACAAGGCCGAGAAGCTCCCCGAGACCTGGGCCAGCCGCTACCTCTGGACGCACAGCTTCCCCGGGCACGTGCTCTCGCGCTACCTCACCGAAGAGGACGTGGAGTTCCGCAAGGGCCTGTCGCGCAAGGACGCCAACGGCTGGATGAACCGTGTCGTCCAGCCCGCCAACTCCATGCTCTTCGTGGTGGGGAACATCGATGGAGAGAAGACGGAAGCGGATGTCAGGGAGTTCTTCACCGACTGGGCGCCGGCCAAGGGCGTCGAGACGGGCAGGTTGCCCGGCCTGGATCCGGCACCGGATCCCACGCCGCGCAAGATCTACGTCTTCGACAAGCCGGGCACCACGCAGGCTCAGGTGAGCATGATGTGCCAGCTGACCGAGGCCACCTGCGACAACCGGGCCGCGCGCCTGGTCCTGTCCAGCCTGTACTCCGACGTGCTCTGGACCGAGCTGCGCGAGACCGCGGGCAGCACCTACGGCGCATACGCCTACCAAGGCGAGAGTCGCGGCGGCCCTGCCTATATGGCGGCGGGGACCATGATCCAGGATCGCACGGTGGATCTGGCCATCAAGACCATGTTCGACGCCTTGAAGGGCCTCCACGACGGCGAGGTGGATCACGACAAGATGCAGACCATGAAGTGGGAGCACGCTCGCAGCATCACCACGGGCTACCAGACCTCTTCACAGATGCTGAGTGGCCTGGACGCCTTCTGCACGCGCGGCTGCGGCTATGAAGGACTCGTCGGATACCCCGAGCAGCTGGCCCATGTGGCCGCAAAGGAACTCCCCCCCCTGCTGGACCGCTGCATCGGCAACGAGGTCATCACCATCGTGGGCACCGCCGACGAGATGGTGAAGGAAGTGGAAGAGGCCGGCTACACGGCCGAGGTGGTGGACTGGGAGTCCCTCATCCAGAACCCGGCCAAGGACAAGAAGAAGAAGAAGAAGGACGACTAGCCCGCTAGCGCACGGCTGCCCGGCGGCCCCTCGAGGCCGCCTGGGCTCTGTCTCGCCACGCAGCAGATCCTGTCCGCCGGGCCCCTCAGTGAACCGGCACGCCCCCGCTCTGCAGCTTCTCCTCCACGTGGGCGTGGAAGCGGTTCAGGTAGACCAGCAGCTCTTCGAGGTTCTCGACGTCGGCTGACTTGAGCAGCGCCATACGGCCGCGCTTGAGGGCCAGTTCCAGCTCGAAGATGTCCTTCTGGTGCAGGAAGCCGCGCTGCTCGCGCAGCAGGTTTTCGAGCTTGACGAGCTCCTGCTCGATCTTCTCGCGCAGCTCCACCAGCGCTGGCCCGCCCTCATCCACAGGCGCTGCAGGGGTCTCGGTGGCCTTGGGACCCGACTTGGGGGGACCGATGGCCGCCCGATTGGCGATGGTGATCTCCTCGGAGCGACCCGAGCGTTGGTCGCGCGCCGAGACGTTGACGATGCCGTCCACGTCGATACCGAACTTCACCTCGATGCGTGGGGCACCCCTTGGCGCCGGTTGGATGCCCTGCAGCTCGAACTCACCAAGGCTGATATTGTCCGTGGCCATGGGATCCTCGCCCTGCAGGACGTGGATCTTCACCACGGTCTGGTTGTCGATCACCGTGGACACGAGCTGGTTTGTGATGGTGGGGATGGTGGTGTTCTTGGGAATCAGCACCGCCATGCGGCGCCCCTCCACCTCGATGCCCAGGCTGAAGTTCGTCACGTCCAACAGGGTGACGGCCTTGACCTCGCCCCCCAACATGGCGCCCTGGATGGCCGCACCCACGGCGACCACCTCGTCGGGATTGAAGGACTTGTTGACCTGGCACTTGAAGAGGTTGGCGACCATCTCCTGGACACGGGGGATGCGGCTGGAGCCGCCCACCATGATGACCTCGTCCAGATCGTTGGGGCCCATGTTCGCGTCGTCAAGGGCGCGACGACATTCTTGGAAGGTCTGCTCGAAGAGCGGCATCGCCAGCTTTTCGAAGGTGTTGCGGGTGAGCGTGACCTGCAGGTGCTTGGGGCCGGAGCTGTCAGCCACCAGGAAGGGGAGGTTGATCTCGGTCTCGGTGATCGAGGACAGGTCGAGCTTGGCCCGCTCTGCTGCGTCGCGCAGCCGCTGCAACACGACACGATCAGAAGAAACATCGATATTGTGCGTGCGTTCGAAGTTCTCAAGCAGCCATTCCACGACGCGCTCGTCGATGTCGGTGCCTCCGAGGGTGTTGTTGCCACGCGTTGCGAGCACCTCGGCCACGTCGCGATCCACCCGCAGAATGGAGATGTCGAAGGTGCCACCCCCGAAGTCGTAGACGCCGATGGTGGACGAACGCCGGCGATCGTGCACGTAGGCCAGGGCAGCTGCCGTGGGCTCGTTGATGATGCGCAGGACCTTCAAGCCTGCCAAGGATCCAGCCTCTTTGGTGGCCTGCCGCTGACGGTCGGTGAAGTAGGCGGGCACGGTGATGATGGCCTCGAGCGTGGCCTCGCCCAGGAAGTCTTCGGCGTTCTTCTTGATCTTCTGCAGGATCATAGCAGAGATCTCGTGGGGCTCGTAGATGCGCCCGTTGACCTCGACGCCGGTGTCGCCGCCCGGGGTCTCGACGACCTCGAAGTTCACCATCTTGGCTTCCCGCCGTGACTCGCCGTAGCGCTTGCCCATGAAGCGCTTGATGGCGTAGATGGTGTTGTCAGGGTTGATGAGCAGCTGGCGCTTGGCCACATCTCCCACGAAGCGCTCTCCCATCTTGGAGAAGCCCACGACAGAGGGCGTGACGCGGCCCCCTTCCTCGTTGATGATGATCTGCGGATCGTTGCGATCGAGGTAGGCGCAGACCGAGTTGGTCGTGCCGAGGTCGATGCCTATGACCTTACTCATCGAGTCCTCACAAGCAGGGAGCGGTGGGGGCGAGAAGCAGCGCGGGCTGGACGATCAAGGGATGGTACGACCAGTGGCCTCCGAAGTCAACGACCTTCGATGGATTCATCTGCACGGAATGCTCCTGTGCCTGGGACGGAGAACTTCGAATTGCCCGGAGCGGGAGTCGAACCCGCATGTCCGCTCGGGATAGAGGATCTTACATCCCCCGTGGCTACCGTTTCACCATCCGGGCTAGGACGCCTGGTAGATCATATCGTCTCGTCGCATGGCGCGCGACGATAGCCGAAGGAGCGGGCTTGACGCTGGCACCGAGCATCTTGTGACGCTATTCGTGCTGAATGACGAGCCAAAAGCGCGATCCGCTGCGCCAGTCCATCGGGCCCTTGCTCGTGCTGGCTATCGCAGCCTGTGGGATCTTGAGACCGGCGGGCAAGAACGACCCGCTGCGGGCGTTGGTGGCGGAAGGCGACGTCCTGTACCATCAACGCGCCAGCCAAGACCAGTTGGAGGCGGCGCTGGAGCGCTACAAGGCCCTGGCCTGCGACTACGAGGATCCGGTCTTGGTCACAGCTCGTATCGCGAGGGCGCACTACTCGCTGGCCTACGGATACCAACAGGGCAAGGAGGCCCTGGGGCGCTACGAGACCGGGCGCGAGGCCGCTTGGCGTTGTCTCGCCCAGGACGCCGGCTTCGCTGGGGTGGTCGCAGCCCGCGGCGGCAAGGTCGGGCGCACCGTGGCGAACCGCGTGGGGCCCGAGCGCCTCGACTGCCTGCTTTGGCTGGTCGGCAACTGGAGCCGTTGGCTTGAGCTACGGGATACTGCCGCGGCTTCCCTGGACCTGGAGCCCCTGCTCTATCTCTCCGACCGCGCGCTGGAGCTGGCTGATGGGGAACAGCGGGGGCTGGCGCTGCATTTTGCGGGGTTGACCCACGCCTTGGCGCCGAAACCCCTCAACCCCGATCTGGTCCGGGCAGAGGAACTCCTGCTGCAGGCCAATGCGCAGGATCCGCAGCACATGACGGTGCTCGTCGACCTTGCACAGCTGGTCTACCTCAGGCAGGACGAAGCGCCACGGGCCGCGGCCATCCTGGAGCGCGTGCTGAACGAACCTGCCCCTCGCCCGGGGGACAAGTGGGAGCTGGAGAACAAGCGCGCCCAGGAACGGGCGCGACAGCTGTTGGGGGAAGAACTCGAGGGCTAGTGCCGGTGGGCGACCCTCAGCGACGGCGGGCGGCGGCCCGGCGGGCAGCCTTGCGGCGGCGCTTCTCGGCCAAGCGTTGCTTGAGGCGGCGCTTTTCACCGGGCTTCAGGTAGAAGCTGTTCTTCTTGATGTCTTTGCGAATGCCTTCACGTTCCACTTTGCGACGGAAGCGGCGAAGAGCTTTCTCAAAGGGCTCGTTCTCGCGGACAGTTACAAAAATCAAGTCGGGCTCCGAAAACTGGACGAGGAAGAATGGCCGCGCGCTGAACGCAGTGGCTCGTGCCGCCGCCGAATAGCACGACAGGCCAAGGCGTGCCATAGGCTGGCTGAGGTTCCTGGCGTCAGGATAGCACGGATTTTTTGGGGGAAGACAGATCTTTCCCCCTATCCGAGGCGGAAACCGCCTCTCCCCCCATCTTCGCCCCTTGATGAGCGGCGCAGGGCTGCGTGCGCAGCCCTGAAACAGCGCTGCGGAGGCTCTTGTAGCTGCTGGCGGGATAGACGTTTTATGTTCGGTGCCCACAAGTCCCTCCGCATGGAGCGGAGAGTTCATCCAGGGGAGATGCGATGCGCATCAGCGGTGGCTCGCACAGAGGAAGGAAGCTGCCCACCGCCGTGCTCCGCGGTGTCAGGCCTACCTCCGCCCGCGTGCGCGAGGCCCTGTTCGACGTGCTGGGTCAGGACTTGAGCGGGCTCTCCCTGCTGGACGCCGCAGCGGGCAGCGGCATCATCTCATTCGAGGCCGCCAGCCGCGGTGCGCTGCGCGTGCTGGCACAGGACAGGAATGGCCGCGCGGTGGCCGCTATTCGCGCCGCCAGCCGGCGCCTGGGCTTGGCCGCCGTGGTGGAGGCGCGCAAGAGCGACGCGCTGCGAATGCGTTCACAGGCCCGCTACGACCTGGTCTTTGCCGATCCGCCATACGGGGAGCAGCTGCAGCCCTGGCTCGAGGCGTTGATGCCACGCGCCAAGAGCTGCCTCGTCCTGGAGCACGCCTGGCGCCAGCAGCCGCCCGCCGCGCCCGCGGGCTGGCAGCTGCGAACCAGGCGCTACGGGGACACCGCGCTGAGTTGTTATCGACCCGAGCCGCCTTTAGTCGCATGAGGCAGGGGATGGACGCCCGCCTCCCGAAAGCGGCGGTAGTCGTCCAGGATGCTGGCGTGGTCGAAGACGATGGGTGAGGGGAGCTCGTCCAGGGAGAAGACCCGCGCCTCGGCGGCGTCGTCAGCTCCCACGGGCTCGCCCTGCGTGCTGCCGGTGAAGACGACGGACATGGTGTGGAAGCGCGGGTCGCGCTGCGGATCGGAGTAGACGTAGAGCAGGGTCTGCAGCTGGACGGTCAGGCCCGTCTCTTCCAGGAACTCACGCACGGCCGCGTCTTCGACAGATTCGCCAGCATCCACGAAGCCCCCGGGCAGGGCCCAGCCCAGGGGGGAGTTCTTGCGCCTGATGAGCACGATGCCCCCGTCCGTCTCTGCGATGACGTCGACGGTGGGGTAGGGGTTGCGCTGCGCCATGGTTTCCTCCCGGGGATGCAGCTCCATAGCATAGGGGACATGCGAGGCAAGAGAGGCTGCTAGGGGCTCGCAGCCGCCTGGGCCTTGGCCCAGCGCAGCAGGGCGGCGTCGATGTCGTCCGCTGCCTCGGGGTGCAGCCGCTTGAGCTCGCTCAGGATGCGTCCCGCCTCGGGATCGGTATCGCGGGAGAGCAGCAGCAACAGCAGGATGCGCTGATCCGCTTCGGCGGCGGGCCACTCCTCCAGGGCCCTGCTGCGCAGGTGGGCGCGCAGGTGGCTCCGAGCGAGCTGAGAGCCGCCCTCGCGCCAGGGGGCGCCGTCCACGCTCAGGGATTGGCTGCCCGCCTGCTTGCCCGTGATGGGGAGCAGGATCGAGCCCGACAGGTGACAGGTGTTGTCGCCGCTCAACTGGAGCAACCAATGGGGATCCCGCTCGTCGCTGACCAGCAGGCGGTAGCCGGCCAGGTCGCCGGCAGGGGGGCTGGCGAGCGGGTCGCCCAGGCAGTCCGACAGAGGTGAGCTCAGCCAGCGCCAGCTGGCCTCGCGTCGGAATTCCTGGCCCAGCAGGCGCAGCAGCGTGCGCGTCCCGACGCGCAAGAAGCGGGCGCTGGCGCCGGAGCCGGCGCCGGACCCCGCTACCGCCGGCCCGCGCGCGCCACGGCAGGGCGGGGGGCGGGCCGCCAGCGTGGCCGCGGCCTGCTGGCAGTCCTGGCCCAGCAAGTCTTGCCCCTCGGCAAAGGACGGGACGCCGGGGGCGGGAGCGGGCGGGTGGCTCACTGCGGCGGCCAGGCGCCAGATTCGGGGAGCCGGCGCTTTCTGGGCAGCCTCCAGCTCCAGAGGGGCTTGCGCCTCCTGAGAGTGCGAAGCGCGTGGATCCGCTTCACCCTGGCAGGCGCCGGACACTGCGGAAAGCAGGACCAGCAGCGCTGTTCGGGCAGTCAGCGGACAGCTCACTCCTCTGCCGGATGTACGAGGATCGCCTCGGCCGTTTCCCGCGGATCCAACGAGTCCAGCTCGTTCTCGAGCCCCGAAGAGCGGGCCTCGAGATCGCGGGCGTAGCGCCACGCAGAGCGCGAGATGTCGATCCATCCGGCAGCGGCCGAGGCTTCCACCAGGCGCTGCAGGGGCAGCCAGAGATCCGGCGTGCAGAGCTTGGCCAGGCCGTGCTCCCGTGCCACGGACCACCAGGCACGGGTGCGAGGCTCGTCTCGCAGGCTGGCCGCCAGGCCGGCACGCATCAGGCCAACGAAGACCCAGGTCCAGTGGCGCGGCTGGTTGGCCAGCGCCGCCTCGGCGGCGCTGAGCTGCCACTCCATCTCTTCGTTGTCACGCATCTCCAGCGACAGCAGCGCCAGGTTGATGCGCCCCACCGCCGCGGCGTTGTTGAGCCCTTGCTCCTCCGCGTACCTGGCGTAGCGCTCGTAGTGCTCGCGAGCCAGGTCGATGTCTCCCCGAAAGCGAGCCACCTCACCCAGGTTGTTCTCGCAGTTCAGGTGCAGCCAGTGGGCCCCCAGCGTGGCGGACAGAGCGGACGAGGTGTGCAAGTCGCGCTCGGCGTGATTCAGCTGCCGGTGGTACAGGTAGACTGCGGCGGAGGTGTAGGCAGCCTGGGCGATATTCCTGGTGTCGCCGCTCTGTCGGGCCACGTCGAGCATGCGCCGGCGGTACTCATTGACCGAGACCAGCTCGCCCGCGGTGAGCATGGCCTCCACCAGCCCGCTGAGGATCAGCACCTCGCGGCGCGGATCGTCGTGCACCAGGTCCAGCGCCTCCTGGAAGTGGCGCACGGCCAGCTGGGGGTGACCCTCCAGGCGCTCCAGCGCCGCTTGACCGTGGATGACATCGCGTAGTCCGTCGCGGTCCCGCAGCGTGGCGAAGGCCACGCCGGCCTGGTCCAGGAAGCGGCGACAGCTGTCCAGGTCGCCCTTGCCGATGGCCGCCCGCGAGAGGAGCAGCGTCAGGCGAGCCAGAGTGAGCCGATCGATGGGTTCCAGGGTGAGCGCCTCGCGCAGCAGCTGCTCGGCTCGTTCGTACTGTCGCAGCTCGATCAGGGCCTCGGCGTGCAGACGGCGCGCCTCCTGCCGGGCTATGGCGCTGCCTGCCAGCTCGGCTGCTTCGATGGCAAGGGTGGACACCCAGTCCGCCAAGCGATTGCGCCCCTCCTCGATCAGGCCCCTTGTGGCGCGGATCAAGTGGCCCGAGGCGGAGTGCGGGTCGTTGCCCCGCAGCAGGTGCACGCCGATGGGGAAGGAGACGCTCATGCCGGTGCGCTTGCCCAGCTCGATCCAGGTGTTGGCCAGGTTGGTGTGGATCTCGGCCACATCGGGCAGGCGGATGGCCAGGCGCAGGGCAATCTGCTGCACCGAGCCGTGCTCGAAGGTGAGCGCTTCTTCCGATTCGCGCAGCACGCCGCTGGCCAGCAGACCGTCCAGCCCCGTCTCCGAGACGGTCCGAACAAGATTGGCCGGAGGTTCCTGGCCCGCCAGTGCCGCGGCCGCCAGCGCTTCGGCGGTGTCGGCGGGTTCTTCGGCGGTCTGCACAGCGGCTTGCAGTCGGTTGACGTAGAGCTGCTCGATGTTGGAGGGTACCGCCTCCTCGATGGGGATCCCGGGCCGTAGTTGGAAGACGCCGTTGTCACCCAACACCAGCAGGTCACGGCAGGCCCAGTCCCGCAGCAGCAGGCTGACCGCCAGGGGATTGCCCGAACAGATATGCGCCACCTCGTTGGCCAGGGTCGCATCGATCAGCAGGGCCTCGTCCAGCACCTGGCGGGTCTCGTCCAGGGTCAGCGGCGGGACCTGCACGACCAGGGCGCCCCGCGCCTCGAGCTGTCGCAGCTGCTCACGCAGCTCGTCATTCTTCTTGAGCGCTTCGGCGGCCACTGTCGCCAGCAGCAACACGGGGCGCTCGCCCACGGTGCGGTCCAGCAGGGCCTGGGCGATGGCCAGGCCGTCGCCTTCCTCCGATGCGCGGTGGACATCGTCCAGCACCAGGCAGGCCCCGCCGCGCCAGGCGCGCGCATCCAGGTGGCGGTAGAGGTAGGCCAGGCCCACCGCGGCGTTGACCGCCGGCTCGCCTGCTTCGCCGTGGCCGCACCAGCGGGTCAGCACGGAGGCCTCCAGGGCGACGTCGTCGCGGGGCAGGCGCCGGTCCCGGGAAAGCCAGCGGCCCAGACGGGTCTCCAGCTCCTCGCGGGTGTCGTACCAGGGAGAGAGCAGCTGCAGGACCGCGCCCCGGTAGCCGTCGTCCAGGCCCGGAGGCCAGTGGTAGCGCAGTCGGGTCACCTCCATATACCCGCCCTCGTCCAGCGGGCGGGCCACCGACTCCACCAACCTGGTCTTGCCTGTCCCGGAGTCCCCCACCAGGATCATGACGCCCGGCTCCTGCAGCTCTTCGACGCGGCGGGCCACGTCCCAGATGACCTGGCGCAAGGCGTCCCGGCCGATCATGGGCAGCTCGCGCAGCGCGAGCAGGGAGAGGCTGCCTCGGGCGTGGGTGCCCTTGCCGAACTCCGGCGGCGGTGTGGCGGGCAGCGGCTCGGGGGGCACCATGTTCCAGCGAACGGCGTCTCGCGCAACCCTGTTGCGGGCAGGTGGGGGGGCTCCCAGCAGGGCGTCGTTCAGCGCGTTGCCGGAGAAGCGCGGCACGGAGGCCCGGATGCCGGCCCCCAGCGGCATGACCCTCACCCCGGTCTCCATCTCGGTCACCGCGTTGCGCAGGGCGCGGCGCACATCGGCCGCGCGGTCGTAGCGTTGCCGTGGTTCCGGATCGAGCAGGTTGTCGAGGATCTCCTCGATGGCACCTGGGATGGGACGGCCGTCTGGCAGAGCGGGAGTGGGCGGGGGTTCCAAGCGCTGGGCCAGCAGGCCCTTGCGATCCTGGCCTTGATGGGGCGGACGACCGCAGAGCGACTCCCAGAGCATCAGGCCCACGGCGTAGAGATCGGTCCAGGGGCCCATGTCCTGGGGTTGCTGCGCCAGCTGCTCGGGCGCCATGAACGCGGGCGTGCCACCCACACCACCCGGATTCTGGGCCAGGACCGAAAGAGCGTGGGTCTCTCCCAGGTCGCTGACCCATGCGTGGATCCTGTCGTCTCCGCCGTGCTCCGGGTCGCGGAAGTGCAGCACGTTGGGAGGCTTGAGATCCTGGTGGACAAAGCCGTTGGCGTGCAGGTTGGCCAGGGCTTCGAGCACCTCGTCGAGCAGGTGCAGCATCTCCTCCAGAGGAGGGCTCGAGGCGAGGAAATCGCCCATATTGCCGCAGTTGGCATAGGCCATGGCCACGAAGGGCCGGCCGTCGGGGGTCTTGCCGTAGTCGTAGACCGGCACCAGGCGCGGATGCACGAGCCTGGCCGAGATGGTGGCCTCTCGCCCGAAGCGAGCCCGAAAGCGGCGGTGCAGGGCCAGGTTGCGCCTGACCACCTTCAGCGCCACGTCGATGTCGAGGAAGAGGTCGCGGGTCCGGTAGACGGCGCCTGTTGCCCCCTCACCGATCAGGTTTTCCAGGCGGTATCGCGCTGGCAGGACTGGCAAGTCGCCCTTCAAGCTCGCTCCCTCGCTGGCTCGGATTTGCTGGTGCCCCTACCCGGAGATTCCCTTTCAGGTACCCCCGCGTAGGGGCACCAGCGCTCTCTGTGGGGGGCCCCGCCCCCCCCCACCCCCACCAGCCCCCCCCCCCCCCCCCCCCCCCCCCCCCCGGGGGGGGCCCCCCGGCGGGCTGGGGGGGGCCCCCCCCCCCCAACGGGGGCGGGCGCCCCCCCCCCCCGGCCGCCCGGGGCCCCACGTGCCCGTGCCGGACGGCTCGCTGGGCCTGGATAGGGATCTGCAGGCACGGGCACTAGGCGCCGCGGCGGCGGATGCCCATGAGGGCCAACAGGCCCAAGAGCGCCGGTGCCCACCAGGCCCGTGGTGCCGCCGCGCTGCCGCAGCGACAGACGGGTCTCAGGGTCTCTGGCTGGTCCACCAGGCAGTCGCCGAGCTCGCCGGGCGTGCCGTAGTTGCAGTCCTCCACGTCGTCGGAGAGGTCCTCGATCTTCTGCGAGAAGGCGGCGTGGCACCAGTTGTCGAGGTCGTCGTTGTCGGCTGTGGTGGCCGCGCCGGGATCCAGCATCAGCGAGTGCCCGTCCCGCACTCCCAGCACATCGAAGTTGAAGGAGATGCTGTCGATCTCCACCTCGTTCCAGTTCTCATCCGGGCAGATCAAGCTGATGTGCTCCTCCACGTCGGCCGAGATCTGGATCGTGGAGTAGGAAAACTCGCCGGCGTCGCAGCTGCTCGAGCCTTCGGACGCCGTGTCCGATGTGCCCGTGTCGCTGGCGTACAGGCAGGTCTTGTAGGTCAGCAGCTGTACGGCGCCGGCCTCCAGCTCGAGCTCGCGCCCGTCTTCGCCCAGCAGGTAGGTGGTGATGGAGTCCTCGTCGATGTCGCCGTTTTCGTCCAGGCGGTGCTTTTGCAGGGTGCAGTAGGTCAGCTCGCGGCTCTCCTGGGAGAGGCTCATCAGCTCGATGAACTCGGGGGCGCCGCCCTGGGGTGAGGCGATCACCTCGGTGATCACCATCTCCCCTCCGCTGTCGTCGGCGGTGGGCCAGTTCTTGAACAGGCACTCGCCCTCTTCGCCCGGCGTGGCGCGGATCTCTTCGCCTGCCGGGTTGGTGTAGGTGGGCTCGTCCGGTGGCAGGCACCAGCTCGTGAGCTCGTCGTTATCGGTCCCATTGTAGTTGGCGGGCGCCAGGTTGACGCTGCAGTTGCTCTGGGGGCAGTAGTCGGAGAACTGGGGCCAGTACAGCGGCGCGCTGTCCACCAGCTCGCTGCCACAGACCAGGTGCAGCCATTTCTCGTCGCTGTTGGAGAGGCTGATGGACGAGGAGCTGTAGTCGGAGGGGATGTCGTCCTTGCCCTTGCCCTTGCCAAGCCCGGTGATCCAGTCGCTGGAGCGCGCCAGCAGCAGGTGCTGCCCCGAGATGATGGAGAGCCGGTCGTTTTCTCCAGCGATCTCCACCTCGGTCCAGCTCCACTTGTCATCCTTGCCGGGCTCCAGGCTGTGATCGTCGTACGGCCCGATCAAGATGCTGCAGCTAGACAGGTTGCACTCCGTCGCGGAGGTGCCGAAGAGCTCGATCCACTCCTTGTAGCCATCAGGAGGGGCGGCCATCAGCTCGGAGAAGAAGGCGTCGCCGGCTGTGCAGGCCGAGATGGGGGTCATGCAGGAGTTGACGGCGGCCGGGGTGGCCAGGGCCTCGACGCCGGCGGAGTCGTAGTACGTACCGGCGTCCACCGGCACCTCCCAGTTGCCGGGATCGTCGTTGGACTTGGGATCTTCGTAGCCGGGGCAGAGGTTGATGCTGCAGTTCTTTTCGTCGTCGAGCCAGCAGGCGCTCTCGTAGTCGTCCCAGTTGTAGGCCACCGAGTCCACCAGCTGACCGTCGCAGCTCAGGATCACCTCGTCTTCGCTGTTGTTGAGCGTCACGCCGCTGTAGAAGGCCTCGGTCTCCAGGATGCACTTGCTCAGCTTCTCGTCGGCGTAGGCCATGCAGAAGCTGTCCTTGTCCGAGACCTTCACCATGGCCAGGTGCTCGCCCGGCTGCAGGATCACGCTTTCTTCAAAGGTGTTTTCGCCCGTGCCGGACTCGGTGAGCACGCAGTCCAGCAGGTCCAGTTCCACCGCGGAGACGTTGTACAGCTCGATCCACTCTTTGGCACCGGTGGCCGGCGCGATCATCAGCTCGGAGATCACCAGGTCGCCGTAGACCGGCGTGTCGGCCCGGGCCGTGCTGGCCAAGCCGACGGCGATGGTGAGCAGCCCAGCTGTGACGAGATGGGATGCGGCGCTGCGCCTGGGCGGGCGGTCGGAGGTAGGTGGGTGGGAGCGAAGCGTGCGGAAAGCCATCAGAACCTCCATTCGAAGGTGAACTGAACCAGGATGTCGTTCTCGAGCTCTTCTGCCAGCGCCTCGATGGCGTCCGAGGCGTCGATGCAGCTGCCGTTGAGGTCCGGAGCGCCCGCAGCCTGGCAGGGCCCCCACCAGTCAGCCTCGGGGTCAGAGAGCTCGTGGACCAGGGTGCCCCGCAGCGCGAGCTTGATCTTCTTGGGCAGCTTCTGGTCGATCTGCAGGTAGGTCTCGATGTCGTGTTCGCCCTTGCTGCCGTGGACGTCCTCGTCCTCGTAGCGGAAGCGCGCGCTGATCCACGTGTTGTCGGTGGGCTTGAACTGCAGCTTGGCCCAGGTGTAGTGGCCCACCTGATACCAGTATTCGCAGTAGGCGTCCTCGCTCTGGGCCGGATACCAGTAGGCGGCGTCTTCGTAGATGCGCTTGTAGAAGGCGGTCAGGGTGGTGCGCGGGATGGCCTCGCTGCGCAGCTGCGCGCCCCAGTAGTTCTTGGAACCGGCGCCTTCCACCACGTCGTCGTATCCATCGTCCAGCTCCAGGGGATCGTAGTCCTCGTAGGCGGGATCCACCCAGTCGCCGCCGTACTCCCCTGAGCGCTCATTGATGCCGATGTGGCGGTTCTTGTGGTCGGCCAGGGCCACCAGGGACCAGGCCTGGTGGGGCTCCACGGCCACGCGCCCATAGAGCTCCATGTTCCAGACGCCGGTGCTCATGCGCTGCCAGATGTCGCCCATCAGCCGCGTGCTGAGCCAGTCGGCGGGCTCCAGCTGGGCCTTGATGCGAGCCCCCTGCTCGTCGCGGTCGCGGTAGCCGGCGTACTCGTCGGCATTGGCCATGCCGCGGGCGTGGGGATTGTCGAACTCGGTGCCATAGTGGCGCAGAGAGGTCTCCACCTCGCCGATGGCGGCGTCGAAGATGCCCTTGATCAGCACGGCCTGGCCGCCGGTGAAGGAGTGGGCGAACTCGCCACGCAGGTCCAGCAGGCCCAGCTCGTAGGCGGCATTGGCGCCGACGGCGCCGAAGGTATGCTCCTGCGGGTAGCCCCCGCGCAACATCAGCTCGTCCTCGTGTTCCACGCCCTCGATGGAGGTCATGTCCAGGTGGCCCACCCAGGCTGTGACGCCCAGCTCGGCGCTGTCAAGGAAGCGCAGGGTGCTGTTGGCGCCCACCAGAGACTCGCGGTAGGCGTTGGGCATGCGCAGCCAGCCGCCTTTGTAGAACTCGCCGTCGGAGTTCTCGACGTAGATGCGCGGTGAATCGGTGTCGTCCACCACTGGATCCAGCTCTGATCCGCCCGAGACGCCGATGTCGTACTGGTAGATGTCGTACTCCCAGCTGGAGGCGAAGACGGTGGCGTCTACCGTGGCGTTGGCCCCCAGGGCCAGGTCGAAGAACGAGGCCCCCAGGCCCATGAGGCCCTTGCGCAGCGAGAAGCGGTCCGTGCCCGAGATGGTGAGGTCGGTGTACAGGCCGTGGGGGTGGGTACGGTTGCTGTTGTCGAAGGTCAGGCCGACACCGAAGCCGGCGGTGTAGCTGCCCAGGATGGCCTCGTACTTGAGGCGCTTGGCGCGCACGAAGGCCTTGCCGAACTCGGGCATGGGCGAACGCCAGGTGGCGTAGAAATCACGCCCCTCGGGATCGTAGGCGATGCCGCTGATGCCGTCCTGGGCCAGACCCAGAAAGCCCATGTCGAGCCACTTGCGATAGCGCAGGCGGGCCGACAGGTAGGTGTTGGGCACCCGGTCGTAGCCCAGCTGCCGGGCGTTGTGGGTGTGGTTGGCGTGGTCGTCGATGATGATGTCTTCTTTTTCCCAGGCCCAGGCGCTGCGCAGGCGGATCTTGCCCTTCAGGTCCTGCTTGACCTGAACGGGCGGGGTGACCTCGGAGAAGGGCACGATCTGCTGAAGCACCTCTGGCGTCACGCCCTCTACCCGGCGCAGCGAGGCGTGGTTTTCGAAGGGCCCCTTGGCCTTGCGGTCGGCCACGATGGCCTCGGCCAGGCTGAGAGAGACGCCTGGCAGGTCGTAGATCACGTTCTTGCGAGCGCGGTTCAGGTCTACCGGGTCCGCCAGCAGCTCCAGCAAGACCTCCAGATCCTCTTCGGTCAGGGTCTCGTCGGCCAGCAGCAGGCGTAGGTCGTCTTCATTGTCGGCCAGGATGGGGACCGGGTAGACGCGGCCATGGGACGCGGGAACGGTCAGCAGGAGCGCGAGCAGGGAGGGAAGAAGCGCCACGGCGCAGGCCTCCTTGTTTCCGTCGAGGTGCTACTCCAGCTCTTCGCAGCGGCTCCAGAGTTCCTGGTAGGCGGCTTGAAAATCGCTGGCGAGCTGGGGGGAGGTGAGGACGACGAGGTTCTCGTCGTTGGTCTCGTTGGCGGACCGCGTGTAGTTGAAGGAGCCGGTCAGGACAGTGCGGCCGTCGATCACTGTGTACTTATGGTGCATGATCCCGCCGCCAGCGCCATTCGCCACGCGCACTGGGATCCCGGCGTCGTCGCGCAGGCTGCGCAGCAGGTCGTACTGGTCGGAGAGGGTGTAGGACTGGCCAGCGTCGGCGCAGACCTGCACCTGGACGCCGCGCACCGCGGCGGCGTCGAAGAGGGCATCGTGGATTTCCGTGTTCGTGAAGGTGTAGATGGCCACCTGCACCGTGTCCATGGCAAGCGCCAGCTCCCCCGCGACCACGTCCTCCACGCCATCCGCCGGGGAGAAGTGGGCGCTGACCGAGCTACAGCCGCTGGACGACAAGAAACTTGCCAAGAGCCATACCGCAGTCCACGACGACGGCCTGCGTCGGGTGGTCATATGCAGCGTGCAGGGCAATGTTTTTCTTCCTCGCAAGGTGATTTTCTACCATAGCCCGTTGCGGTTGCGCAAGGTCGCGCTGCTGTCGTCGTCTTGCGGCTGGCGGGCCTCCCGCCGGCTGCGAGCCGGTTAACCGGGGAATGCGCGAGTCTTGCAGGTGTCGACCCGGTGTCGGCGCTCGGGCAGGGCGTGGCACAGCCTCTTGAGCAGGAGCGTATCCATGGGCCCGGCTGCCCGGCGCAGGCTGCAGAGAGCGGCGATCGCGATCGCCCTGCTCGCCCTGGCGGTGGGCTGCGGCATGCTGGCGCTGCGCTCGGGGGCCACGGAGCGCTGGGCGGCCCTGGCCCTGGTGCAGGCCATCGAGGTGGCCACGGGCGAGAGGGCCAGCGTCGGCAGCCTGCGCTTCTACCCGGTGAGGAAGCGGCTGCAGGTCGTAGGGCTGATGGTGCTGGCTCGCGACGGCGGCGAGACCATCCTGGCTGTTCGTGAGCTGCAGGCCAGCTTGGGAAGGGACGGCTTCAAGCCCGTGCTGGATGAGCTGACGCTGATGGAACCCGTGCTGCAGCTCCATCTGGACGAGGACGGCCTACGCGAGTTCAGGGGCGCGGTGAAGACGGGGGGGCGCCGTCCAACCCCTTGGCGGCGACTGCGGGTGAGCGACGCGCGCCTGGCGCTGCACCTGCCCCAGGGCGCGCTGCGCGCGCAGGGGATCAACCTGGTTCCCCTGGAGAAGCCCCACCGCTACGATCTGAGCGTCTCCGAGCTGTCGCTGAAGCAGGGGCGGCTGCAGCAGCAGCTGCGGGACCTGCGCTTGTCGGGCATGACCCTGGACATGCGGCGCCTCTTCCTGCCCGAGCTGGCGCTGGAGGCTCCCCTGCTCAGCCTGGCAGGTGAGCTCTACTTGATCCATGGGGGCCCCCTCAGGGGCCGGATCTGGCTGGGCTCGGATCTTCAGGCCTGGGACGAGATCCTGGCACCCCGGCGCGCCATGGAGGGGCAGCTGGATCTGGACCTGCGCCTGGGCGGAACGACGGGCCAGCCCAGGGTGAGCGGCAGCTTCGCGCTGTCGCCCTGGGTTCTGACCCAGGTCCGCCCGGGCGAGTCGCTGGCGGACGGGGCGCAGGGGCGAAGCTTCGGCTTCGGCGCCATGACTGGCAGCTGGGAGCTGGCGGACGAGCTGCGAGAGCTGCGCGTCACAGGGCTGATGGATGACTGGGCAGGCGGCGAGCTCGAGCTGGACCTGTCCTGCGCGCTTCAGGAAGGCACTGTCACCGCGCGGATCGTGGGCCACCAGCTGCAGTTGGCCCAGGCCTTGCGCAGGCTGTCGATCGCGCCCACCGCCTGGGCGGATCTGGTCATGGACCTGGAGAGCGACCTGCAGGGTGAGCTGCGGCCCCTGTCCCTCTCCGGGCCGGTGCGCTTCGACATCTCGGATTTCCACGTGAACAACGGCCCCGTGGTCCAGCGGACCTCCCCGGTGCTGGCCATCCCCCACGGCCTGCTCGCAGGGCAGCTGGAGATCAGCAAGACCCAGGTCAGGGCGAACTTCGAGGAGCTGCGGGTGCCCCGCGGGCGGGGTTCCGCGGACGTGACCATGGGGCTCAGCCCCAAGGGGCCCCTGGATGTGCAGCTGGACCTGTGGCGCGCCGATCTGGCGGATTTCAGGCCCTTGGGCGGCCTGAAGCTGCGGGGCAGGGGACAGCTCTCCCTCCACCTGCACGGCGCCTTCCGCGAGCTGCAGCTGCAGGGGGCGGCTGCGGTGCGTGGGCTGTCGGTCTTCGGCGTGCCCTTTGCGGACGAGGTAAAGCTGCGGGCCCAGTGCCCTGACATGCGCACCCTCAGCATGCCGGGCTTCGAGGCGCGGCGCGGGCGCACGCGCTACGCCGGGAACCTGGAGATCCTGTTCGGGCCCGAGCTGACCCTGGACACTCAGGTGCTGGTGCGCGGTGGGTATCTCTCCGACCTGGTGTCCATGTTCGTCGACCTGCCCGGCGTCGAGGCCAAGGTCGACGGAACGCTGGAGCTCTCCGGTCCCCCCGATCGGCTGGACGGCAGCGCCGAGATCGACTTCGGTGACGTGGAGCTGGTGGGGGAGCGCTTCCCGGCGGGCCATGCCAGCGCGCGCATGGACCAGGGGCGCTTCACCCTGCGCGGTCTGAGCCTGGCGCGTCGCGGCGACGCCGAGACCCTGCTGCTGCGCGGCAGCGTGGGTGCGGGCTACGCCACCAATATGGAGCTGATCACCGACGGCATGCGCCTGGAGACCCTGGATGCGCTGCAACGCAGCGCCTTTCCCCTGGAGGGAGCCCTACACCTGCGCAGCAGGATCCTGGGGCGCCTGATGGAGCCCGAGCTCGACGGGCGCCTGTTCTTGTCCGACATGCGCTCCCACGGCGTGGCTGTGCCCGATTCCGCCCTGGACTTCATCTCAGAGGGCAGCGTGGTTCAGCTCAATGGCGCGCTGCTGGGGGATGCGGTGGCCTTACGCGGGCAGGCGGACTGGCGAACTGCGGCCTACGACCTGCGCTTCGCCATGCGCGAGCTGCCCTTGCAGCTGCTGCGCCCCATGTCCGCGGGGGGGTATCCCCTGCTGGCGCAGGCTGACGGGCAGGTCTCGGTGCGCGGAGCTGGGAGCGAGCCGCCGGATGTGGAAGCGGAGCTGGGCAGGGTGAGCGTGACCTGGGAGCAACACCACCTGGAGAACGCAGAGCCCTGGCGCTTCGTTCGGCGCGGGCAGCACATGGACCTGCAGGGGGTCTCGCTGGCGGGGGAGGGCAGCCAGTTCAGCCTGGAGGGCGGACATCGGGCCGAGACCGGTCTCTCCTTGAAGGGACGGGGCCAGCTGGACCTGGCCTGGCTGCGCCTGCTGGGACCCGAGGTCTTGCGGGCCGGTGGCACGGCCGACCTGTCCCTGGAGATGGACGGCAGCCTGGACGCACCCGATGTTCGATTGAGTGCCGGCTTGCGCGATGGCCTGCTGCGCACCACCTGGTTTCCGCACACCATCGAGGGGCTGCAGGGGGAGGTGGTCTTCAGCCCTGCGGGCTACCGTTTGAAGAAGCTGCGGGGAAGCCTGGGGGGAGGGGACGTACAGCTGGACGGCCGAATCCACGCCACGGACTGGCTTCCCGTCAGCTACCAGCTCGACGGCAAGCTGGGGCAGGTGCGCCTCAAGTACATCGAGTCCTTGCCACCCATCGTCGGCGACGCCGCCCTGCACTTCGACGGCCCGGCAGATGCGCTGGTGCTCTCCGGCAAGATCGATGTGCACGAGGTCGTGTTCGCTGAGCGTATTGACTGGGAGGCCTGGGTGCTCGAGATCCGCGAGGAGCGGCTGGGCGCGGCGGCGCCCGAGGAGAAGAGCAAGATCTTCTCCATGGATATCGAGGTCGATGCGGATGGAACGGGGCGTATCCGAAACAACGTCGGCAACGCGCGTCTCTCGGCCGATCTGCGGGTCGTGGGGGACACGGCACGCCCGGGCGTGCTGGGCAAGGTCTGGGCTGAAGAGGGAGGGCGCGTCTACCTGAAGGAGCGCGAGTTCGACATCACGCGCGCAGAGGTGCACTTCATCGATCCCTACAGCTTCGACCCCGAGCTGGACCTGTTGCTGGAGACCGACGTGCGTAGCCGCGTGCGCGACTACCACCTCTTCTACCGCGTCACGGGGCCGTTTTCGGCCTGGAATACCAGCGCCAGCAGCGATCCCGCGCTCTCGCAGGCGGATATCAACTGGCTGCTGCTCTTTGGAGCGACCCGCGAGGAGCTGGAGGAGTACGGAGGACTGGAGGGGGCCCTGGCCTGGGAGAGCATGGACCTGCTGGGTCATGAGCTGGGACTGGGAAGCGAGCTGGTGCAGCGGCTGGGGGGAGAGATCTTCCAGCGCATCGACATCGTGACGGGTGCCACGGCTGGCAGCAGCCGCAACATCAGCTCCGAGCCTCGCGTCGTGATCGAAAAGGACCTGGGCCAGCCCTGGGACCTGACCCTGACGGGCGAGTCCAATATGGTCCAGTACGGCGATTTCTTCGCCAGCGTGGAGAAACGCATCGCTCGCCGGCTCTTCATGACCGCCTACTGGTCCAGCATCGAGTACGACCGCAGTCTGGATATCGGGGGCGCATACGGGACCGAGTTCAAACTGCGCTGGGAGCTGGATTGACCTGGCGTCTGCTGGCTGCGCTGGCGCTGGCCTCGATGGCGGCGCGGTCCGCCCGTGGTGAGAGCCTCGAGCGACCCTGGTACGTGGGCCTGCCGGTGGTCCAGGTCTCTCTGGAGGCCTCGGACGGGGGGCTGCCTGGCGAGAACCTGGAACCCCTGCTGCGCGTGCGTCAGGGATCCCCCTACCGGCCGCGCGCCGTGCGGGACGACCTGGCCATGCTCTATCGCCTGGGACAATTCGCGGCGGTGGAAGCCCACGTGGAGTCCTGGGTGGGCTACGACGCGGAGAATATGCCCTTTCAGGCGGTGCGCCTGGTCTACCTGGTGAAGCCTCCGCCGCGAATTCGGCGCATACGGGTCAGTGGCGGCGATGAGCTGAGCCGACGGGAGATCCTGGCGTTGTCCGGATTGGCCAAGCACGACGCCTTCTACGAGGAACGGGACATCCTGGCGGTGCCCAACCGCATCCGGCAGCACTACGCCCGCATCGGGTTTCCACAGGCCGAGGTCTCATTGCGGGTGATGCCCCTGGATGGCCGGCGTCTCGACCTGCTGATCCAGGTGCGGGAGGGACCCCAGCAGAAGCTCAGCAGCTTGAACCTGTTGGACATGCCCAACCAGCTGCAGGCCCGGGCGGCCCGCCTGCTGCGGCGGGAGGGGCTGCGCGAGGGGCGGCGCTTCGAACGGGCGGCAGTGCTGGGGGCCAAGGACAGGCTGGTGGACCTGCTGGCGGACAAGGGCTACCCCGAGGCCGAGGTCAAGGTGCTGCTGGTGCCGGCCGCCGAAGACCGCATGGGCTCCCGCCTGACCTACGTGGTGCAGGCTGGGCGCCAGGTTCGCATCCGCGTCGAGGGGGTGGGGTGGGGGGCGCGCCGCGAGCTGAGGCAGGAGCTGAGTGCCGTGGTCGCGCGGCGCGTCTCCGAAGAGATCCTGGAGGAGGCCGAGGCTCGCCTGCTGGGGCGCATGCAGGAGCGCGGTTGGCTGGCCGCCGAGGTGGACGTGGAGGCTCAGGACGACGGGGATGCGCGCGACGTGCTGGCGCGGGTGGAGCGCGGCGCACGCCATCGCCTGGGAGAGATCCGCTTCCAGGGGGCCGAGACCTATTCTCAGCGCTTCCTGGCGAACGCCGTCAAGGAGGCCAGCCCGACGGTGCTGGGCAAGGGCCGCGTCACCGAAGAGGAGGTGCGCCGTTCCTTGAAGGGTGTGGAGGAGTTCTACCGCAGCAAGGGCTTTCTCTCGATTCAGCTGCAGCTGGAGAGCATGGAGGGGCGCCAGGGCCGCCGCCGCCGGGTCCCGGTGGACCTGGAGATCCTGGTGCGGGAAGGCGGGCGCACCTTCCTGGCTGCCATGGCCGCCGAGGGAGACGGGGTGCCGGAGGCCCTCGAGGTGCTGGAGCGCGCCCGTCCGCAGCTGGTGGGTCAGCCCCTGAATCCGGCCGAGATGGAGGGCCTGGCGCGTCAGATGGCCGAGTCGTGCTGGGAGCAGGGCTACCTGGACGCCGACGTGGAGGTGCTGCTGGAGCTGCAGCCCAACAGCGACGCCGCCCGCGTGCGCTTCCTGGTGGAGACCGGGCCGCGCGTGGTGCTGCGCAACACCATCATCCAGGGGCATCGACACACGCGCCGCCGCGTCATCGAGCGCGAGATCCAGCTCACCATGGGAGAGCCCGTCACCCGCTCGGGCCTGGTGGAGACGCGCCGGCGGCTCTACGACCTGGGGCTGTTCTCGCGGGTGGAGACGGATCTGATCGGCGACGAGGACCGGGTCAAGGACCTATTGCTGGAGGTGGACGAGTATCCGCGCATCCACTTCGACATCGGTGGCGGCGCCTCCACCGACCAGGGCGTGCGGGCCTTTCTGCGCAGCACCCACCGCAACCTCTGGGGCCGGGCGCATCGCCTGAGCCTGGTGACCCAGGCGGGCCTGGCCTACCAGGGCGACGACTGGCGGCTGGACACCACCCGCCCGGAGTGGAGCGCTGGCCTGCGCTACGAGGCGCCCAACATCCCGGCGGACGAGCAGCGCCTCTTTCTGGACCTGCTGCTGAACGAGGAGAAGCAGCACACCAGCTTCCGCCTGGCGCGCAGCGGCGGGGGGCCCGGCGTGGAGACGCCTGTCGCGGCCGCTGGCAAGCTCGTGATGGACTACCGCGTGGAGCTGCGCCGCATCGACGACGTGGATCCGGGCGTCTTGCTGGAGCACGACCCCTGGTTGGAGCGGCTGGGGCTGCCTGAGCAGCTGGACAGCGCCGAGCAGGGGGAGAGCTTCGACGCCATGGACTGGGACGATCCCACCCTGCCGTCAGGCTACCGCCTGGCCTCCGGACCGGGCTTCCTGCTGGTGGCCGACGCGCGGGACGATCCGCAGAACCCCAGCCGCGGCACGCGCTGGACCCTGCAGGCGCGGGTGGGGGATGGCATCCTGTCGGAGGATCCCCTGGTCGTGGCGCGCAGCCAGCTGGTGCAGCTGGTGCCCGTGCGCCGCATGGGCCTACTGCTGGGCCTGCAGGCGGGCATCGGCCAGGTGCTGGACATGGACATCTGCCTGCCCCTGGAGGAGCGCTTCCGCCTGGGAGGGGCGGGCAGCCTGCGCGGCTACCGACAGGACACCGTCGGCCCCAAGAACCGGCTGCCGGCCTACGACCCCGGCTACCCGCCTGAGATCGAGCCCGCCCTGAAGTACGCCCGGCGCAGCGATCCCTACCGCTGGGTGGCTACGGGTGGAGACGCCATGCTGGCTGCCACCCTGGAGCTGAAGGTGCCCCTGCCCCTGCTGGGCCTCAAGAGCTGGTCCGACGCGGCCCTGGTGGGCTTCGTGGACGCGGGCAACGCCTTCCTCTTGAATCCCCTGGCCCGCACGAGCTCGGGAGAGGAAGGCGGAGAGCCCCTCCTGCGCAGCGGCGTAGGGGTGGGCTTCCACTACGCCACCCCCATTGGCCCCTTGCGGCTCGACCTGGGCGTCAACCCGTCGCCACTGGAGGAGCGCGACGAGGTGCCGGCGCGGCTGCACTTGAGCTTGGGGAGCCTCTGACTACCCCCCCATCTTCTCGCGCAGCCGCAGCGCTACCGCATCCATGAACTCGTCCAGCAAGGCGGGCTGCTCGATGGCCGGCTCGGCGATGGCCGCCAGGTCGCCCGTGGCCACGCCGGCCTCGATGGTCTCGATGACCGAGACTTCGATGGCGCGCGCGAAGGCGGTCAGCTCCGGGATGCCGTCCAGCTCGCCGCGCTTGGCCAGCCCCCCTGTCCAGGCGAAGATGGTGGCGGTGGGGTTGGTGGAGGTCTTCTCGCCCTCCAGGTGGCGCAGGTAGTGGCGCGTGACCGTGCCGTGGGCCGCCTCGAACTCGTACTCGCCCTTGGGAGAGACCAGCGTGGAGGTCATCAGGCCCAGGCTGCCGAAGCCCGAGGCCACCATGTCGCTCATCAGGTCGCCCTCGTAGTTCTGACAGGCCCACAGGAAGCCGCCTTCGTCGCGCACCGAGCGGGCCACGGCGTCGTCGATGAGCAGCGAGAGGTAGTGCACGCCCTTGGCCCCGGGGTGGCTCCGGGCCTCCTCCACCTCTTGGCGGAAGATCTCGCGGAAGTAGCCGTGGTAGGTCTTGCTGATGGTGTCCTTGACGCCCAGCCAGAGGTCGATCTGCTCGTCCAGGGCCACGGCGATGCAGGACTTGGCGAAGGAGCGGATGGAGGACTCCAGGTTGTGCACGCCCTGCACGATGCCCGGCGCTTCGAAGTCGTGCACCAGCAAGGTGGTGGGCTCGGCGCCGCTGGCAGGGGTGAAGGTCATCTCGACGCGCCCGGGCTCGGAGATCACCAGCTCAACGTTCTTGAACAGGTCGCCGTAGGCGTGGCGAGCGATGACGATGGGCTTCTTCCAGCGGCGCATCATGGGCGGGATGTTCCGCACCATGATGGACTTGCGGAAGATGGTGCCGTCCAGGTAGGCGCGGATGGTGCCGTTGGGGCTGGGATAGGCGCGCTTCAGGCCGAACTGCTCGACGCTGCTCTTGTCTGGCGTGATGGTGGCGCACTTGACGCCCACGCCGTGGCGCCGGATGGCCTTGGCAGCCTCCAGCGTGACCTCGTCGTCCGTGTGGTCGCGCTCCTGCAGGGACAGGTCGTAGCGCTCCAGCTTGAGATCGACGTAGGGTTCCAGTAGCTGCTCTTTCACCATGGACCAGATCACGCGCGTCATCTCGTCGCCGTCGATCTCCACCAGGGTGTTCTTCATCCGGATCTTCATGTTCGCCTCGCGTGCCTGCCGCGCTACCGCGCGGCTTGGATCGAGCGCAGGTCTAGCGCATACGATGAGAGAAGGAAAGGGGAGTCTTGTCAGCTGGCCAGCAGTGCCTGACGGACCGCCTGCGAGAAGGCCTGGGTGCTCAGCACCTGCACGTTCTCGCGTCCGGCGGCCAGGTCGATGGTCATGCGACCGGAGCGCAGCACGGCCGTGAAGCCGGCCTCCACTTGGGCGGCCGCTTCTTGCCAGCCCAGGTGGGCCAGCAGCAGGGCTCCGGAGAGCATCATGGAGCCCGGGTTGGCCAGCCCCTTGCCGGCGATGTCCGGCGCGGTGCCGTGGGTGGACTCGAAGAGCGCCACGCCGTGGCCGATATTGGCCCCCGGTGCGATGCCCAGGCCGCCCACCTGGGCTGCGCAGGCGTCGGAGAGGTAGTCGCCGTTCAGGTTGGGAGCCGCGATGACGTCGAAGTGCTCTGGCTTCAGGAGCAGATCCTGGAACATGGCGTCGGCGATGCGGTCCTCCAGCTCCACGACGCCCGCGGGCAGCGGCTGGCCCGCTGGACGATCCGCCAGGGCCACTACGCGGCCCTCGTACCGCTCGGCGGCCAGCTCGTAGGCCCAGCGCCGGAAGCCGCCCTCGGTGGCCTTCATGATGTTGCCCTTGTGCACCAGAGTGACCCGGCGCAGGCCGTGCTGCAGGGCATGGTCCAGGGCGGCCCGTACCAGGCGGCGGGTGCCGTCGCGGCTGATGGGCTTCAGGCCCAGGGCGGCATCGGCGCTGACCTGGTGACCGAGCTGCGCCAGCAGGGCCCGCAGCCTGGCTGCACCCGGGCTGCCCCGCTCGAACTCGATGCCGGCGTAGACATCTTCGGTGTTCTCGCGAAAGATGACGGCGTCCAGCGCGTCCGGGCGCCGCATGGGGGAGAGAATGCCTGGGAAGTGGCGCACGGGGCGCATGTTCGCGAACAGGTCGAGCTGTTGGCGCAGCCGCACGTTGATCGAGCGATGGCCGCCCCCCACCGGAGTCATGGTGGGACCCTTGATGGCCACGCGCAGGCTGCGGATGGCCTCCACCGTGCTCTCGGGCAGCAGGGCGCCGTGGGTCTGCAGGGCCGCTGCGCCCAGGGGCAGCTCTTGCCAGCAGATGCGCCGCGCATCGCCGTAGGCGTTGGCCACGGCCGCGTTCAGCACGGGCCGCGCCCCGGCCCAGACCTCGGGGCCGATGCCATCGCCGGGCATGAAGCCTACGGTGGGGTTGTCGGGGACGAGCAGGCGGTCGTCTTGGAACTGGATGGCCTGGCCCGTAGTCATGGTGCGCTCCAGAGAGGGATGGTGGCGGGAGCGCTGCGTACATAGCCCGCTGAGGTGGGTCGGGACCTGCACGGGCGGACGGAATTGGCTGTCGAGGCCCTGCGCTGCGCGCCAGGCCTTCGCTGCGATAGAGCATGGCTGACGGAGGAGTGGCTTGAGCGCAGACGCATCCGGTTCCCGAAGTGGCCCCCCTCGCTCGAAGCGAGCGGCGCTGGCGCTCTGGGCGCCACCCCTGCTGGTGCTGCTCCTGGTCCTGGGCCCAGCCCTGGCTCGCCCCTGGCGCTACTTCGCGGGGCGCGATTTCCTGGACGCCTACGGCACGCAGTGGTTCTTCTGGCTGTTGGAGCAGGGGGCCAGCGGGCTGAGCGAGCTGGAGCGCAGCGCGCTGCTCTACCACCCCTGGGGCAAGGACGTCTTCCTGCACACGGGCGGCAACCTGCTGGACGCTTGCCTGGCCCTGCCCCTGCGCCTTCTGCTGGGGGACGTGCTGGGCTACAACGTCTGGATCGCGCTCTTGCTGGCGGGCAATGCCTGGGCGGCCTGGCGCCTGGCCCGTACGCTTGGCGCGTCCGCCCGCTCCTCCCAGCTGGCCGCGCTGCTGATGCTGCTCTGCCCCTACGTACTGCAGGAGCTGATGCTGGGGCGACCCACCCAGGCCTTCCTGCTCTTCCCCACGCTCTTCTTGACCGAGCTGCTGCGGTTGGACCGGCCGCGCCGCGCCCTGCTGGCGGCGCTCTGGCTGGCCCTGACGGCCTGGGGCTACTGGTACTACGGGCTGCTCTGTGCGTTGCTGGCCCTGCTGCACGGATTCTGGCGCTTGGCCTTTGGGCCGGACCGGATGCGCAGCCTGGGCCTGCACGCCCTGGCCGCTGTTGTGAGCCTGGTGCTGGTGGCGCCCGGCGCCTGGCCCCTGCTGCAGGCCCTGGATCAGGGAAAGGTGCCCGGGCTGCTGGAGCTGGGGGACGATGGCCTGCTGGGGGGCCTGCAGCTGCGAACGGTGGAGGGTGACGCCGAGGGGCTCTTCGTCATCGCGCTCGGCAACGGCGTGGGCGGATCCTTGCTGGACGAGGGGGGGCTGCGCTTCAATCCCGGTCCGCGCCTCTTCGGCATCCTGCACCTGCTGCTGCTGGGCCTGGGGCTGGTCGCGCTGCGGCGCCACCGGGGGCCGCTGCTCTGCTGGGTGCTGCTGGCGCTGCTCGTGGCGGTGGGGCCGGCCTTCATCGTGGGCAGCCACTTCCTGCCCAACCCGGTCCTGCTGCAGCTGATGGAGCTCTCGGATGTCTTCCGGCGCTGGTGGTGGCCCGGCCGGGCCATCTTCGCCCTGCACCTGGTGACGGCCGTGGTGGCCGCGGTGGCCTTGCAGCGCCTGCCCTGGCCGCGTTGGCGCCTGCCCCTGGGCTGGCTGGTGGCGTTCCTCGTGGCCTTGGGGGGCTGGTGGCAGGGCTTGTTCCCCCTGCAGCGCTGGGAGGCGGAGCGCAGCCCGGGCATCCGCTGCCTGGCGCAGGCGCCGGAAGGCGCCGTGGTGGACCTGCCCTACGCAAAGGACCAGCGCCATCTCTACCTGCAGACCCTGCATGAGAAACCCATCCTGGGCGGCATGCTCAGCCGCAAGCCTGCCTTCGCGCCTGAGCAGCAGCGGACTCTGCGGGCCGAAAACAGCTTCGTGGCCCTGCTGCTGCAGCTGGGGGACCGCAGGTTCAACAGGGGTTTCGACTACGAACCGGCCGACCGGCAGGCGCTCTTGGAGCTGGGCTACCGCTACGTGCTCGTGCGCACCGACGCCTTCATGCGCCCGCGCGCCCTGGGGCGGGAGGGCATGGTGTCGGACTGGCCCCGGCTCAGGCGCAACCTGGAGCGGCCCCTGGGCGAGCCGGACTACGAGGATGAGCACCTCGCGCTCTATGCGCTGCAGGGGGAGCTGGGCTGCTCCGCGCCATGAGAGCGAGGCTCAGCGCACCACCTGCCCCCGCGGCGCCTCGCCAGGCCGTCGCTGAGCCAAGCGACCGCCCACCTCGGCGATGTGCTGCACGCCGCCGATGGGCTCTCCCAGGTAGCGGCTGCCGTGCAGAGCGAAAAACTGCGGATCACCGGTACAGAGCAGGCGCAGCTCGCCGCCTCCCTCGGTCCGCTCCCGGTCGAAGCCTGGGTGCCGTCGCAGCCAGTCCGCCAGGCGCTCGGCCACGAAGGGGGCGGGATCCAGCAGCTGCACCGCGGGATGCAGGGCCGCGCGAAAGGCGGGCAGCAGCAGGGGGTAGTGCGTGCAGCCGAGCAGGAGCGTGTCCGCCTCCAGGCCCTCCAGGTAGCGGGACACGGCCAGCGCCGCAATTTCGCTGTCTTCCCAGCCCTCTTCCACGATCTGGCCCAGGAGCGGAGCGGCGATGGAGGTGACGCGGTGAGCGCTGAGCTTGGCGATCTCCGCTTCGTAGGTTCCGGAAGCCACGGTGCGGCGCGTGGCGATCACGGCGACGTGGCCCGCGCTGGCCGCCACCGCCGCCTCTGCGCCGGGGATGGTCACGCCCAGCACGCGCACTGCGGAACCCGGGCCGCAGTAGCGTTGCTGCAGGTGGCGCAGCGCCACGCAGGAGATGGTGTTGCAGGCCACCACCACCAGGTGGCAACCCTCGTCGAACAGGCGCTCCACGGCTTGTTCGGCGAAGTCCAGCAGCGTGTGGGCGTCTCGTCCGCCATAGGGCGCTCGGCCCGAGTCGCCCAGGTACAAGAAGTCCCTTCGTGGCAGCGCCGCGCGCAGGTGGCGCAACACCCCCAGGCCTCCGAAGCCCGAGTCGTAGACGCCGATCATTCCCCAGCTTCCAAGGCCATGCTGGCGAGCATTCGCTGCACGCGCTGCGCGATGCTGTGGCGCTCCACCACGGCCCGCAGGCCCCGCTGGCCGATGATCCGCGCCTGTTCGGGATGGGCCAGGTAGTAGCGCACCTTGTCTTTCAGCTCGACGATCTCACCGTAGGTCTCCAGCTCGACGCCCTCCTGGAACAGCTCTGACAGCACCTCGTGGCGCTCCGCCAGCAGGAAGCCTCCGCAGGCCAGCACGTCGAAGACGCGCATGGTGATGATGTCGGGCTGATAGGCGCGCCCGATGTCCAGGTTGATGACGCTGGCGCAGTAGACGCGACTCAGCTCCTCGCGGTGGGCGGCATGCCGGCCGGCGTAGCTCACACCCAGCTGTTCGAGGCACTGCCAGCCCTGGTCACCCCAGACCACGATCCCCTCTTCGGCCAGGGCGGCGACGTAGCTCAGGCGCTTCAGAGAGGCGACGGTCTCGGCCACCAGCTGCACAGGATCCAGCAGGGGCTCCTCTCGCTTCATGGCGTCCAGGAAATCCCCGAAGCGGGCTTGCATGAGCTCGGGCAGCACGAAGCGGCTGTAGTCCTGGCGCTGGATGTCCAGCGCCTCCTTGAGCAGCCGCGCGCCCTCGTCGATCCCCCGCTGGTCCTGGCCACGCCAGGCCCCGTAGCGGGAGAGGAACTGCTGGCGCAGGCCCTGGGCGTCGCCGAGCATGCTGGCGCCCACGAAGCTGATGGGCGCGCCGTACTTGGTTTTTTCTTCGTCGCTCAGCTCCAGGGGCGCACGTTTTTCCAGGTCCGCCGCCAGGGGAAGGTAGCTGACGTGCTCGAAGCCCGCCTGTTGGAACCTCGCGACGTTCTGGCGGCGATAGGTGAAGACGTGGCTGCTGGGACAAGGGGCGCGCAAGGGGCGCGGCGCGGAGACGGCCGGGTCGATCTCCCAGCACATCAGGGCCAGGCCCTGCTGCTCGCAGAACTCGGCCAGGCCGTTGGGGTAGTTGATGGTGGCCAGCAGAGAGGGCTGCAGGCGCTGGGTGGTGATGGCCATCTCCTCGATGGAGAGGCGCTCGGTGTCCAGCACGTACAGACCGTAGCCGCGGGTCCGCAGCTCCTTGGCCAGATCGTCCACGAAGAGCGTGCCCGCTCGTAGAAGGGCGTGTTTCGCTGGGGCGGGGGCGTCCAGCAAGGGACGCTCGTGGCGGTAGATCACCGCCAGGAAGGGGTGCTCGACCACAACCCGTTCGCCGGAGGGAGCGGGCAGATCCAGCAGGTCGCTGCCCAGCAGGAAGCGCAGCTGTCCGCTGCGGATGCGCGCGGCGTAGTCTTGGCTGGCCAGGGTCAGCCTCAGCAACCAGGGGTCGCGCTCCCAGGCCAGGATCTTCAGCTCGGGATAGCGCGTCAGCAGGGCCTGGAGCTGCTGGCCCAGGCCGAGCCCGAAGAGCAGGACCTCGTCGGCGTCTTGCGCCGCCTCCAGGCTGCTCGCCAGCTCGGCGGACGAGGGAATGAAGGGGTAGAACTTGCGGTGGATCCGGTACATGGGCTGGGGCTCGAGGCGCACGTGATCGCCCTCGACCGGCAGGCAGATCCTGCGGGCCAGCTGTGGTTCCGTCTCGTGGATGGCCAGCAGGTTCTTCTCGATCTGGTTCTTGGGTGCGGCCACGATGATCCTCCTCCACTCCTTTTTCGGCTGCCTTGGAGCGCGCTCCTAGAGCTGGGTCCAGCTGATAGGGGGCAGTCCGCTGCCCGCTGGCGGGGGATTGGACGAGACCAGGTACAGCGCCCTGCGGTTGGCCTGCTCGTCCACGCTGTCACCGGTGGCGACCTTCAGCAAGCCTTCACCGAAGCCGTGGTAGTAGATGGGGTAGGTGAAGCCGTGTTGCCGCAGCCACAGCCCAAGGGAGCGCGCCCGTCGCCGCGAGAGATCCTGGTTGCTGGCCGCCGTGCCCACCGTGTCGGTGCAGCCGGCGATGAAGAGCTTGACCGGAACCAGGTCGCCGTACTTGGCCACCACCTCTTGCAGCTGCTCCAGGGTGTGCTGCATCTTCCACTCTTCATCTTCCGCGATGACGTCGGAGTTGGTCTCGAAGTGCACGTCTTTGTGGGGCAGGTCCAGGAACCAGGGGGAGTAGGTGAAGCTGACCCAGGCGTTGCCGGCGTGGAAGCTGATGTCCAACACCACCACGTCCGCCGGGTCCCCGCTCCAGGGGATGGTGACATCGCCAGGCCCGGCGCCCACCGTGATCTCCTGTCGATCCAGCTCCACCTTGCCCGCACCGTAGGCCACGATGGTGGCTCGCTCCACCTCGGCTGTGGCGTGGACGGTCAGCGTGCGCGCCTCGATGTCCACGGAGGCCTGCGACAGGTCCACGCTCAAGGGATCGCCGTAGCTGTACTCCAGGGTGATGACGATGCCCTCGGCCGTGTCGTCCACGAAGCGGACCTGCACGACGCACTCGGCGGAGGTGACCGAGGTGTCGCGGGGCCAGGTGAAGGTCTGCTGCTGCTTGGCGGGCAGGTTGCGCTTCTCCCAGCTGTGGGTCTCGGTGCCGGCGCTGCACTCCACCCCCAACACCTCCACGCCCCGGGGCGGAGTGACATAGAGGGCGGGCTTGTCACCGTCGCTGAGGGTCGAGGGGTAGCCGAACTTCAGATCGCCGGCCGTCAGGGTCGGAATGAGCAGCAGGATGGCGCCGTGCATGGGTGGCCTCTTGTCTGGCGGCGAAGAGCATTCCCGCCGCCTGCAAGCAGTCTATAGCGCCTCGCTGAGCCATTCCATGACTTCGGCGCCCTGCGTGGACCAGGCGCGGGGCAGAGCCCAGGTGGGGAAATCGCCCAGCAGCTCGCCATTCCACGTGTAGGTGACCCGGGTCGATGAGGGCCCCAGGGGCTCCAGCATCCACTGACCTTCGGCGTGGGGCAGGCGCACCGAGCCCTTGATGGGCTCGCCGCTGGGGTGGGACACGGTCCGGAAATCGAAGACCACAGCTTCGCCCTGCTGCTTGCGCACGTATTCCACGATGTAGTCGCGGCTGGCGAAGGGAAAGGGCATGTCCAGCACCACGTGCACGATTGTGGGCTCGTAGACCCGCGTCTCGCTGATGCGCTTCATGACCTGCGGGTAGTTGGCGAAGTCGTTCAACAGCGCGTCCACGCGCGCCAAGGGGCCGGGAAGCTCGGCCTTGGAGCGACACCAGGTATAGCCCCGCGCGTCGGCGCAGCCGATCCAGACGGGACCCTCCTGGAGCACATTCCAGTCGCCCAGGTCGGGGGGGATGGCCAGGGCGGCGTTGATCAGCAGCAGGGATGTCAGCACGGCTTCTCCTTGGGCGGGCTGGATGACAAGGGCTGCAGAACCCCTGGAAGGGGGCTCGGCATCCGGTTCAGCGCTCCTCGGGTTGGTAGGCGAAGCTGTCGTAGATGAAGGCGTAGTCGCGGCGGATACGGGCCTCGTCCAGGCCGAAGCGGGCCAGGTCGTACTTGTGCTTGCTCTTGTAGGCGCGCTGCTTCTCGCCAACGCGCTGGATTTCTTCCAGCAGGGCCTGGTCGGGCTCGTGGTCCACGAAGGCCAGGATGTCGTCCATCAAGCCCTCGAAATCCTGCATCAGGCGCTCGAAATGCACGATCATCACCCGGTCGCGGGGGATGCGGCCGGCCTGCCAGTCCTCGTGGAAGACCTCTGCCAGGCGCAAGAAGCCCTGGTACAGGCGTTCGACGTAGCGGGCGCGCTCCTCCTCGGGCAGCTTCCAGTAGCCGAACTTGGCGTCCAGCACGCCCGTCAGCAGGCTCATGCCCGAGGGCACGAAGGCCACCGGATCGCGCACCATGTACAGCAGCTTGGCGTCGGGAAACTCCTTCAGGAAGGGCTGGACCCTGGGCCCCACCGAGAAGAGCTTGGCCACCATGCGATCCGCGTCGGAAGTGACCAGGTTGCGGCGCCAGGTCTGGCGCAGCCAGGCGAAGTCGCGGGCCGAGTAGTCGCGCTTGCGGGGATCGAAGTAGTCCACCAGGTCTTCCTCGGCCCAGGCCGCCAGGAAGCCGAACAGGAAGAAGCCGTCGAAGAAGCGGAAGAACATCGAGGGATCGTCGGTCTCTACCGAGTCCAGCTTGACCTCGTGGGCGGCCGCGGCGTGGTCCTTGGCCGGGCTGACCTTCTCCAGCAGGGGAATGAAGGGGCGCAGGAAGAACTGCAGGGTCAAGGAGGGGAAGAGCATGGACCACAGGCGCGAGCCGGTGCCCAGGCCCTGGTCCGTCATGAAGCGCTGCAGGAAGGTGGTGCCCGTGCGCGGATTCCCAGCGATGACGATGGGCCGCTTCACCTCGGTGCGCCGCAGGCGCGGGAAGAAGACGTGGTCCAGCGCCATGCCGATGGCCACCGAGATGCGCAGGTTGACGAAGAGCGCAAAGGTGAACAGCGGCGAGATCCACTGACCGAAGGTGGTGCGGATGACGCGGTAGGCGAGCAGCAGGCGGTAGAGCATGGTGGCTCCTGGCCGGGAGGTTTCCTGGCGCCAGGGACTATCCGCTCGGCGGGGCCTGTGCCCGTCGCGTTTGGTCTTGCTGGGTCGGTCAGTAGGTCAGGTAGGCCGCGCCCCAGGTGAAGCCCGAGCCGAAGCCGGCCAGCATCACCTGCATGCCGCGCTGCAAGCGGCCGTCTTCCTGAGCCTTGCACATGGCCATGGGGATGGAGGCGGCGGTGGTGTTGCCGTATATCCCGATGGTGTGCACGACTTTTTCGGCGGGCAGGCCGATGTTGCGCGCCACCAGCTGGTTGATGCGCATATTGGCCTGGTGCGGCACGAGCAGCTCGATGTCAGCGGGGGTGAGGCCGTTGGCCTGGCAGGCTTCCTGGATGGCACCGGCCATTCCGGTGACGGCGTGCCGGAACACCTCGCGGCCGTTCATGTAGGGCCAGCGCTTGTCGGGCGGCGAGAGTCCCACCTGGCCATCGTGCATGATGTAGGGTTTCTTGGCGATGTCCCAGACCTTGAGACAGAGGGCGTCGGCGTGGCGACCGTCCGAGTGCAGGTGGAAGCTGTGCAGCTCGGAGGACTCCCCCGGTTCGGCGCGCGAGACGATGGCGGCTCCAGCTCCGTCGCCGAAGAGTACGGTCACGTCGCGCCCCGCCGTGGAGAAGTCGAGGGCGTGGGAGTGCACCTCGGCGCCCACCAGCAGCACGTTACGGTACATGCCGCAGCGCACGAACGAGGAGGCGATGGCCAGCCCGTACAAGAAGCCGGTGCACTGGGTGCGCAGGTCCAGCGCTGGCACGCCGTGCAGGCCCAGCTTGGCCTGGAAGTAACAGCAGGTGCCGGGGAAGTGGTGGTCCGGGCTGAGGGTGGCGAAGAGGATCAGATCCACTTCGTCTTTGTCAATCCCTGCATCGCGGATGGCGTTTTCCGCCGCTGGCAGGGCCAGATCCGAGGTCCCGACGCCGTCCGCGGCGTAGCGACGTTGACGGATGCCGGTGCGCTGCTGGATCCAGGCATCGCTGGTGTCCATCAGCTCGGCCAGGTCGTCGTTGTTGACCACCTGCTCGGGCACGTACATGCCGATTCCGGAGATCTTGGCTCGGTGCATGGTGCTTTCCACGGACACGTCCCTTTCGCTACCAGTCGCCCTGCGGGCCGCCGTAGGCACCCTGGTCGTTGCGGGAGCCGTCGGTGTCGTTGTAGCTGCTCGACGTGCTGCCCGTGTCGATGGACGGGCTGCCGGAGGACAGCGTGAAGTCGTCGTTGTTGGGATTGCCGTCGCAGCTGGCCGCGGTGAAGAGCGGGTCGGCGGAGACCGTTCCCGTGGAGGAGCTGTAGTTGCCCCCGTAGGTGTAGCTGGACGTGGCGCTGTTGTAGACGTTGTTGTAGGTGAACGTGCCACTGCCCGCGCCGTAGAGCGAGTAGGCCGAGACCGCAGTCTGCACGATGCTGTTCATCATGGTCATGGTGCTGCTGCTGCCGCCGTAGACCGCCGCGCCGTGGCTGCTGCCCGTGGACGAGGTGTCGTCGTAGAAGACCGTGTTGACGAAGCTGCTGGAGGTGCCGCTGCCGTCCAGGAAGAGGCCGCCGCCATCGGTGGTCGCGTCGTTGCAGCCGTAGATGGTGTTGTTGGCGGTCAACGAGGTGCTGGAGTCCACGTTGGCGCCCGCGC
>CAYVQL010000031.1:0-52250 GCA_964454135.1 uncultured Enterobacterales bacterium | reverse complement strand
GCAGTGATAGACGACCTCCCCATGCCCGCCTCCCTCTACCCCATAACCCTCAAGCTCGAGCGCAAGCGCGTGGCCGTCATCGGCGCGGGGCAGGTGGCCCTGCGCAAGGTGCAGGCCCTGCTCGAATGCGGGGCCCAGGTACGCCTGGTGGCTCCCGAGGCCGTAGAGGAGCTGCAGCAGCTGGCCGACCAGGACGCGCTGACCTGGCTCGCCAAGCCCTTCGCGTCGGCCGACCTGGACGGCTGCGCCCTGGTGGTGGCCGCCACCGAAGACGAAGCGGTGAACCGGGCCGTTGTGCAGGCTGCCCACGAGCGTTCCCTGCTGGTGAACGTGGTGGACGTGCCCGAGCTCTGCGACTTCCATGTGCCCTCGATCCTGCGGCGCGGCCCCTTGACGGTAGCGGTTTCGTCCGCAGGCTGCTCCCCCGCCTTCAGCCGCGATTTCCGCCGCCAGCTGGAGCTGCTGCTGCCTGCTTCGCTGGGCCCCTTGCTGGAGCTGCTGGCCGAGGCCCGCGCCGAGGTCCGACGTCGCATCCCCCACGACGTAGAGCGACGCATGGCCATCAACAGCATGCTGGCCGGCGCGGGAGCGCGCGAACGCTTCGAGAGCGGCGACTCCCTGGGCGCCCGCCGCCTGCTGTGGGCGCTGATCGATCAGCATGTCCCACAAGATCGAGAGGACTGATTCTTGAACCAGAAGGCTTCGACCGTCTACCTGGTGGGCGCAGGCCCGGGCGACCCCGATCTGATCACCGTCAAGGGCGCGGATCTGCTGGAGCGCTGCGACGTGCTGGTGTACGACTCGCTGGTGCCGCCGGAGCTGGTGCTGCGCAGCCCGGCCCAGGAAAGGCACTACGTCGGAAAGACCACCGGCGGCCATGCCATGCCCCAGGAGGAGATCACCGCCCTGCTGGTGCGCCTGGCCATGGCGGACGGCCCATCGCGCATCATCGTGCGTCTGAAAGGCGGCGATCCCTACGTCTTCGGCCGTGGCGGCGAAGAAGCCCAGGCCTGCGTGGACGCGGGCGTGCCCGTGCAGGTGGTGCCGGGCGTGACCTCGGGCGTGGCCGCACCGGCCTACGCCGGCGTGCCCGTCACCCACCGCGACCACAGCCGCGGCGCCATCTTCGTCACCGGCCATCGGGCCAAGGACCGGCAGCTCGACCTACCCTGGGAGCTCCTGGCCAACAGCAGCCTGACCCTGGTCTTCTACATGGGCGTCTCCACCCTACCCGACATCGCCGCGCAGCTGCAGGCCCACGGCATGCCCGCCGACACGCCCGCGCTGACGGTCCAGGAAGGCACCCTGCCCGGGCAGCGCCAGGTCACGGGGCGCCTGGACCGCATCGCCACCCTGGCCCGCGAGGCGGGCATCAGGCCCCCTGCCCTGACCGTGGTCGGCGGCGTGGCCGGCCTGAGCGCCCAGCTCTTCCAGCAGCAGCCGCGCCCCCTGGCCGGCAAGACCGTGGTGCTGGTGCGAGCCGAGGAGCGCCACTACCCCGATGTGGGCCGCTTGCGCGCAGCGGGAGCGCGGGTGGCCGACCTGCCGGGCATCCGCTGCCAGCCGCGCTTCGAGGATGCGGACGTGGCGAACATGGTCCGCGCCATCCAGGACGACGACGCCCTGCTGTTCACCAGCGTGCTGGCCGTGGATTTCTTCGCCCAGCTGTGGCGCGACCACTGGGGCAGGGCAGAGGATCCGCCGCAGCCCACCATCGCGGCGGCCGCGCGCTCCATCGCCCGCGCCCTGGCCCGCCACGACCTGCCCGCGGACATCACACCCGACCGCACCGCCGCAGGCCAGTCCCTGCAAGCGCTGCAGGCCTACGGACTGCCCCCGGGAACCCGCATCTGGCTCCCACGCTCGGCCAAGGCGGATGCCGAGCTGCCACAGGCCCTGGCCGAGGCCGGCTACCGCCCGCGGCCCGTTCCGCTCTACGACACCCTGCCCGTTCCCATCACCAGGGATGTGCGCAGCATGCTGGTCCAGGATCGCGTCGACGCCATCCTCTTCCTGGCCGGCACCTGTGTGCAATCCGTGCTGGACGCCGTTCCCGAGCTGACCCAACGCGAGGAAGGGCACATGCTTGTGGCGGCCATCGGGCCCAAGACCGCCGAAGTGGCCGCGGCTCGCGGGCTGGCCTGCAAGATCGTGCCCCCCCGGCCCACGCTCACGTCCTTGGTGGACGCCGTGGCGGACGCCCTGGCAACGGGCTCGACCAGTTGATCCCGAGGCACGGCCCGCTTGCCTCGAGGCGTAAATGAGCCACCATAGCCATTTCGGCGATTCGCCCTCCACAACGCCGAATACCAGCAGACCAGGCCCAGCGAGACAAAGCGCGTAACCTGTGCCCGATCACCTTCCGGAAAGGGCGCGGCAAACGCGCTGGCCCGGCCGATCCGCACGCATTAATGGTCGGGGGCGTGTCTATACCTTTCGGCCGAAAACCGGTCGACAGGAGATACCAGCCTGAACCGTTGTTCCCGTTCGAATCCGCCCAAGAATCCAGGGCTGCTTCGATGAAATGTGGAAGGAGAAGGAGAACGCAATGTCTGACACTCCATTGCTGGACGAACTCGAGAAAGGCCCGTGGCCGAGCTTCGTCACGGAGATCAAGTTGGCGGCCGCAAAGAACGCCATGTCCCAAGATCTCCTGGACTTGCTCGAGAAATCGTACCGCGACAAGATCGGCTACTGGAAGCACGGCGGCATCGTCGGCGTGATGGGCTACGGCGGCGGCGTGATTGGGCGCTACGTGGCCATCCCCGAGCAATTCCCCAACGTCGAACACTTCCATACCATCCGCGTCAACCAGCCCGCCGGGTGGTACTACTCCACCGAAGCCCTGCGCGGCATCTGCAAGATGTGGGATGAGAAGGGCTCCGGCCTCACCAACATGCACGGCTCCACCGGCGACCTGGTGCTGCTGGGCACCCGCACCGAGCAGCTTGAGCCCATCTTCGACGAGCTCATCAAGCTCGACTTCGACATCGGTGGCTCAGGCTCCGACGTGCGCACCCCCTCCTGCTGCCTGGGCCAGTCCCGCTGCGAGTGGGCCTGCTACGACGCCATGGAGGTCTGCCACAAGTTCACCATGACGTACCAGGACGAGCTGCACCGGCCCGCCTTCCCCTACAAGTGGAAGTTCAAGTTCGCCGGCTGCCCCAACGACTGCGTGGCTGCCGTGGCCCGCGCCGACCTGTCCTTCATCGGCACCTGGCGCGACGACATCAAGCAGGATGACGAGGCCGTGGCCGAGTACGCCAAGACCATCAACATCCAGCGCGACATCGTGGGCCGCTGCCCCTCCAAGTGCATGAGCTGGGACGGCGCGGCGCTGACCATCGACAACGACAACTGCGTGCACTGCATGCACTGCATCAACGCCATGCCCAAGGCTCTGTCCCCGGGCGACGACCGCGGCTGCTCCATCCTGATGGGCTCCAAGGCTCCCATCATCGAAGGCGCCATGCTCTCCTCGGTGCTGATCCCCTTCGTCGACATCGACGACGAGGACGACTACGAGGCGGTCTGCGAGATCATCGAGGAAATCTGGGACCTCTGGTGCGAGGAAGGCAAGGCCCGCGAGCGCATCGGCGAGTTCGTCGAGCGCGTCGGCAAGGGCAACTTCCTGGAGGCCGTCGGTCTCGAGCCCATCCCCGAGATGGTCGAGTTCCCCCGCGACAACCCCTACATCTTCTTCGACCAGGACGAGGACGAGGACTAGAGCGGGGCACTCCCGTTCCATCCCCCCTTTATGGAGGTTTGAACAATGGCATTTGAAAGAAAGACCGACTTTGGTCCTCCGCACTACTCCCGGTTCCTCCCGCCCGTCATCGCGGAGAACTACGGCAAGTGGAAGTACCATGAGATCCTCAAGCCCGGCGTGCTGATGCACGTGGCCGAGTCCGGAGACAAGGTCTACACCGTGCGCGGCGCCTCGGGCCGTCTCACCTGCACCGACAAGCTCCTGCAGTTCTGCGACATCGCGGACGAGTTCTGCGGCGGCTACCTGCGCTTCACCAGCCGGCACAACGTGGAGTTCATGACCACGGAAGCCGACGACGTGGACAAGATCATCGACGCGCTGGCTGCCATCGGCCACCCCGTGGGCGGCATCGGCGCGGCCATCACGTCCATGGTCCACACCCAGGGCTGGATCCACTGCCACTCGGCGGCCACCGACGCCTCGGGTATCGTCAAGTGCGTGATGGACGAGGTGATCGACTACTTCGACGGCACCAAGCCCATTCCGGGCAAGCTGCGCCTCGCCCTGGCCTGCTGCCTGAACATGTGCGGCGCCGTGCACTGCTCCGACATCGCCATCCTGGGCGTGCACACGCGCGTACCGGCCACCGACCATTCCCTGGTCAACAAGCAGTGCGAGATCCCAAACGTGGTCGGCTCCTGCCCCACGGCGGCCATCCGCCCGGGCACTACGGACGACGGCACGCGCACGGTGGAGGTGGACGAGGAGCGCTGCATGTTCTGCGCCAACTGCTTCACGGTCTGCCCGGCCATGCCGCTGAACAACCCCGACACCGACGGCATCTCCCTGTGGGTCGGCGGCAAGGTGTCCAACGCCCGTACGCCGCCCACCTTCTCGAAGCTGGCCGTGCCCTTCCTGCCCAACAACCCGCCGCGCTGGCCCGAGGTCGTCGAGGCGATCATCAAGATGATCGACGAGTGGCGCAAGGACGCGCTGCCGTATGAGCGCATGGGCGAGTGGATCGACCGCATCGGCTGGCCGGCCTTCTTCGATCGCTGCGAGATCGAGTTCACCAAGCAGCACATCGACGACTTCAAGCACGCGGGCCTGTCCTACAAGCGCAGCGCCCACCTGCGTCGCGCCAGCTACTTCGACGAAGACGACGAGGAGTAGACCATGCCCTCCGATCTCACCGTCGAGGAAGTGATGGAGGCCATGTACGCCGAGGTCGCGTCGGTGCAGGGCAAGAAGAAGCTCAAGCCGATGGATCTGCAGAAGATGGTTTATGAGCGCTTCAGCGACAGGATCGACAAGCGGTCCTGCAAGAAGCTGGGCAAGCTCGCCATCCGCCAGCTGATCGAGTCCGGCCGCTGCGTCTACAGCTACTTCGGCGGCTCCTTCGTGGAGCTGCCCCCTGAAGAGGGCTCCAAGAAGTAGCGCCGCGTCTTCGCGCACCGCGCTCATCCCACCGGGGCCTCCCCGGTGGGATTTCTTGCTTAGAGGCCGAAAAAGAAGGACTCTTCGTCGTCCATCTCATGGCTGATCCAGCGCTGTTGATCTCGGGATCGGGGGGGGTTACTCCAGCGGCTTCCCCAAGGCCCCGGCTGCACCCGCCGCCACGGCCAAAACCCCAGGAACGGAGTGGCAAAGAGTATGGGCATCAAGCGAAAGAAAAAGAAGAAGCTCAAGAAGACAGCTAGCGGGGCGTCCTCGCGCGTCACTTCGGACCTGCGGCCCAAGCACAATCCGCGCCAGCCCAACTGCCAGTCGGGCTGCCCCAACCACAAGGACATCCGCGGCGTCTTGACGGCCATCGCCCAGGCCGAGAAGCGCGAGATGCCCATCGAACAGGCCTACGAGCAGGCCTTCTACCTGCTGGCCGACAAGGGGCCCTTCCCCGCGGTCTGCGGCCGCGTCTGCCCCCACCCCTGCGAGGACGCTTGCAACCGCAGCCAGTTCGACGGGGCCGTCTCCATCAACCAGGTGGAGCGCTTTGTGGGCGACTGGGCCCTGGACAAGGGCCTGCCCCTGCCCAAGGAAGACGCCAGCCACGACGAGAGGATCGCGGTGGTGGGCGCCGGCCCGGCGGGCCTGTCCTGCGCCTACCAGATGGCGCGCCGCGGCTACCCGGTCACGGTCTTCGAGGCCTTCCCCAAGGCCGGCGGCATGCTGCGCTACGGCATTCCCCAGTACCGCCTGCCGCGCGATCTGCTCGACGCCGAGATCACCCGCATCGCCGAGCTGGGCGTGGAGATCGTCACCAACACGGCCATCGGCAAGGACATCGCCTTCGACAAGCTGCGTGAAGACTTCGCGGCCGTCTTCGTGGGCATGGGCGCCCACAAGGGCCGCGCCCTGCGCGTCGATGGCGAAGAAGCCGGCAACGTCATCACGGGCGCCGCCTACCTGCACCGCGTCAACGAGGGCGACGTTCCGGCCCAGGGCGACAAGATCCTGGTGATCGGCGGCGGCGACACCGCCATCGACGCCGCCCGCATGGCCCGCCGTCACGGCGCCGACGTCACCATCGTCTACCGCCGCACGCGCGCCGAGATGCCGGCCATCGAGCCCGAGATCGAGGGCGCCCTGGAAGAGGGCGTGGTGCTGCACGAGCTGGCCGCACCGGTGGAGATGATGCTGGGCGACGACGGCCTGGCCACCGGCATGAGGGTCATCAAGTGCGAGCTGGGCGAGCCGGACGACTCCGGCCGCCGGCGCCCCGTGCCCATCGAGGGCAGCGAGTGGGTGATCGACGCCACCATGGTGATCTCGGCCATCAGCCAGGAGCCGGATTTCGACCAGCTGCCCGACGTGCGCGAAGGCCGCGAGTGGGTGCAGGTGAACGAGTTCTACCAGATGCTGATGGGCGGCGAGGCGGTGGAAGGCTGCTACGGCGGCGGCGACGTCACCGACCTGGCCCTGGTCACCACGGCCGTGGCCCAGGGTCGCTTCGCGGCCGAGACCATGCACGCCAAGCTGCGCGGCGAAGAGCCCCAGCTCGAGGACCTGGGCGATGTCGTCACCCACAAGGACATCCACTTTCCCTACTACAAGGAGCAGATCGACGAGGGCAAGATGCGCGCCGATCGGCACCAGGTGGAGGAGATCTCCGTGGATGCGCGCTTCGCGGACATCAACGCCGAAATCGCGCCTACGCTCGGCGCGGCCCAGGCCATGGACGAGGCCACGCGCTGCCTGTCCTGCGGCGAGTGCTTCTACTGCGGCACCTGCTACTTCTACTGCCAGGACGGCGTGATCCACAAGCCGCTGGAGTTCGGCAAGCTCTACGACTTCACCAAGATGGACGTCTGCCAGGGCTGCAAGAAGTGCGGCGAGGAATGCCCCTGCGGCTTCATCCTGATGGCCTGATCTGAAGCATCCTTGTAAGGAACCCGGGGCTGGCCTGCGCTGGCTCCGGGTTTTCTGTCTCAGGGGTTCGCATGCCCGATCCGAAGATGATCCAAGACCGCCCCTGTCCGCGCCTGGTCGTGGCGGGCCTGGCCGGAGGCAGCGGCAAGACCACCCTGGCGCTCGGTCTGGCCAGGGCCTGGGTCGAGAGCGGCCTGGCCGTCGCTCCCTTCAAGAAGGGCCCGGACTACATCGACGCCGCCTGGCTCGAGCAGGCCACAGGCCGGCGCTGCCACCACCTGGACGCCTTTCTCTTCGCCGACGAAGTGGTCCGCAGCTCCTTCGCCTGGCGCAGCGCGGGCTCGGACGTGGCCCTGGTGGAGGGCAACCGCGGTCTCTTCGACGGCTTCGACGCAGAAGGGAGCTACAGCACGGCCCAGCTGGCCAGGCTGCTGTGCGCGCCGGCGGTCCTGTCCATCAACTGCACCAAGATGACGGGTACGGCGGGCGCCATCGCCCACGGCTGCCGCAGCTACGACCCCCAGCTGCAGCTGGCGGCCGTGGTGCTCAACCAGGTGGGCACGGCGCGCCAGGAGCGCGTGCTGCGGCGCGCCGTGGAGCGCGGGGCGGGCATCCCCGTGCTGGGCGCCATCCCGCGCCTGAGAGACCTGGACATGCCAGAGCGACACCTGGGCCTACGGCCCGTGCAGGAGCACGGCGCCGCGCAGGAAGTCCTTGGCCGGCTGGCCGAGCGCGTGGCACAGCACATCGACGCTGTCGGCCTGCTGGGCATCGCCCGGGCCGCACCGCCGCTGACCATGCCGGACCGCGCGCACCCGCTGGGGCCGCGGGCGACTACCAGCGGCTCGCCCCGCATCGGCCTGCTGCGCGACACTTCCTTTCACTTCTACTACCCCGAGAACCTGGAAGCGCTGCAGCGCTGCGGGGCCAAGCTGGTGGAGATCGACGCCCTGCGCGCCCCCGCCCTGCCTCCTCTGCAGGGCCTGTACATCGGCGGCGGCTTCCCCGAGACCCAGGCCGAGGCGCTGGCGCGCAACGCCGCGCTGCGCAGCGCTGTTCGCCAGGCCGCCCTGGCGGGCCTGCCCATCTACGCCGAGTGCGGCGGGCTGATCTACCTCTGCCGCAGCCTGGAGTACGAAGGGCGCAGCCATCCCATGGCGGACGTCTTTCCAGTGGATCTCGAGATCCGGCCCAAGCCCGCGGGCCACGGCTACGCCCGGCTGCGAGCCACCGAGGGAAATCCCTTCTTCGCACCAGGCGCCGAGCTGCGCGGCCACGAATTCCACTACGCGCGGCCCAAGGGCGCACTCCCCCCGGAGGTGACCACGGCCTTCGTCGTGGAGCGCGGCCATGGCCTGGGCGCCGGGCGCGACGGCCTGCAGCTGGCCCATACCCTGGCTTGCTTCTGCCACCTGCACGCCCTGGCCACGCCTGGCTGGGCAGCTCGCTTCGTGGATCTGGCCGCCAACTGGAGCGACTGAAAAAGGCACCCTCATTTCCGCCTCCCCAAGCCCCATTTCGCCCCATGAAGATCTCGGTCATATTACTTGAAAATTGTAGCTGATTCCTGCCTTTTCCCTCTTGCCCGGTTCTTGCCGGCCTAGGGCCTCCATGCTACCCATACCGCCGCCGAAACAGACTCCACAAAGAGTGCTGATCGCACTCTCTCAGCTAGCCAAAAAAGGAGAAATGGTATGGCATTCGTGATGCTTGGTGGCAAAGAGATCGAGATCGATGAAGATGGCTTCATCCAGGATCCCAGCATGTGGGACGAGAATGTAGCCGCGGACCTCGCCAAGACCGAGGGCGTCGATGAGCTCACCGATGAGCACTGGGTCGTCGTCAACTACTTGCGCGAGTACTACCTCGAGTACGAGATCGCCCCCATGATCCGCAAGCTCTGCCGCGGCACCAAGATGAAGCTCAAGAAGATCTACGAGCTCTACCCCTCCGGCCCCGCCAAGGGCGCTTGCAAGGTCGCCGGCCTGCCCAAGCCCACTGGCTGCGTCTGATCAGTCAAGCCCTTAGGGGCAGCACCCTACACCGCTGACTGGCAGCCCGCTGTCAGTCAGCGGCCTGTATTGGCGCCCGCCAACAGGACTTGCCAACGATGTCGCTCACCGGACTGATAGCGGAGCGCCAAGCGAAGATCGCCCAGCGCTGGCTCGACAAGACGATCGAGACCTATCCGCAAGACGCATCGGGATTCCTGGCGCGCCAGAAGAACCAGTTCGCCAATCCGGTGGGCTGCACGCTGTCCGGTTCGCTGGAAGCCATCGTCCCCATCCTGTGCGATGGGGCGAGCCTCGAGGCGCTGCGCGACGAGCTGGAGCCGGTGATCCGCATACGCGCCGTGCAGGAATTCTCCCCCGCGCAGGCCCTCTCCTTCATCTACCTGCTCAAAGCGGCCATCCGCGAAGAGCTGCGCGCCGAGCTGGCCGACGCCGAGCTGGGGCGCGCGCTCTGGCATTTCGAGGCCCGCATCGACCGCATGGCGCTGCTGGGCTTCGAGATCTACGTGGAGTGCCGTGAGCGGGTCTGCGAGCTGCGCATCGACGAGATGCGTCGCAGCGTGGGCCTGCTCTGGCGCAAGTCCTTCGGCGACTCCGATCCCCCGGTTTCGGGCCTTTCGGACGACTGAACCTGAACCCAATCCCCAACACCCAGGTGGTGTTTGATGAACGCCCTGATATCCCTGGTCGCGGTCCTCGTGCTCGCGCTCCTGGCCTTTGTGGGAACGGAGCTCATTGGGCTCCGGATCCTGTTTGGGGGCATCCTGCCCTACCTCGCTCTGCTGGTCTTCGTCGGTGGCGTGGTCTACCGCGTGGCCTTCAAGTGGGGCAAGGCGCCCGTTCCCTTCCGCATCCCCACCACCTGCGGTCAGCAGAACACGCTGCCCTGGTTCAAGTCGGCATGGTTCGACAACCCGCACACCACGGCCGGTGTGCTGGCCCGCATGGCCCTCGAGGTGTTCTTCTTCCGCTCCCTGTTCCGCAACACCGCGGTGCAGGTCCACGCGGATGAAAAGAAGGTCTCCTACGGCCCCAACATCTGGCTCTGGCTGGCCGGCATGGCCTTCCACTGGACCATGCTGGTGATCGTCTTCCGCCACCTGCGCTTCTTCATGGCCGAGGTGCCGGGCTGCGTGCTGCTGGCGCAGGACCTCGACGGCTTCTTCCAGGTGGGCGTGCCCGTCATCTACGCCACCAGCGCGATCTTCATCGCGGCGCTGGGCTTTCTGTTCCTGCGCCGCGTGGTACAGCCCCAGCTGCGCTACATCTCGCTGGTCAACGACTACTTCCCCCTCTTCTTGCTCCTGGGCATCGGCTGCACGGGCTTCCTGCTGCGGCACCTGCTCAAGACCGACATCGTGGCGGTCAAGGAGCTCACCATGGGCCTGGTGAGCTTCCACCCGGCCAGCCCCGATGGCGTCTCATCCCTCTTCTACATCCACTTCTTCCTGGTCACGGTGCTGCTGGCCTACCTGCCCTTCAGCAAGCTGATGCACATGGGCGGCGTCTTCCTCAGCCCCACGCGCAACATGGCCAACACCAACCGCGCCATCCGCCACATCAACCCCTGGAACTACCCCGTCAAGCTCCACTCCTACGAGGAGTACGAGGACGACTTCCGGGACAAGATGAAGGCCGTCGGCATCCCGGTGGACAAGGAGTAAGCCATGGCGGAACCCAAGTTCGACGAGCTGGCATTCTACAAGCACGACGAGATGTGGCGGGTGGATTTCACCCCGCCATCCAAGCACTGGATGGACACCAAGCCCGTCTTCGCGAACCAGATGGGCAACTGGATCTACCCGGGCAAGGCCAAGCATCTCGAGTACCTGAGCATCCCCAACCCGCGCAAGTGGGAGGTCACCCAGGACGACTGGCAGCTGCCCAAAGACTGGAAAGAGATCGTCATCAAGACGCTCAAGGCGCGCCTGGATCGCTCCCGCGCACTGCAGATCTTCATGGACACCTGCGTGCGCTGCGGCGCCTGCGCCGACAAGTGCCACTTCTTCATCGGTGGCGGCGATCCCAAGAACATGCCGGTGCTGCGGGCCGAGCTGCTGCGCTCCATCTACCGCAACGAGTTCACGCTGGCGGGCAAGCTGCTGGGCAAGATCCTGGGCAAGGCCCTGGGCACCCGCGAGCTGACCATCGACGTGATCAAGGAGTGGTTCTACTACTTCTTCCAGTGCACCGAGTGCCGGCGCTGCTCCGTCTACTGTCCCTACGGTATCGACACGGCTGAGATCACCATGATCGGCCGCGAGCTGCTGCTGGAGCTGGGCATCACGGTCAACTGGATCATCGAGCCGGTGGCCAACTGCTTCCGCACGGGCAACCACCTGGGCATCCTGCCCCACGGCCTGAAAGACACGCTGGAGTTCTTCGCCGAGGACATCGAGGAGATCACCGGCATCGCCATCGAGCCGCCCATCAACGTCAAGGGCGCGGACATCCTCTTCACCACGCCATCAGGCGACTTCCTGGCCGATCCGGGGACCTTCACCTGCATGGGCTATATGATGCTCTTCGAGGAGCTGAAGAGGAAATACGGCCTCACCTACACTTGGAGCACCTACTGCTCCGAGAGCGGCAACTTCGGCCTGTTCACCTCGAAAGAGATGATCAAGCGCCTCAACGCCAAGATCTACGCCGAGGCCAAGCGCCTGGGGGTCAAGTGGATCATAGGCGGCGAGTGCGGCCATATGTGGCGTGTGCTGCACCAGTACATGGACACCATGAACGGCCCCGCCGACTTCCTCGAGGTTCCCAAGTCCCCCATCACGGGCACGGTCTTCGAGAACGCGGCCTCCACCAAGATGGTGCACCTGCACGAGTTCGTCGCCGACCTGATCAAGCACGACAAGCTGGATCTCGACCCCAGCCGCAACGCCCACATCCGGGCCACCTTCCACGATTCCTGCAACCCGGCCCGCGCCATGGGGATCATGGACGAGCCGCGCTACGTCATCAAAAAGGTCTGCGAGAACTTCTACGAGATGCCCCCCAACACCATCCGCGAGCACACCTTCTGCTGCGGAGGCGGCGCTGGCCTGGGCACCGACGAGAACATGGAGGCGCGGGTGCGGGGCGGGCTGCCCCGGGGCAACGCGCTGCACCACGTGCAGCAGAAGTACGACGTCAACACCCTGATCGCCATGTGCGCCATCGACCGCGCCACCCTGGAGACGGTCTCCCAGTACTGGGCTCCCGGCGTCGAGGTCTACGGCATCTGCGAGCTGGTGGCCAACGCCCTGGTCATGACGGGCGAACACGAACGCGAGCTCGACCTGCGCATGGAGGACCTCGAAGACCTCCATGGCGACCAGGACTAGGGAGGACGAGACGATGTACGACGGCGGAAAGATCATCACCGGACTGGTCATCTTCATCATCCTCGTGGCCTTCCCCTTCGTCTACGCGCTGGCCGGCGGCACGGGCGAGGTGCCCGATCCCCAATCCCCCAGCGGCGAGTGCGTCAAGGACAAGGCCTATATGACCGCCTGGCACATGGACCTGCTGAACGAATGGCGCGACGAGGTGGTGCGCGATGGCCAACGCCCAAAGGTCCAGGCGGGCGGCAAGGAATACCCGCGCAGCCTGACTCTGGGCTGCATGCAGTGCCACGACGACAAAGAGCAGTTCTGCGACGACTGCCACGACTACGCCGGCGTCAGCCCCTACTGCTGGGACTGCCACGTCGAGCCACAGGGGAACTGACCATGGATGCGAAGCGCAGAGACTTCCTGAAGCTGGCCTCCCTGTCCTTTGCCAGCCTGGCCGCTGGCAGCACTGCGGCCGGCTGCGCCTCCTCGCACGCCGAGGGGCATGGCGCGGCGGACAAGAGCGGGCGCCGCTGGGCCATGTTGGCGGACATCTCCACCCCCTGCCCTGAAGGCTGCAAGGCCTGCAGCGAGGCCTGCCACATCGCCCACAACGTGCCGCAGTGCGACGAGCCGCGCCACGAGGTCAAGTGGATCTGGCACGAGCACTACGAGCACGTCTTCCACGACCAGGTCAGGGATGTACCGGTCCCCAAGGCCCTGCTGGAGCTGCCCGTGCCGGTGCTCTGCAACCACTGCGACAACGCGCCCTGCGTGCGGGTCTGTCCGGCCCAGGCCACCTACGTCTCCGACGGCGGCCTGGTGGCCATGGACATGCACCGCTGCATCGGCTGCCGCTACTGCATGGCCGCCTGCCCCTACGGCGCGCGCAGCTTCAACTGGTCCGATCCGCAGAAGGCCCTGGAAGAGCAGGGCCGCAAGATCGTGGACAGCTTCCCCACGCGCAGCAAGGGCGTGGTCGAGAAGTGCAACTTCTGCGCCGAGCGCATCGTGGCCGACTCCAGCGCCACGCCAGCCTGCGTCGAAGCCTGCCAGAAGGCCTGCGCAAAGAAGGGCCGCGAGCCCGTGCTGGTCTTCGGCGACCTCAACGAGTCCTCTCCGCTGCTGAGCAAGCTGCGGGCGGGCGGCGCCCACCTGAAGCGCCGCCGCGCCGAGCTCGGCACCAAGCCCCACGTCTTCTACCTGGTATGAGGCCCCGCCATGTTGGATAAAATCTTCCAAGGCAGCGTTCGCTACTACGCCCTGCTGGGGGTCCTGGCGGCCCTGATGGCCATCGGTGCCATCTGCTACATCATCCAGTTCACCCAGGGCCTGGGCGTCACCGGCCTGGGCAGGGACATCTCCTGGGGTCTGTACATCGGCCAGTTCACCTTCCTGGTCGGCGTCGCGGCTTCCGCGGTGATGGTGGTGCTGCCCTACTACCTCCACGACTACAAGGCCTTCGGCAAGATCACCATCCTGGGCGAATGCCTGGCCGTACCCGCCGTGCTGATGTGCATGATCTTCATCGTGGTGGACATGGGGCAGCCCACGCGCGTCATGAACGTCATGCTGCACCCCACGCCCTGGTCGCCCATGTTCTGGGACACCGTCTCCCTGGGTGGCTACCTCGGTCTGAACATCCTCATCGGGTGGATCACGTTCACGGCCGAGTATCGCGGGATCAAGCCGCCGCGCTGGATCAAGCCCATCATCATCCTGTCCATCCCCTGGGCGGTCAGCATCCACACGGTCACGGCCTTCCTCTACTCCGGCCTGTCGGCCCGTTCCCTCTGGATGACCGCCATCCTGGCGCCGCGCTTTCTGGCCTCGGCCTTCGCCGCCGGCCCCTCGCTGCTGATCATCCTCTGCCTGATCGTGCGCCACTTCACCAAGTTCGACCCGGGCAAGCTGGCCATTCAGAAGCTGGGCACCATCGTGGCCTACGCCATGGCCATCAACATCTTCTTCATCGCCCTGGAGCTCTTCACCGCGCTGTACAGCGACATCCCGCACCACGTGGATCAGTTCGCCTATATGTTCTTCGGCCTGCACGGCACGGCCAGCTCGGTGGCGCCGCTGATGTGGCTCTCGGTGATCCTGGGCGTGGTGGCCATGATCATGCTCTTCTTCCCCCAGCTGCGCAAGAACCAGAAGCTGCTGGCCCTGGCCTGCGGCATGGTCTTCTTCTCGCTGTGGGCCGAAAAGGGCCTCGTGATGCTGGTCTCCGGCTATATGCCCTCTCCTCTGCACGCGGTGGGCAGCTACCTGCCCTCCTTGGTAGAGGTGGGTATCGCGGTCTCCATCTGGGCCTTCGGCTTCTTCCTGCTGACCGTGCTCTACAAGATCGTCACGGCGGTGCGCGAGGAGGAGGAGCAGGGCTGAAGGGGGCCAGATGGAGGCTGCGACGCTATCGACGATCGAGCAGCTCAGCTCCTAGGGCAGCGGGTCCGCCTCTTGGAGCGGCTCGACCGGAAAGGCGCTGAGGGCGTCGCGCAACTGGGAGATGGTGAACGGCACCTCCAGTTCACCATCGATCAGATCGGCCGGCACTCCCTTCTTCACCCCCGCATTCCCACGAGGACGTGCGAGGATCACCTTCAATCCAAAGATGCGTGGATCCCTGGCGAGACTCTCCAAGAGTCCCGATTCAAGGCCGTCGGCGGCTTGGTCCAAGATGACGAATGCTGGCCGAAAGTCATTGACCATGGCCGACGCCTCGTAGGCGTTCGTGGCGAAACGCAGTTCCAAGTCCTCCGTCTGGCCGCCCGTCGTCTCCACGAGACGCCTGCCAGCCGGGGAGATGACGATTATGTTGGTGGTATCTGCCCTCACTCGTTGGTAGTACATGCAGTCCTGGCATGATGCGGTGCAGAACTTCCTGGAGTGGCCCAGCTCCTGCTCCATGGTCGCTACCGAAAAGCACCAAGCCGCCCTGATGCGATAGACGACACAGCGGAGGCACTCCTCTCTGATCGTCCCGCGGTCGCTCAAGTACTCCCAGCAACGCAGCCGCTGAACCGATGATCGGTTCTGCTGCGACGCTTCGCTCTCGACGCAGCCCCGCCGCGTGATGTAGGGGGCCAGCTCGGCGAGCGCGATGCGATGGTGCCCGCCGGCCGTCCGTACAGTCTTCAGGCGGCCTCTCTTGATCCACTTGCGGATCGTGTCTGGCTTCACCGAACAGAGCTCCGCTGCCTGTCCCGTCGCAAGTAGCTGGCGATTCTCTTTGGTCATCGTCTCTCGACCGCTGACAGCCATTCGTGGACCCAGCAGGTCCTCAATATCAGGGAGAGGCGGACGACGCCACGAACCGTCCCTATATTATCGCTTACGCACACACATCCCAGATTTGTCCCGCCCGCCAAACAAAGAACCGTGATTACCAATATTCGCCCCGCGGGCAACGCACGACAACCGCGCCGCGCAAAGCTCGACATGAAACGCAGCGATCGTAACGGGCCATTGCCGGCGGCTGATACGGAAGGAGAAAGACATCCTCTCCGTTCCACGCGCAGGGGCAGCCACTCTGCGTTTTCCGGTCTTTGCGGGAAGTTGCCCGCAGAGTTAGACAAGGGCCTCGCCGCTGCGCAGGAAAACCAGAAAGCGCACCGAATTCCCACTCGCGGGAATACCGGGCCGGTTCCATCCACAGCTTTGGAGAGGGCAGCATGGCCGACCAATTGAGTGTGAAAAACAAGCGAATTCGCCTCCTCAAGCAGGACATCACCGACCTGGATGTCGAAGCCTTCGTCTACTACGCGCGGGAGGACCTCGACCTGGGTTCGGGTTTCGGCACTGCCATCGCTGTCCGTGGCGGGCGCGCCGTGAAGGAGGAGCTGCAGGAGCTGGATCCAATCGGCACAACCGAGGCCGTGGTCACCGGGGCCGGCAAGATGAAGGCCAGCTACATCATCCACGCCGCGGGCCCGAAGTTCCAAGAGCAAGACACCGAGGGCAAGCTGCGCGCCACCATGGTCAACGCCCTCAAAGCAGCTGACGCCAAGGGGATCAAGCGGGTCGCATTCCCTCCCATGGGCGTGGGCTTCTACGGCGTTCCAAGGGATGTCAGCGCCCGGGTGGTGCTGCCGCTGGCCAAAGAGCACCTCGAGGGCACGACCGGAATCGAGGAGATCGTCTTCTGCATGTTCGACACCTGGGAGTACGGACCCTTCGAGGCCCAGCTCTCGTCCATGGCAGCTGGCTGAAAGGCACAGGAGGCCCAGATGCATGAAATGAGTTCATTGCTCCACTTCGCGGAGCATCCCTTGCAGATCGTCGCCAAGGCGTGGGTCGTCGTTCTCTACACCGGCCGCATCATCCAGCTCTTCAAGTACGGCGCGGGCGGGGAGCGCCAGCACCCCACGGGCAAGTCGAACGTGCCGCTGGGGGTGTTCTACTCCTGGCTCAACATCTTCATGCCCTGGGGCATGGAGAGCTACCGCACCAAGCCTTTCTTCTACCTGCAGTTCGCCTTCTACCACCTGGCCATCGCCGCGGTCATGGGGTTGTCGTTCATCATCCCCTACGGGCCTGGTCTGCTCGAGAGCATCATCCTGGTCAGAGTGCTGCAGGCCTTCATGGCAATTGGGCTCGTGATCGGCGTCTACAGGCTCATCCGGCGCTTCACGGACAAGAACATGCGCGCCATCAGCTCGCCGGACGACTACTTCTCGCTCATCGGGATCACCCTGTGGATCGGCCTGGGCATCCCCGCGGCCCCGAACGATCTGTCGGGCGGGGAGACGCTCATGATCGTCTACTTCTTCCTGACGGCGTTCCTGCTGTTCTACGTGCCGCTCTCCAAGATCATGCACTACCTCTACTACCCGTTCACCCGCTACTACTTCGGCAAGACCATGGGCTACCGCGGGGTCTACCCGCTCAGGCGCGGATAGTGCCTGCCGACTCCCAGAACCAGCGATAGAAGGGCGGATTCGAAAATGGCCAAGAAAGAAAGATCCCACAAGGCGCAGCTCGTCCTCGACAGGTTCAGCAAGAAGATCAACCGGCAGGTCGCCGGCTCCTTCTTCGGCTGCGTCCACTGCGGCATGTGCTCCGAGGCGTGCCACTACGTGCTGACCAATCCGGGAGATGTCACGTATCTGCCAACCTACAAGGCTGACAAGCTGCGCGGCATGTTCAAGCACCACCACGACTGGGTCGGGAAGGTCTTCCCCTGGTGGGTCAAGGGGGGCAGCGTCTACACGGACGAAGATCTGGAAGAGCTCAAGGACACGGTCTTCGGCAAGTGCACCAACTGCCGGCGCTGCTCGGTCAATTGCCCCATGGGTGTGGACTTCGCCACCTACAACCGGATGACCCGCGGTCTGCTGGTCTCGGTGGGGGTCATGCCGGAGGGAGTGGCGGTGGTCTCCAAGGACACCTGGGAAATAGGCAACCAGATGGGCGTGCTCAAGGAGGACTACGTCGACACGCTGGAGTGGCTCTCCGAGGAGCTGGAGGACGAGTACGAGGACGAAAGAGCGACCATTCCCATCGACAAGCCTGACTGCGACATCGTCTACACCATCAACCCACGCGAGGTGAAGTACGATCCCCGCACCATCTCCGACGCCGCGTTGATCTTCTACGCGGCGGGCGAGAGCTGGACCATGCCCAGCTTCGGCTGGGACCAGACCAACTTCGGGCTCTTCTCGGGCGACGACGACCTGGGGGGTGCCGTCTGGTTGCACCTGGCCGAAAAGTACAAGGAGCTGCGTGGCAAGAAGGTGGTCATCTCGGAGTGCGGCCACGGCTACCGCTCCACGCGCTGCGAGGGCCCGAACTGGGCCAAGACCGACCAGGACTTCGTGATGGAGAGCTCGGTCATCACCATGCTGCGCTACATCAAAGAGGGCCGCATCAAGGTCGACAAGACCAAGAACTCCACCCCGATCACCTTCCACGACTCCTGCAACAACGCCCGCAGCTGCGGCCTGTTCGAGGAGCCGCGCGAGCTGCTGAACCTGGTGGTCACCGACTTCCGCGAGATGCACCCCAACCGAGCCGACAACTACTGCTGCACCGGTGGCGGCGGAGCCATGTCCATGTCGGAGTACACGCCCCGGCGCCTCAAGTCGGCCAAGGTCAAGGCCGACCAGCTGAGGGCCACGGGCGCGAAGATCGTGGCCACCTCGTGCCATAACTGCGTGGACGGCCTGTCCGACCTGATCAAGCACTACGAGCTCGGCATGGAGGTCGTCCAGCTGGTCAACCTGGTGGCCGATGCCCTGGTGCTGGAGAAGCCCGCCGAAGAACCTGAGAAGGCTCCGGCCGAGGCCGTCAAACCCGAAGCCCCGTTGCAAGGGCGTCGCATCCTGGTGGTCGAGGATGAAGACGACGCTCGGGCCTTCATCACCACGGTGCTTCAGGACGCGGGGGCAGAGATCCTCGAAGCAACCGATGGCGACCAGGCCCTGGCCGCAGCGCGCCGCGAGAGGCCCGACCTGATCACGCTCGACCTCTCCATGCCCGGCAAGGACGGCATTGAGGCCTTCACCGAGCTTCGAAATGACCCCGAGATCGGAACGATGCCGGTCTGCATCGTCACTGGGCACCCAGAGTTCCGCAAAGTCATCTACGACAAGCCCGTCCCGCCACCCGACGGGTATATGGACAAGCCTGTCGTCGGAGACGCGCTCATCAAGAACCTGCGCCGCATCCTCGAGACGAAGGACGAATAGGGTGGCGTGACATCCCCACGAGGCGGCTGCCAACGCCGAGAGGCTATCCCATGGAGGAGCACTACCGACAGTACTTCGAACAGATGCCGTGCTACCTGTCGGTACACGACCGGGAATACCGCATCATCGAGGGCAACAAGCTCTTCCGTAGGGACTTCGGCGATCGCATCGGCGAGGTCTGCTACCGCATCTACAAGATCCGGGACGAGATCTGCCCGGACTGCCCGGTGGAGAAGACCTTCATCGACGGAAAGAGCCACGGCAGCGAGCAGGTCCTGACCTCCCGCACGGGGCTGGAAGTACCGGTGATGGTCCACACCACTCCGATCCGCGACGACAAAGGGGAGATCGTAGCGGTGATGGAGATGCATACCGATATCCGCGAGGTCAAACGGCTGCAGCAGCGGCTGCGGCAGAGTCAACGCCGCCTGGCCCAGCTCTTCGAGAACGTTCCCTGCTACATCACGGTCCAGGGCCCAGACCTCGTGATCCGCCACGCCAACAGGATGTTTCGCGAGACCTTCGGCAAGGCGGTGGGGGAACGCTGCTACCGTGTCTACAAGCATCGCGAGGAACAGTGCCTGGTCTGTCCGGCCAAGCAGACCTTCGCGGACGGCAAGACGCGCGAGCAGGAAGAGGTGGTCAGCTCCGCATCCGGCGAGAAGATGAACGTGCTGTGCACCTTCTCGCCGATCCATGGCCCTGACGGAGAGATCGAGAGCGTCATCGAGATGTCCGTCGACATCTCCCAACTGCGCCAGCTCCAGAGTCAGCTCACCTCCATCGGCCTGCTGGTGGGTTCCATCTCCCACGGTATCAAGGGGCTGTTGACGGGGCTCGACGGGGGCCTCTACCTGGTGAACTCAGGCTTCGCGAAGAACAAGCCGGAGCGGGTGCAGCAGGGCTGGGAGATGGTCCAACGCAACGTGGACCGCATACGGGGCATGGTGCTCGACATCCTGTACTACGCCAAGGACCGCGAGATGGAGCTGGCCGAGATCGACGTGGCGCAGCTCGCCGGCGAGCTGGAACAGCTGCTGGAGAAGAAAGCCTCCGATCTGGACATCTCCCTGGCGGTCGACTGCTCTGCTGATGCCGGCAGCTTCGAAGGCGATCCCAAGGCCGTTCGGGCCATGCTGGTCAACATCCTGGAGAATTCCCTCGAGGCTTGTCGCGGCGACAGACGGAAACCCCGGCACCGCGTCAAGTTCACCGTGCGGCGCGCTCCTCCGTGGATATTCTTCAAGGTGGAAGACAACGGCATCGGCATGGATCGGGAAACACGCGAGAAGATCTTCTCGCTCTTCTTCTCTTCCAAGGGGATCAGGGGAACAGGCCTGGGACTGTTCATCGCCAACAAGATCGCAGACAAGCACGGCGGCACCATCGACGTGGACTCGCAGCCAGGGCTGGGCTCCAAGTTCCTGGTGCGCCTGCCACTGCAGGCGCGACCGAGCACGCTTCCCGAGGAAGGAGCAGAGCTTGGATAGCAGGAGGATCCTCGTGGTAGATGACGATCCGGACATCGTCGTCTACCTGTCGCTGTTGCTCGAAGACCACGGGTACGAGGTCCAGTCCTCGAGCGACTCACGAGCTGCGCTCGCGAAGCTCGAGACCTTCCACCCGGACGCCGTGATCATCGACGTGCTGATGCCTGGCAGGTCCGGCTTGGACCTGCTGGTCGCGCTGCGTCGTGACGACCGGTGGTGCGATATCCCCGTCGCCCTGGTCACCGGGAACGACAAGGTGCTGGAGGACGAGTGCCAGTCCTACCTCGGCTCCCACCCGGATATCCGGGGCCCAGAGGGTGTGCTGGGCAAGCCCATCCATCCGAGCGCTTTCCTCGCCTTGGTGGCGAACCTGACCGGTGGGTGAAACCCCGCAGGATCAACGCTAGCGGGTGGCCTTGCCCACCACCGCCAGGAACTCGTCGGGGTCTATGGGCTTGTCGAAGACCGCGACCGCGCTCCTGACGGCCAGGTGGCGGCCGGCCAATCCGCTGACCACGACGATGGGGGTGTCGCGGAGGATCTTGTTCTTCCTCAGGCGCCGGAAGAACTCCGTGCCGGTGTTGTTGGGCATCATCAGGTCGAGGGACACCAGGTCGGGTCTCTCGCGCTCCGCGACCTCGATCCCCTCAATACCATCCGCCGCCAAGCACACCTGGTAGCCGTTGTCCTCGAGCAACGCCGCGAGAAAGGCCCTGACATCGGCCTCGTCATCTATCACCAGTACCTTTTTCATCTTCCCTCCGCAGACCGGGTCTGCGCGCGTCTGGTCGTGGCTCTATTCCTCGGTGGCGATCTCGCCATCCACCGCCGAACGTTCGACCGGAAACTCGCCGACTATCGCTCGCAAGCGGCCCAGAGTGAAGGGCCTGTCGATCTCTCCGTCAATCAGGTCTCTCCACAGGACCTTTCTATGCCCCTTCTTCCCCACCGGGCGCGCCAGGATGATCTTGACCCCCGCCACGCGCGGATCACGGGCGAGGTTCTCCAGCAGGCCCTCACCCATTGATTTGATGGAAACCTGGTCCACGACCACGAAGGAAGGCCGGAAATCACTGATGACGGCCGAGGCTTCGTATGCGCTCTCGGCGAAACGAAGCTCCACGTCATTTCCCCCGTCCGCACTCATGATCTCCCTTCCCTGGGGAGAGATGATGAGGATCTTGGTGACTCCCGCATTGAGCCGCTGATAGTAGAGACAGTCCTGGCATGACTGGGCGCAGAACTCTCTGGCATGCCCGATGTCGCAGTCCAGCTCGGCCACCGCGAAGCACCACGCCGCACGGATGCGGTATACCACGCAGGCCTTGCATTCCTCTTTCAGTTCCCCCGGATCGGACAGATACTCCCAGCAGCGCAGGGGCATGGAGGGGCAGCCATTGCTCGGCTGCGAATTCGCCTCTGCGTCGGGCGGCTTGGCGAGGAAGGGCACGAGCTCGCTCAGCTCGACCCGGTGGTGGCCGCCAACGGTTCGCACGGCTTTCAAGCGGCCTCTCTTGATCCACTTGCGGACGGTGTCGGGCTTGACAGAGCAGAGGCTCGCCGCTTGCCCTGTGGTGAGTAGTTGACTCTCTCTCCGGACCATCGTGACGCGCCTGCACCCGCTGTTGAGGAGACCGCTCCTAACGGGACAGCCGCCTCTTCGTCAAGCGAGGACCGGACCGACTGCAAGCCGCTGCACAACGCATTCTCATCGACACGAAACGCGCGACACCACTCCTTTCGCACTTCGAGACAACACCTTTTCCAGCCTACCCAGACACTGCCTCCCTGGAAGCCGGATTGTCACACGTGACGGACGCCCCGACAACGCGACGTCCGGTTATGACGGTGCTGCCCACGCCGGCTACACAGGATCGCAGTTTTTCACCCCGGGCGCGCACGCCCGAAGCCAGCAAACACCCGATACCCCACTTCCGAACCGTGGTTTCGTGACAGGACTATTCGCGCAAGAACTCACAGAAGGCGCTTTCATGCCCGGCTATCGCCGGACAATGCTAATCGTCATATCAGGAGCTGCGGAGTCGTTGACACAGCTTTCTCCGCACTGTTATGTGCCCGCTCCCATCGAGCGTAGCGCCGTTTCGTCATGTCCTGGTTCTTCAGCGAGGCTGAGACCCTGCGCGCATGGAGAACACTGCAGCTCTGAATAGAAGACAAGGGACATTCACGTGTCTGATATTGCAAGCTGGGACTGGGAGATCGGGAACAAGACCCTCTCGGACGTAGACAAAATCCGAGAAGAACACGAAGAGGTCCACGAATTCGCTGTCTCGGAGGACGGCGAGCGGATCGCCGTCCCCGTGCTGGACGACGACGAAGTCTCAGTCTGCGTCAATGACGAGACCTGGGAAGAGCCCTTCGAGAGAGCCTGGCACCTGCGCTTTCTGCCCGACGGCCGCCTGCTGGCGCTGGTCCGCATCGACGACGAGTGGACCGTGGCCGTGGACGGCGAGGCCTGGGAAGAGCTGTACGAGTTCGTCTGGAACCCGACCATCAGCGCCGACGGCCAGCACATCGTGGTCCAGACCCAGGAGGGCATGAAGTACTCGTTGATGATCGACGGCGAGCCCTGGGGCAAGCGCTTCGCGGCCATGCGCGAGTACGCGGTCAGCCCCGACGCCAGTGTCATCGTGGCACCGGTCCAGCCCGAGCGCCTGAAAGAGGGCGACATCTGGACCTTCATGGAGGGCACCTGGACCCTCACCGTCAACGGCGAGCTGCTCGACGCCCGGTACATCAACGCCTGGGGTCCGACGGTCTCAGCCGATGGCAGCTACGCGGCCGAGGTGCGCCTGGCCAACCACGTCTTCGGCCTTGTCAAGGATGGCCAGCTCTGGTCCTCGCGCTTCCCCGCCATCTGGGAACCGCAGTTCAGGCCCAACGGCGCGGTGATGGTGCCTGCCAAAGCCGGACCGGCCTGGACCCTCTTCCAGGACGACAAGCCCGCCTGGAATGGCCGGCACAAGCAGCTCTGGCGGGTCAAGCTCTCGCCCGACGCATCCAAGGTGGCCGCCGTCATCTCGCCGGCCTACGGGCGTTGGACGGTGTCCATCGACGACAAGCCCTGGTCCGGAACCTTCAGCGACCTGATCCTGGATCCGGTCTTCAGTCCCGACGGCGGCCACGTGGCCGCGGTGATCAAGGACGAGGGCCGCTGGACCGTCGCCGTCGATGGCCAGCCCTGGGACGCCAGCTTCGACATGGTCTGGGACCCGGTGCTCGCTCCGGGCGCAGCCAAGGTCCTGGCCAAGGTCGAGCGCGATCGCCGCTACGCCATCGCCGTCAACGGTCGGCCAGGAAAGCAGAGCTTCGAACAGCTCTGGAGCCCGATCATCAGCCCCGATGGAAAGAAGGTCCTGGTGCGCGGCATCGCCGACGGCAAGTACGCCCGCTCCGTGGTGCCGCTCGATGCGCTCTAGCCCTCCAGCCCGTTTCCGGAGCCCGCGCCCCGATTTTCGAAGAGGTCCGTGATGTACGAGTTCCTGCGTGGTCCCCTCGTCTGGATCGCTTTCGCCGCCCTGCTGGCCGGCGCGATCTACAAGATCTGGCGCCTGTACAAGCTGGCGGACAAAGAGGTCCAGGTCCTGCCCTATATGAGCTGGAGGCCGGCTCTGCGCTCCCTGCTGCATTGGGTGGTCCCCTTCGCCAGCCGGAATATGCGCCAGCGGCCGGCCATGACCATCGTGGCCTTCGTCTTCCACTTCTGCCTGCTCGCCACGCCGCTGCTGCTGATGGCGCACAACGCGCTGTGGTTCGAGTCCTGGGGCGTTCGCCTGCCCAGCCTGCCCGACTGCCTGGCCGACATCATGACCCTGGCGGTCATCGCCGCCGGCTTCTTCTTCGCGGCGCGCCGCGTGACCGATCCGGTGGTCGAGTACGTCTCTTTCGCCTCCGACTGGCTGCTGTTGGCCATCGCCATCGGCCCCTTCGTCACGGGCTTCATCGCCGCGCACGGCTGGTTCCCCTACGAGGCCATGCTGGCGCTGCACATCATCACCGGGGTGGTGTGGCTGGCGGCCATCCCCTTCTCCCGCCTCACCCACGCCCTGTACTTCGTCTTCACCCGGGCCTACCTGGGCAGCGACATGCAGGGCGTCCGCGGCTCGAGAGACTGGTAGCAAAGCTGCAAAGGAACTGAACATGAAGCTGCTCAAGAGGCCAGAGGTCATCGACCCGGGAATCGACAAGGCCGTCGAGAAGCTCACCCCCGAGCAGATCGAGACCACGATCATGAAGGCCATCAAGGGCTCCGGGGCGCGGCTGGAGGCCTATATGAACGCCTGCGTGCACTGCACGCTGTGCTCCGAGGCCTGCCACTACTACCTGTCGCACGACCGGGATCCCACCTACTCCCCCACCGCCAAGGCCAGGCACACGGCCTGGGAGATGGTCAAGCGCAAGGGCAAGGTGAGCCCCGAGTTCATCAAGCAGGCCGCCCGCATCGCCTTCACCGAGTGCAACGGCTGCCGGCGCTGCAGCCTGTACTGCCCCTTCGGCAACGAGATCGCGTTCCTGGTGGCCGGCTTCACCCGCGGCATCCTGCACAACCTGGGCGTGGTGCCCCAGTACCTGCAAGACACGGTCAACAGCCACGCCACCACCATGAACCAGATGTGGGTCGGCCCGGACGAGTGGATCGACACCCTGATGTGGCAGGAAGACGACGCCCGCGACGAGGTGCTCGGCGCGCGCATCCCCCTCGACGTCGAGGGCGCCGACATCATGTACTCGGTCATCGCACCCGAGCCCAAGATCCTGGCCCAGCTGCTGGCGGCCATGGCCCAGATCATGAAGGTGGCCGGGCTATCCTGGACCATGCCGGCCACCGACGGCTGGGACAACAGCAACATGGCCATGTTCACCGGCGACATGGACACCAACGGCCGCTTCGAACGCCTGCACTGGGACACGGCCCTACGGCTGAAGTCCAAGAAGATCGTGATGGGCGAGTGCGGCCACGCCTGGCGCGGCGCGGTCTTCGACGGCGCCAGGTACTGCTCCTGGAAGAAGCCGCCCATCCCCATGGTGCACGCGGTTGAGTTCTACTACGACCTGCTCGAGAGCGGCAAGATCCAGATCTCCAAGAAGTGGGACAAGCCCACCACCTTCCAGGAGCCCTGCAACGTCGTGCGCAACGGCGGCATGGGCGACAAGCTGCGCGAGGTCATGCGCGCCATCTGCTCGGACTTCCGCGATGTCAGCAAGGACACGCGCTACGAGTACAACTACTGCTGCGCCGCCGGCGGCGGCGCCGTCAACTGCGGCCCCCCATGGACCCCGGCCCGCATCTCGGGCAACCGGGTCAAGGCCGAGCAGCTGGCGGCCACCGAGGCCGACTTCGTGGTCACCCCCTGCCACAACTGCCACAGCGGCATCGAAGACATCATCAAGGGGCACAACCTCGGCATGCACATCCGCTTCATCGCGGAGATCCTGGTCGAGGTGATGGACATCCCCGAGCACCTCAAGGTCTAGCAGCGGAAAGGGAGCGGCAATGTCTGCCCGTTACATCGGCTATCTGCTCATCACCGCGATCTCTGGCGTGATGCTGTACGGCTGGATCCAGTACCAGCACCCCGAAGGGGGCGAGCTGGTCGAGCTGGGCCCGGACCTGGTGGAGATCGCGCGCAGCGAGGTCTTCGGCTCGCTGGATCGCCCTGCGGTGGCATTCCAGCACGAGCAGCACGTGGAGAAGCTCGAAGGCGAGGACTGCACCGTCTGCCACGAAAAAGACGCCGAGGGCGCGCTGGTGCCCAGCTTCGCACGCGACCTGGACGACGCCGGCGACCTGATGGACGCCTTCCACGACCAGTGCATCGGCTGCCACCGCGAGCGCGTCAAAGAGGGCGACAGCGCCGGTCCGCGCAGCTGCGGGGGCTGCCACGTGCACGACAAGCGCTACGCTTCTTCTCGCAAGCCCATGGGCTTCCACCTCGAGCTGCATCACAAGCACGTCACGGCCCACGAAGACAAGTGCGAGACCTGCCACCACAGCTGGGACGAGCAGGCCCGGGAGCTGGTCTACGTCGAGGGCACCGAGTCCTCCTGCCGCGACTGCCACGGCGAGGTCACAGCGGACAAGCTGCTCTCCATGCGTGACACGGCCCACGACTCCTGCGTGGGATGCCACCGCGACCTGGAGAAAGAGGGCAAAGAAGGCGGCCCGACCAAGTGCTCCGGCTGCCACGAAGAGGGCGAGATCGATCCCCTGACGCCCCAAGAGCACGTGCCGCGCCTGGAGCGCGATCAGCCCGATCAGACCACCATCGAGCTGGCCTTCGCCCCCTTCCTGGACGTCGAGTTCGACCACCAGAACCACGAGGGGCTGGTCAGCTCCTGCCACACCTGCCACCACCAGAGGCTCGACAAGTGCGCCACCTGCCACACGCACGAGGGTGACGAGCTGGCCGACGGCATCCGACTGCAGGACGCCTACCACCTGCACAGCTCCAACCACAGCTGCGTCGGCTGCCACAACACGCAGAACGAGCGCGACAAGCAGTGCGCGGGCTGCCACGGCGACGGTCAGCTGGCCATCGGCGGCACCGACGGCTCGTGCAACATCTGCCACGTCGGTGAGCAGCTGGCCGATCTGCCCGCGGTGCTGGCCGCCGAGCTGAGCGAGGCGCAGCTGGCCGCGCTGCAGGCCTTCGTGAACGAGCAGCTGGGCACTCCGACGGACTCTGACGACCCAGCGGACACCGACGAGGTGCCGCTGATGGAGGACGGTCCCAAGTGGCCCCCTCCTGCGCCGCCACCCGGCGACCTGGAGGAAGAGTACGAGATCGGCGAGCTGGCCGACAAGTACCAGCCCACGGTCTTCAAGCACAAAGAGCACATCGAGAACCTGATGGAGGCTGCCCAGGAGAATCCCCTGGCCGATGCCTTCCACTCCGACAGCGCCTTCACCTGCATCGCCTGCCACCACAGCGCCACGGTCAGCGCGGAAGAGAAGAACCAGAAGTGCACCGACTGTCACGGCGAGCCCTCCAACCCCGAGGATCCCGATGCGCTGGTGGGGGCAGCCGCCGCCTACCACCGTCAGTGCGTGGGCTGCCACCTGCGCATGGAGGTGGTCACCGAGGAAGAGGAGCGCCCCCTGGAGTGCACCGACTGCCACGCCGAGGCCAACGGCGCTGAGGAGGCAAAACAATGAGCTTTTCAAGACGAGGATTCCTGAAGGGCTTGACCGCCGCGGGCGTCGGCGCCTTCTCGCTCGACGCCTGGGCCGCCTGCAAGCACGCCTCGCGCTACGCCGTGCTGGTCGATGTGGACCGCTGCGTGGGCTGTCGCACCTGCGAGGTCGCCTGCCGCCGCTGGAACCGTCTCAGCTCGGCAGAGGAAGAGCCGCAGGATCTCGGGCCGGATTCCTACTGCGTGGTGGCCTCCAAGGGCGGGGGCGATCAGGAAAAACACGCCAAGTGGCAGTGCATGCACTGCGTCTCCCCCACCTGCGCCGATGTCTGCCCGGTGGCCGCCCTGAAGAAGACCGACGACGGGCCCGTGCTCTACGACGTGGACCGCTGCATCGGCTGCCGCTACTGCCTGATCGCCTGCCCCTTCAACGTGCCCAGGTTCGACTGGGAAGACCGCAAGATCACCAAGTGCGTCTTCTGCCACGACCGGCTGGCCAGGGGGCTCCCTCCCGCCTGCGTCGAGGACTGCCCCCAACGCCTCTTCAGCTTCGGCGAGCGCAAGGACATCGCCGCCAAGGCTCAGCTGGCAAAGGAGCAGGGTCGCTTCGTCTACGGCGACGACGAGGTCGGCGGCACCTCTTGGCTCTACGTCTCGAGCGCTCCCTTCGAGCAGCTCGAGTTCCCAGAGGTCGAAAAGGTCCAGTTCCCGGCCCACAGCGGCGTCGTACTCCGCTCCCAGGTGGCCACGGTGGCCGTGGGCATCGCCGCGCTGGGCTTCTACTCCGCGGCCGTGAAGAACCGGATGGCTTCTGAAGGCCCCGATACCGGAGAGGAGGGATGACCATGTCCGAGCTCTCTGCCCCCCAGAACAAGCGCCTGCTCACCTGGGTCTGCGCCCTCGCCGCCCTGGTCTTGCTCGGCACCTTCGGCGCGGGGCATGTCTTCATGCGCCACGAGCCCCCACCCCTGGAGTGGGGCTCGCTCGTCCCGGCCTACGTCTTCTTCGCCCTGGCCGCCACGGGCTCCAGCCTGGTGAACTCCATCTTCACCGTCTTCGGCGTCAAGGCCATGAAGCCGGTGATCAAGCGCGGCGTGCTGCTGTCCATCCTGCTGATCATCCCCTCCTGGCTCTTCATGGCCTTCGAGGTGGGTCGTCCCCTGCACATGTGGAAGATGGGCCTCTTCTTCCAGCCCGACTCGCGCATCGCCTGGATGGGCGCCCTGTACGCCTGCTTCGCCACCTCGCTCCTGATCGAGCTGGCCGTGGTGATCAAAGAGGACAGCCTGCCCCACTGGGTGCATCGCCTGATGGGCTGGGTGGTGCTGATCGTCACCCTGGCCGTGCACACCAACCTGGGCGCTCTCTTCGGCGTGGTCAACGCCAAGCCCCTGTGGTCCTCCCACATGCTGGCCGCCCACTTCATCGTCTCGGCGGTCACCTCGGGCGCGGCCATCCACATCCTGTTCAACGCCCTGCTGCACATCGGTCGCGACGGCGGCGTGCCCGCTGGGATCCTGCGGCTCTTCAGCAAGGTCTACGCCCCGCTGATCGCCGGACTGGTGCTGGTCAACTTCGTGATGATCGCCGAGAAGTTCTTTGTCGGCTCCGACATCGGCAGCCTGCTGGCCACGGGATCCTACGCCCTGTCCTTCTGGGGCCTGGAGATCGTGGTGGGCGGCATCGTGCCCCTGGTGCTGCTGCTGCACCCGGCCACCAAGGGCTCGGCGCGCTGGCTGGTGACCGCCGCGACGCTGCTGCTCTTCGGCGTAGTGGTGTCCAAGTACGACGTGATCGTGGGCGGCCAGAGCGCCACGCTGCAGCCCATGGGCGTGGAGATCAGCTACCTGCCCGAGCTGGCCGAGATCATCTTCTTCTTCGGCGGCACGGCGCTGGCCCTGATGCTCTACACCGTGGCCGAGCTGCTGCTGCCCCTGGACCACGACGCCAAGCCCCAGTGGCTCTGGTTCTTCAAGAAGCCGGCGCCGATCGCGCAGTGGCTGGGGCGCTGATCCGGACCCATGGTATCCGCGAACTCATTGCTGGACCGCAAGGTGCTCGTCGTGGATGACGAGCCCGATGTGCGCACCTACCTCAGGGCCCTATTGGAAGACGAGGGGGCCGTTGTCTACGAGGCCCCCGATGGCGTCGCTGCCATCGAGCTGGCACGCATGATCCTGCCGGATCTGATCACCCTGGACCTCTCCATGTCCGGCCTGGACGGCGTCGACACCTACAAGGCCCTGCGACGCGACCCCGAGCTCTGCGACATCGCCGTCTGCATCGTCACCGGCCATCCGGAGTTCCGCAAGGTGCTGTACAGCCGCGAGGTCTCCCCGCCGGAGGGCTTCCTGACCAAGCCCATCGACATCCCGCAACTGTTGGGAGACCTGCGGAGGATCCTGGCACTGCGCGAGAGGCGGAATCGCGAAAACTGACGCGTCGAGGACCATGCCGGGCTTGGGGCGAGGAAAGCGGCCGATTCCATGAGACCTTCTTGATAGTCTGCCGTGGAACCGGGGGGCCGCTCCTCGAACCGTGAAACGGACTCCTGGATCCGGCCAGCCGCGGGCGGCCAGGCAAGAGTGGGTCCGCTTGCGCTCCGGCGCAGCCGCGGCTTGCAGCACGCTCGAGTCGGCCCGGGAAGTCGTCCTCTCACGAATGCCGGGATTCCGTACCTGCCCGAATGCATGCCTGGGCCAGAATCTCGCTACGGCTACGCCGTCGCCGCTGGACCCGGGCTGATCTCCCCTCGGGAGACCTGGATGGTCGAACCGAGGGGAGCAGTTCCCGCTAGGATCTTGCCGCGGAGGGTGGTGTTGAAGAGTGACCAGCCCCGCCCGCAAAGCGAATCGCGAGCCCGCCGGGCGGAGGGTTGCCCCCGGGATGCGCACTCGACGCGGGATCGGCAGGCGGTCTCGCTCTTCGGGGCCGATCGCGCGGGTCGCCGCGGCGCGTAATCGCCGCGGCGAAGGCATCCAGGGGGCAAACCCGCAGCCATCAGGCGGGCGGCCGCACCGACGCAAGCGACCGCACGAACCCGAGCCACAGCACCGAGACCGGCCCCGTCACCCAGTAGCGCGCCGCACCGCCTCGATGAACTGCTCCGAATCGATGGGCTTGTCGAAGATGGCCGCCGCGCTCTTGACCGCCAGGTGCCGGCCCGCGATGCCGCTGACAACGATCACCGGCGTGTCGCGCAGCGCCCGGTTCTTCCTGAACCTGCGGTAGAACTCGGTGCCCGTGTTGTTGGGCATCATCAGATCCAGCGAGACAAGGTCGGGCCTCTCCCGTTCCGCCACCTCGATGCCCTCGATGCCATCCGTGGCCAGGCACACCTCGTAGCCATGGTCCTGCAGAACCGCAGCCAGAAAGGTCCTCACGTCAGGTTCGTCGTCAATCACGAGCACTTTCGCCATCTCATCCTCCGCATTGCGGGGTGAAATCCCCCGTACTGGGCGCCAGCTTGCCCGTCCGGACGGGGGCCTCGACGGGGAATCCGTCCACGATGCTCTTCAGCTGGTGCGGGGTGAAGGGTTTCTCGATCTCGGCGTCGAACAGGGAGTGCTGCTCGCTGACCCTCTTCCCCTTCTTCCCCAAGGCCACCGCCCGAATGAGCTTCACGCCAGCCACGCGCGGATCGTTGGCCAGACCCTCGAGCAGGCCCTGCCCCATCGCACGGAGGAACTCGTCCTCGATCACCACGAACGCAGGCCGGAACTCGCCGACCACGCAGGAGGCTTCGTAGGCGTTGCGGGCGAAGCGCAGCTCCAGCCCGTTGCCCTTGTCGGCAGCCAGGACCCGACCCTGATCGGTCGTGAGGACCAGAACCTTGGTGACCCCAGCGTGCAAGCGTTGGTAGTAGAGGCAGTCCTGACAGCTCTCGCCGCAGAACTCCCTGGCGTGCCCGATATCGGTCTCCATGTCGGCTACAGCGAAACACCAGGCCGCTCGGATGCGATAGACCACGCAGGACTCGCACTCGTGCCGCGCCTTGTCCTGTTCCGCCAGGTACTCCCAACATCGCAGGGGCATGGGAGGGCAGCCGGGTGCGGGAGCCGGGCAGTCTTCACCGCCCAGGGGTTGGGAGACGAAGGGCGCCAGCTCGTGCAGCTCGAGGCGGTGATGGCCGCCCGCGGTGCGCACGGCCCTCAAGCGACCGCTCTTGATCCACTTGCGGATGGTGTCGGGCGTGACCGAGCAGAGCCTGGCTGCCTGGCCCGTTGACAGCATTCCAGCTTCTCTTTTTTCCATGCTTGGATTCATCCCGGACCCCTTGAAGGCCCATGATTTCTCATTGAGTCACATCCTACGGTGCAGTAGACAGGCCGTCAAGCAACACCGGTCAGCCGCTCCACGACCACTTCTGGAATCACTCGCCGACCTCTCCTCCAATGCCTCTCTTCCCTGCGGGTCCTTCTCCAATGAGCCGTCCTTTATAGGCAGCCTGGGAACAAGACCGAAAAACGGGCTGCAGCTCTTCGCATCCGGAGCATCTCCGTTGGGAATAGGCCAGGGAATACGCTAGGACGGCACGAGCTTCTCCAGCGCCGTCAAGAGCTGCTCGATGTCGACGGGCTTGCCCAGGATCGCCTCCGGGCCGCGGACTCCGCCGTGAGCCTTGAGGTAGGAACGGCAACCGTCCTCCACGACCTGGTCGCTGCCCGTGACGATGACCACGCCGATATCGCAGAGCCGTGCATTCGTGCGCAGCTCGACGAGCAGGTTCAGGCCCGACATGCCCGGCATGAGAACGTCGATCAGCACTACCTCTGGCCTGGACAGCTCGATGCTCGCCAGGGCGGAGCGGACGTTGCCAGCCGTCGTCACGTCGTAGCCGTTATCACCCAGCAGCGAAGCCAGGTAGACGACCACGTCCGGATCGTCGTCCACCACCAACACCCTGCCTCGTTGCATGGGCTCCTCCATGGCCAGCTGCATCATCGCCCGGGCTCCGCCAGGAGCCGCGTGCTCGGCCTGCCCTGAAGCGGAATGCGAACCTGGAAGCTGGCGCCCTGCCCGGGTTTGGACTCCACCTCGATGCTGCCCCCGTGCTTGTCCACGATCTTGTTGGAGATGAAGAGCCCCAGGCCCGTCCCCTTGATGCCCTTGGACGAGAAGAAGAGGGAGAAGACCTTGTCCCTGGTCTCGCGGTCCATGCCGATTCCGTCGTCCTGGACCTCGAATCTCATCCAGGGCGGTTCTCGGCGTGCAGCGAACCTCACCCAGTGGCTGCTCTTCTCCCTGTCCGAGTGACAAGCCTCCAGCGAGTTCTCCAGGATGTTGAGCAACGCTGCCCTGATGGCCTTGGCGTCCCCGTGGAAGCTCCCGCTGTCAGAGGCGATGTCGATGTCCAGCGTGACGCCGAGGCTGGTGGCCTTCTTAGCCATGATCTCGCCGATCTCCTTGGCGAGCTCGACGGCCTGGATGTCGGCGATCTCCAGATCGCGGTCCTTGGCGTAGTAGAGGATATCCAGCACCATGCTGCGGATGCGTCCGATGTTGCGCTGAACCATCTCCCAGCCCTGCTTGACCCGCTCGGGCTTGTTGTGGTCCAGCCCAGTGTTCATCAGGTAGATGCCGCCGTCCAGGCCTGTCAACAGCCCCTTGATGCCGTGGGAGATGGAGCCCACCAGCAGGCCGATGGAGGTCAGCTGGGATTGCAGCTGGCGCATCTTCGTGATGTCGTTGAACATCACGATCACCGACACGATCTGGCCATCGGTGTCGCGGATGGGCGCGCTGCTGCAGCGCACGTTGATCGTCTCGCCCGAGGTCAGCACGACCTCGTCTTCGTGCTCTCGCCTTACGCCATCGCCGAAGGTCTGCTGGGCGGGGCAGACCAGGCACTGCTCGACGCGCTGCTTGACCACATCGTAGCAGGGGCGCCCCACCGCCTCGCCGAAGGCCGCCCGAAAATCCTTGTTGGCGTGCGTGATCACCAGGTTGGGACCCTGAACGCGCAGCTTGCCTGGCACCTGTTCGAAGAACTGCTGATAACGAACCTCCATCGGGTTGTCCTCCCAGAAGGGCGGGCGCCGGCTCAGCTCTTCTTCTGGGCGACAGTCTCAAGGATGCGCCGCAGGTTGGTGGTGAGATCATCGGGCGCCACGGGCTTCTCCATGTAGCCCTCGGGGGGCGGCACGGCCCGGTCGTAGATGACTTTGCGGAACTCGGGATGGCCCGTCACGATGCAGACGGGAATACAGGCGATCTGCGGATCCTGGCGCAGCTCGGTGAAGGCCTCGACACCGTCCTTGCCAGGCATGGACAGGTCGAGGGTGATCATCTCGGGCTTGTGCTCGCGCGCCATGGCCAGGGCTTCGTCGCCATCGCGGGCCTCGAAGGTGGTGGCGCCGGCATCTCCCAGCACGGTGGTGAGGAAGACGCGGGCGTCGTCCTCGTCCTCCACTACCAGGACGGTGCGGCCCTGCAGCGGCGCGGCCGCCTCGGGCAGCTCCTCGGAGACCTCTTCCACCTTTTCCAGCACCAGGGCCTCGGCCACCAGGTCCACCAGCTGCTTGACCTCCATGCCCAGCTCGTAGTGCTTGATCAGGTCGGAGAGGCCGTCCACGCAGTTATGGCAGGAGGTGACCACGATCTTGGCGCCGGTGGCAACGAGCTGGTCGGCCTTGACCTTGGCGGAGCGCAGGCGCCGCGGCGTGTACTCGGCCATGGACATGGCGCCGCCGCCGCCGGTGCAGCAGTAGTTGTCCTGCCGGTTGGGCGTCATCTCGCGGAAGTCGGTGCAGACCATGTTCAGCAGCTCGCGCGGTTCTTCGAACAGGCCGCAGCTGCGGGCGTTGTTGCAGGAGTCGTGGAAGGTGACCGGCGTGGAGTTCTTGGTCCTGTCCACCTTGATTCGCCCCTCTTTGATGTAGCGAATCATGGTGTCCACCGAGCTCTCCATGATGAAGTCCTGGTCCTTGCCAGACCAGTTGGGGCCCTCGCAGCGTGTGGATCGGTAGCCGTGGCCGCACTCGGAGATGACCAACCTCTTGCCCTTCAGCTTCTTGAAGGTCTCTTCCAGGTGTAGGTAGGAGGCGCCGCCCATGGCGTCATCGCCCGAGAAGAGGCCGAAGTTGGTCTGGTCCCAGCCCCAGCTGGGCATGGTCCAGTTCTCCTTGGCGGCCCAGAAGATCAGCGCGGCATTGGCGATGGTGCGCGGATCGTACTTGGCCTCGCGCGGGTTGATGGTGTAGACCACGTCAGCGTCGGGCTTGTCCACGGGGATGGGAACGGGCTGGCCCACCTCGTCCTCCAGCTCCTCCTCCATCCACTCCAGGGTGTCGATATAGTCCTCTTTCAGAACCCCCATCTGGTTGCCCAGCTCCCAGGTGTCCTTGCAGACCACCCACACGCCCTCTGGCATCACGCCCACGCGCGTCAGCAAGCCGCGCATGATGCGGTTCAGGGTGGCGGTGTCCACGCCCATGGGGCAGTTGAAGGTGCAGCGCCGGCAGTTGGTGCAGGTGCCGAAGGCGATGTCCTTCAGCTTGTCCAGGTCTTCGTCCGTCACGGGCGGATCGGCGTTCACCCACCAGGGGAAGACGCGGCCGGTCCAGTCGTAGTGACGCTTCAGGAGCTTGCGCAGCTGGTCGGCCTTGTAAGATGGGGTCATCTCCGGCTCGTCGGGGTGCGTCAGCACGTAATGGCAGACGTTGTGGCACATTCCGCAGTGCACGCAGCCCACCAGCGAACCCACCACCTGGCGGGTGAGCTTGGGCTTGAGCAGCTCGACCATCTTGTCTACTTTCCACGAAAGCTGATTGGCCATTTCGCTGTCCTCCTTCAGCTGCCGACGTACATGCTGCCGCGATGGCCCAGGGTCTTACCGATCCAGAAGCGGGTGAACGGGTAGTACAGGTAGTGGGAGATCTTGGAAAACGGGACGTAGACCAAAAAGAAGCTGGTCATGAAGAGGTAGGCGATCATCCAGCCCTGGCTGACCAGCCAACCCGCCAGGTGGGCCTGGGCCGCGACGCCCAGGGCGAACCAGACCGTCAGCGTGAAGAGGGCGAAGTGATCGTCGGGAGTGGATATCAGGCGAATATGCGGCAGCGTGAAACGCCGCACGATGCGGCCGATGGACACCAGGAAGGCCGCGCCGATGGTAGCGACGAAGAACATCGCCACCACCTGCATCTCCATCAGGGGCCGGTAGAGCGAGCTGACGAAAGCCAGGAAGATGCCCGCGGTCACACCCAGGTGGAAGACCACGAAGCTCACGTAGAACGTATAGCCCTTGCGCGTGCTCTCCATGCCCCAGGGCATGGCCACGTTCAGCAGCGAGTAGGCGGGGACGGCCAGACCGGAGCTCCCCCGCCCGGTCGCGTACTGGCGATCGCGGCCGGCCTTCCAGGAAAACAGCCAGATCAGGCGCCCGGCGTAGACCAGCGCCATGAAAGCGAGCGCGGCCCAGTGGACCACCTCGGCGATGTAGTAGAGGCTCACCCCTTCTTCGGCATGCATCTCACGCTCCTCCTCGAAGGACGGCTTTGAAAGGCTTGTACTCGCGGGTATCCAGGGCCACTATGAGCACCTCGTCCAGGGTGGTGCTTCCCTGCAGGTGCTCGGTCACCTCGGCCACGGTCACCTGGGCGCAGAGGTCCAGGGGCACCTGGTAGAAGCCCGTCCCGATGGGCGGGAAGGCCAGCTGCTCAATCCCCTTTTCCACGGCCAGCGCCAGGCAGGAACGGATGGCCTTCTTCAGCTTCTCTTCGGTGCCCGGCTCGAAGAACTTGGGCCCGTTGGTGTGGATGATGTGCTCGGCCTCCATGCGGCCGGCGGTAGTGATCGCCGCCTGCCCGGTGGGAAGAGAGCCGATCTCGTCGAGGGCCTGCTGCACCTTCTTGCCACCGCGGACCGAGATGGCACCGCCGTAGCCCGAGCCGAGCTTGCAGTCTTCGGTGATATCGAAAACGAAGGCTTTCACCTCCATATCGGTGATGTCACCGACAACCAGCCGGATGGCCTTGTCTCCTACACGCTTCGTTATCATCTCTCTTCTCCCTGTCTTCCAGTGGCATCGACGGGGCTGGCCACACTATCGCACCCGCCAGGGCGATTCAACATGACAATGGTCACCGACGCTCCATGCCATACCACGTTTCCCGTCCCTCTGTGTCCAGCACAGCATTGAAGATAGCAGAAATCAGCAACGCCCTGCCTGAGTGCCTCCAGTCGATGCGTCGTATCGTTATAATTAACGTATTCAGCTTACTATGCTCGTATAAAACGCGTGCTATATACCAGCCCTGGAAGGTCAATCCAACAGCCCACGGTCGTTTTCCGCATATTGAAACTTGCTAATCGATGAGTCTCACAAGACAAGAACGGCATCACAGAAATCACGGGCCCCGCAACACAACGCAACACGCCTTTCACGACTCCCCGCCCTTCCACGCATGATAGGCCGAACCCGGGCGGCCCATCTACCTCCAAACCGGTTTTCGCCCACCGCCCCGGACACAGGCATGCGTTTCCTGCGTTTCTTGCTCATGCTTGCGCGCCCCAATCGAGATCTCGCCCACCTGCCGGGATCACCCTGGAGGCCGGTCTGGCGCCGCCTCGATCCCGATCAGGTCCTGTTACGCTGTCCGAGCACGTGTTGCCGGAGAGCGTCATGGCCGAAGGCGAACAGCAGCTGGATGATCCCAGGCTGGTGAACCTGATCCTCGACAACGTGGCAGAGGGCATCTTCACCGTGGACAGCCAGTTCCGCATCACCTACTTCAACCCGGCCGCCCAGCAGATCACGGGCTTCTCCGCGGCCGAGGTCCGTGGGCGCTACTGCCACGATGTCTTCCGCAGCTTCCTCTGCAAGCAGGACTGCCCGCTGCGCCAGTCCCTGCGTACCGGGCGAACGGTCAAGAACGTCAAGATCGACATCCGCAACCGCAGTGGCAAGCAGCAGACCATCTCGGTCTGCACCGCGCCCCTGCTGGACAAGCACGGCGTCTTCCAGGGAGGCGTGGAGACCTTCCGCGACGAGTCCGAGATCCAGGCCCTGCGCATGGAGATAAGCGGCAAGTTCCGCTTCCAGGACATCATCTCCAAGAACGCCAAGATGCAGCAGATCTTCCGCACGCTGCCCAATATCGCCCAGTCCGACGCCACCGTGCTCATCCAGGGCGCCAGCGGCACGGGCAAGGAGCTCTTCGCGGCGGCCATCCACAACCTGAGTCCGCGAGCGGGCGGGCCGCTGGTCACCGTCAACTGCGGCGCACTTCCCGAGGGCCTGCTGGAGTCGGAGCTCTTCGGACATACCAAGGGCGCCTTCACCGGCGCGCAAGAGGCCCGCAAGGGGCGCTTTCAGGCCGCAGAGGGGGGCACGATCCTGCTGGACGAGATCGGAGACGCGCCCCTGGCCATGCAGGTCAAGCTGCTGCGCGTGCTGGAACGCCGGGAGGTGCAGCATGTGGGCTCGGACCAGGTCGAAAAGATCGACGTGCGCGTCGTGGCGGCCACCAACAAGGACCTGGAGCGCCTCGTCGAGGAAGGGCGCTTTCGCTCGGACCTGTTCTACCGGCTGAACGTGATCCTGATCCAGCTGCCCGAGCTGGCCGAGCGCAGCGAAGACATCCCCCTGCTGACGGAGCACTTCCTGGAGCGCTTCAACCTCCGCATGGGCCGTGACGTGCGCGGTGTCAGCGACGAGGCCACGTCCGTCCTGATGCGCCACGCCTATCCCGGCAACGTGCGCGAGCTGGAGAACGTGCTCGAGCACGCCTACATCGTCTGCCTGGGCCCGTACATCACGATCGATGACCTGCCGCGACAGCTCGTCGGAGGAAGGCACCGCCGCGTCGAGGCGCTGCATCCGCCCAGCACGCGACGAAGGAGCGACAGAGAGCGCCAGGAGCTGACGGACCACCTGCGTGAGAACGACTGGAACGTACCCCGCACGGCGCGTCAACTGGGCGTGCACCGCACCACCATCTGGCGCAGGATGAAGCGGCTGGGGATCGAGCCGGACTGAAGGACCGCTAGCGGCGACACGCGCAACCGTTGCGCAACGAAACGCAACGGTTGCGCAAAAACGCAACCTGCGCAACGTGGCCGGAAAGGCCGTTGTAGACGATAAACGAGGCCAAATCGGCACTCTCGCCCCGCAACGGAAAAACCCGCCTTCCGGGCCGGCAATGAAGGGGGATCCCATACAAGCTGCACAATGAGCGACCATTTTTCCATGGGCATGGAACTTGCTTCGAGCGACTTCCCATGCCCGAACCACCGGCCACACCCCGCCAACTCGCGCTCCGCCTGCCAGGCCTGCCCTGCAAGCGCGTGCTCAGCTGGGTGCACTCCCTGGCAGAGGCGGACAGCTCGGTGCCCGTGGCCCGGGCGCTGGCTCGATCGGCGGCAGGCAGCCACCAGGTCGTCATGTGCCTGGAGACGCACCCGGGGAACAGGCCCGGCCTCCCCGGCAGACGTCCGCTGACGCCACAGCTGATCGGCGAGGCGCAGGCCAGGTTGACGCGGCTCTACGGCTGGCGCAGCAGGGTCCTGGTCCTTCCCGGCCACCCCCTGGTGGAGGTCCGACGCTACGCCCGCAACAAGCGCGTGGACCTGGTGGTCCTTGGAGAACAGGCGCTGGCGGTGGAGAGGGCCTACCGGCAGCGGCTCTGCGACGACGCCCCCTGCGCCGTGATGATCCTCCTGCTGCCCCAAGAACAGTCGGACGGACTTCCCCACCGCGTCGCACGACAAGGCGGCGCGCGATGAGCTCGAGGAGAAGAAGATGGCGTTGGCACTGAACATCCTGGTCTACCTGGCGCTGGCGGCCTCCCTGCTCGCCATGGTGGCGCGCTTCCTGAAGTGGGCGACCATGCCCATGCACCTGCGCTGGGAGCTCTACCCTGTGGCCCACGAGGGCAAGCGGGCCTCCTATGGGGGCTCCTACCTGGAGGAAAACCGCTGGTGGGCCAAGCCCAGGCAGGTCTCCTTGCTGGGCGAGCTCAAGGTGATGATCCCCGAGATCCTGTTCCTGGAATGCCTCTGGGAGAACAACCGCAAGCTCTGGCTGCGCTCCTTCCCCTTTCACTTCGGCCTCTACCTCACCATCGGCGGCACCCTGCTGCTGGCGCTGAACGGCCTGCTGGCCGCGCTGGCGCCCAGTGCATGGCAGGGCGGAGGCGGCGCTGCGCTGCGCATCCTCGTGCCCGTCGTGTTGGTGGCGGGACTGCTGCTGGGCTTTTCGGGCGCCCTGGGCCTGCTGCAGCGGCGCATGACCGACCCCGCGCTGCGCGCACTGACCACGCGGCTGGACCTGGCGAACCTGGGCCTCTTCGTCCTGGCCTTCGGCTGGGCGCTGCTGACCTGGGGGCTGGCGGACCGCGATCTCAGTCTGGCTGCCGCCTTCATGTCCGGGTTGCTCAGCGTAAGCCCTGCCGCCCTGCCCGACGCCGGCCTGCCCCTGGTGCTGAGCACGGGCTCGGTCGTGCTGATGAGCCTGCTCGTCTCGTACATACCCCTGACCCATATGTCCCACTTCATCGGCAAGTACTTCGCGTACCACGACATCCGCTGGAACGACACGCCGAACCTGGCCGGAGGGCCGGACGAGGCGCGCATCGCCGCCCTGCTGGAGCGTCCGGTCAGCTGGGCAGCTCCCCATATCCGGAGCGGGTGCCAGCGCACGTGGGCCGAGCTCGCCGCCGAGGACATGAGAAAAGCCAAGTAGTCACGCCCTGCGTGGAGGACCGATTCCATGAAGAGCCCCAAGAGCATCGCCGATTTCAGCAAGGGCGACGGCCCCATCGCCCACGTGGAGCTGGGGGACTGGCTGCCCCTGCCGCCCCCCTACGACAAGCCTGAGGACGAACCCCCGCTGGCGCCGCTCTCCGACGCGGCCCTCGAGAAGTACGAGGTGCTGGACGACACCATCGCCTTGAGCATCCCCAAGCCCGACAGCGCCGAGGAGGAGCGACGCTTGGTGGAGCTCTTCCTGCAAGGACTGCAGAAGCTCTTCAGCGAGGACGACAACTGGACCTTCCTGCAGCCCTTCGTCATGTCCATGGAGCACTGCGCGCGCTGCCAGACCTGCGCCGACGCCTGCCCCATCTACGTAGAGAGCGGACGCAACCTGCTCTACATGCCCAGCTTCCGCTCGGAGATCCTGCGTCGCATCTACCACAAGCACATCAAGGGGGGCTCCAGCTTCACCGGCGGCGACATCGACCTGAACTGGAAGACCGTAGCGCGGCTCATCGAGCTCTCCTACCGCTGCAACATCTGCCGGCGCTGCGCCCAGACCTGCCCTATCGGCGTGGACAACGGCCTGCTCGCGCGGGAGATCCGCAAAATAGCCAGCCAGCAGATGGGCATCACGGCCCGCGAGCTGCACAAGGACGGCTCGCTGCTGCAGCAGACCGTGGGCTCCTCCACAGGCATGAACTCGCTGGTGGTCAAAGACAATATCGAGTTCGTGGACGAGGACACCACCGACAAGACCGGCATCCCCACAGAGACGCCCTGGGACGTGGAGGGCGCAGACATCCTGCTGATCCACAACGCCGGCGAGATCATGGCCTGGTGCGAGAACCCCGGCGCCTTCGCCGTGCTCTTCAACGCCGCCGGCCTGTCCTGGACCATGTCCAGCGAGCTGGCCGGCTACGACTCCATCAACTACGGCGTCTGGTACGACGACGTGCAGTTCGCACGCACCGCCGTGCTGCACGCCAAGGCCGCTGCCAAGCTGGGCGTCAAGCGCATCGTGCTGGGGGAGTGCGGCCACGCCCACAAGGCCTTGACGGTGGTGGCCGACCGCATCCTGACCGGTGAGCTGAACATCCCGCGGGAGAGCTGCATGACCGTGCTGCTCGACATCGTGCGCTCGGGCAAGATCGAGTTCGACAAGAGCCGCAACGACTTCCCGGTCACCCTGCACGATCCCTGCAATATGGTGCGGCTGATGGGCGTGGTCTCTCCGCAGCGGGAGATCCTGAAGGCCATCCTGCCCGAAGGGCGCTTCCGCGAGATGAGCCCCACGGGCGTCCACAGCTACTGCTGCGGGGGCGGCTCGGGCTTTGCCATCATGTCCGGGCACAACTTCGCGGACTGGCGGCACCACGTCTCCGGCCGGCGCAAGTTCCGCCAGATCCTGGAGGCCTTCCAGGACGAGCCCATGGACATCGACCACCCCAAGTACGTCTGCACGCCCTGCAGCAACTGCAAAGGCCAGCTGCGGGACATCATCCACTACTACGACGCCTGGGAGAAGCACGGCATCTACTACGGCGGCCTGGTGGAGCTGATGGTCAACGCCATGGTCGATGCCGAGCCCGGCTACATCGACTGGGAATGGCACTAAGGGTGGGTGGGTGGGGGAGGATGGCGGAGAAAGAGCGGGAGGAGGAGGATGGCGGACAAAAACGGAGGAGAGAGAATGACTGCGAAGACGATCCTGATCATCGACGACGACCCCAAGCTGGTCAGCTTCCTGAAGCTGCTGCTGCAGGACAACGGCTACCAGACCCTGGAGGCCTTCGACGGCCAGCAAGGCATGGCGCTGGTGCGCAGCGAACGGCCCGACCTGGTCCTGCTGGACATCACCATGCCGGAGAAATCCGGTGTGCGCTTCTACCGCGAGCTGCGCGACGACGAGGCGCTGCGCGGGCTGCCCGTGGTGATGGTGACGGGCGTGGCCGCCGAGTTCGAGCGCTTCATCCACACGCGGCGCCAGGTCCCACCCCCGGAGGGCTACTTCAGCAAGCCGGTGGACAGACAGGCCCTGCTCGACACCATCGCGAACATCCTGGCGTCCTGACGCCAGGCAAAGGAGCTGTACTTGCCCGTCTCGCCGCCCATCTCTTCGGCTGACCTGCTGCACGCCGTCAACGGCGGCCGCAAGCAGGGCCCCCGCTGGTACGACGCCATGCCATGCTACCTGTCCGTGCAGGACCGGCAGCTGCGCATCGTGGAGATGAACGACCTCTTCCGGCGCGATTTCAGCGCCGTGGTGGGCGAGCGCTGCTACCGGGCCTACAAGCGCCGCGAAGAGCCCTGCCCGGACTGCCCCATCCTGATGAGCTTCGTCAGCGGACAGCGGCACACCGCCAAGCAGGTCGTGCGCATGAAGGACGGCAGGCAGGTCCAGGTGGTGGTCACCTCCAGCCCCCTCTTCGACGAGGCGGGCCAGGTATCAGCGGTGGTGGAGATGTTCACCGACGTCAGCGAAATCAGCGCGCTTCACCAGCAGCTGCGAAGATCCAGGCGCGAGTACGAGCGGCTCTTCGACCTTGTGCCCTGCCTGATCTCCGTCCAGGACAGGGATTACCGCATCATCCAGACCAACCGGCTCTTCCGCGAGACCTTCGGCGAGCGCGTCGGACAGCGCTGCTACCGGGTCTACAAGGGCCGGGAGGCGGTCTGCGAGAACTGCCCGGTGGAGAAGAGCTTCGCGGACGGAGCCGTGCACAGCGGCGAAGAATGCGTGACCACGCGGGACGGCCGACAAGCCCAGATGGTGGTTCGTTCCGCCCCGCTCATGGACGAAGAAGGCGCGGTGGCGGCGGTGATGGAGGTCTCCACCGATGTCAGCGAGGTCAAGCGCCTGCAGTCCCTGGCTACCGTGGGGCTGGCGGTGACGGGCATGGCCCACCGCATCAAGAACATCCTGATGGGGCTCAAGGGCGGCGTCTTCATGGTCAACGAGGGCTTCGAGGACGACGATCGCGCCACCATCGACCAGGGCTGGCAGATGGTGGGACGCAACGTGGACAAGGTGGCCCACGTGGCCTCGGATCTGCTCTTCTGCTCCAAGGATCGCAAGCCTAAGCTACGAACCGGGGTCTCTCCCTGCGAGATCGCCCGCGAGGTGGACGAGCTCTTCCGCAGCCGCGCCCAGGCCGAGGGCATCGACCTGCAGCTGGACCTGCAACCCCACCAGGGGATCTTCGACCCGGACGGCCTGCTGAACCTCTTGACGAACCTGGTAGGCAACGCCCTGGACGCCTGCCGCTTCGACCCCGAGGCGGACGAGAAGCGCCACGTCATCCGGCTGCGCTGCGCCCTCGACGCGCAGGGCGCCACGGTGTTCGAGGTGCAAGACAACGGCGCCGGCATTCCCGCTGAGCTGACCGACAAGGTCTTCGACGGCTTCTTCTCCACCAAGGGGACCGAGGGCACAGGCCTGGGCCTGCTCGTGGTTCGCAAGGTGGTCGAGGAGCACGGCGGGACCATCTCATTTTCCTCGCAGGAGGGACAGGGGACCCGCTTCCGGCTGGTCCTGCCTTCCTCCTCGACGAAAGCCCGAATCGTGAAACCCGCTGATCCCAAGGGAGGCAGCCATGAGCAAGAAGATCCTGATCATCGATGACGAGGCCGACGTGAGGGCCTTCCTGGCAGCGGTGCTGCGCAAGAAGGGCTACCAGATCCTGTTCGCCGAGAACGGGGCCGAAGGACTCGAGGTCACCCGGCGGGAGAGACCGGACCTGATCACCCTGGACGTGATGATGCCCAGGCGCTCAGGCATGGACTTCTACCGCAACCTGCGCAAGGACGAGCAGCTCAACCAGACGCCCATCATCGTGGTGAGCGCCATGGTGGGAGGCGCCGACCTGTCCGTGCTGCGGCCCGACGCCATCTTCGACAAGCCCATCGACCCGGCCAGCTTCGTCGAGACGGTGGAGCGCGTGTTGGCCTAGCAGCCCGAAAAGGGCAGCTCGATGCGAAACACGCTCCCCTGCCCCTGCTGGGAGCTGAAGCTCATCTGGCCGCCGTGCTGCTCCACGGCCTTCTTGCTGAGCAGTAGACCCAAGCCCGTGCCTCGGATGCCCTTGCTGGTGAAGTGGGTGCGCAGGATCTTGGGGCGATCTTCTTCGGAGATTCCCTTGCCGTTGTCCCGTACCGCGAAGCGCAGCAGCCCCCCGACCAGGCTGGCTTCCACGCGGATCTCGTGCGCCTTGTCCGTGTCGGGATCCCAGATGCAGGCGTCCAGAGCGTTGGAGACCAGGTTGGCCAGGCAGGCGTCCAGGGCACGCGGGTCGACCCGCAGCGCAGGCAGGCTCTCGGCCACCCGGCCCTCCACCTCGACCCCCACCAGGCTGGCCTTGTCGCGGTACAGACCCACGGCCCGCTCCACCAGCTCGCCGGGCCGCACCTCCTCGAGCACGGGCTCCTGCTCGCGCGCGTAGTCCAGCAGGTTGCGCACCAGGGCCGAGGCCTGCTGCAGGTACTGCTCCACCATGTCCCAGCCCAGGGCCACTCGCGGCAGATCCTGTTTCTCCAGGCCGCTGCTCACCGCGTAGGCCGAGCCCTCCAGCCCCGCCAGGATGTTCTTGATGTCATGGGCCAACCCCGCCGCGCTCAAGCCGACCCGGGCCATGCGCTCGGACTGGCGCAGCTCCTCCTCCAGGGCTGCCACGCGCGTACGGTCCAGCGCCAGCAACGCGATGCGGGCACCATCCCCCAGCGGGACGGCCCGCACGCGCAGGAAGCAGGGCGCGCCCTCCAGGTCCGTGACCTGCGCATCGAACTCGGTTGCCGCGCCCTCGCGCAGCGCAGCTTGCGCCCCGCAGCCCGGGCAGGTCTCAGCTCGCCCCTTCAACACAGCGAAGCAGCTGCGTCCCTGCCAGGCCCCGAAACGCTCTGCGAAGCGGCGATTGGCCTGCGCGATGCCCCCTTGGCCGTCGATGATCGCGACGGGGATGGGGGCGTCCGCCAGGAGCAGGCTGTCGGCTCGCTGCATGTCCGGCATCTCCGTTCAAGCGAACGCATCCAGCGTACACCAAGCGAGGCCAGGTGCCCGCTGCGAGCCGGGCTGTTCGTCCGTCCGCCCGGGGAGCTGGCACGGAACTTGATCTCCCATGAGCCGAGGACGGCTGCACTTCCATCCATCGCAACACCAAAGGAGTTGCCCATGCGTCCCTCCCTCAAGCTACTGATCATCGCTGCGCTCGCCATCAGCGCAACCGCCGGCCTGGCCATCCCCCAGGATCGGCAGGCTGCGCCTCCGGAAGCCGCAGGCGCAGCCCTGCCGGCGGGCTGGGGGCCCGCCTTCATGGATGAAGACGGCGATGGCGTCTGCGACAACTGGCCCCAGGGCCGGCGCGGACGTGGCCACGGCCGGGGCCGAGGGCAAGGGCGGGGTCCCGCCATGGTCGATCAGGACGGCGACGGCGTCTGCGACAACTGGTCTCAGGGCCGCCACAGGCGGGGCAAAGGCTGGGGCCGGATGGTGGCTCCATGAAGCGCTTCAGGCTCCGCCGGGTGGTATCGCTCTCGCTGATGCTCCTGGCCGCGGTGCTGACCTATACCGGCATCGTCTTGTACATCGCACCCCATGGACGCGTCGCCTATTGGTCGGACTGGCATCTGCTGGGACTGGACAAGGACCAGCTGGGCGCCATCCACACCACCAGCGCCCTCAGCTTCGTGATCCTGGGACTGCTCCACACCTGGTACAACCTCAAGCCCATCATCGCCTACTTGAAGGACGAGAGCAGGCGGCTACGCGTGCTCACGCCCGAGCTGCTGGCAGCGTGCGTCCTCGTGGCCGCGGTCGTCATTGGCACCGGCTTGTCCCTGCCTCCCTTCGCACAGGTGGTGGAGGTGGGCGAAACCGCCAAGTCGTGGTGGGAGGAGCGTGAGGGCAGCCCGCCCTACGGCCACGCAGAGCTGACCAGCCTCGCCACCATGGCAGGCAAGCTGGGCCTCGAGCCCGCCGAAGCGACAGGGATTCTGGAAGCTGCCGGTTGGGTCGAGACGGACCCGCAGCGCTCTCTGCTCGACATCGGCCGCGCCAGCGACCGCTCCCCTGCGACCCTGTACAAGCTGCTGACGGAAGCGGGAGGAGACGCCAAATCAAAGGCCTTCCAGGCCGGTTCTCGCCGCCAGTCCGGACTGGGAAGGCGCAGCCTGGCTTCCCACTGCGAAGCTGAAGAACTGGACCTGCACCGCAGCCTCGACCTGCTGGCCCAGCGAGGCGTCCAGGCCCGACAGGACAGCACCCTGAAGGAAATTTCAGGGGCCCTGGGCATGACTCCAGCAGACCTGCGCGTCTTGCTCAAAGAATGAACGCCCGGACAAAGCCGGGAGTCCGCAAGACAAGCAGCACGGGGCGGCCGGGGTCCATCGAGGAGTCGAAAATCTCCCATCGCACCCGGGCTCGAAAGGTGCAATCGAGCTGCCACCTCAACCCTCCGGATGAACCATGAGCGACAACCAACACCTCAAGTACCTAGCGAACCGGATCGACACCCAGGCCATCCACGCTGGCCACCACCCCGATCCAGCCTACGGTGCGGTGGCTCCGCCCATCTACCAGTCATCCACCTTCGCATTCGAAAGCTGCGCGCAGGGCGCGGCACGCTTCGCCGCCGAGGAGCAGGGGTACGTCTACAGCCGCATGGGCAATCCCACGGTCGCCGTGTCGCTGGGAGGCGTGGAGACGCTGGTACAGCACCCAGCGAGCATGACCCACGCCGCCATGTCCGCCGAGGTCCGCACCGAGGCTGGCATCTCCGACGGCCTGGTGCGCATGTCGGTGGGCTGCGAGGACAGGCAGGAGCTGGAGGAAGACCTGCGCCAGGCGCTGGATGCTTGCAGCGAACCAACTTGACAGAGACACTATCCAGCGGAGGACGCCGGCCCGATCCTGCGCGTTCGCTTCATCTCAACGAACATTTCTGCACAGGGGTTATGATAACTGGGCGCTCTGCCACGGAGCCCGGTCATGCGCCACTTCAACACCGCCGGTATCTGTCTCCCCGAGCTGCACTACATGCTGCCTCCGGAGCCCCGGCTGCCGGGGGTGCGTCAGCTCTTGGCGCAGCGGGCCTACTTCGTGGTGCACGCCCCGCGCCAGACGGGCAAGACCACCAGCTTGCGCGCCCTGTGCCGCAGCCTGACGGCCGAGGGCGACTACGCCGCGCTGCACTTCTCCTGCGAGGGGGGACAGGCCTACCCGGAGGACCCGGCCGCCGCCGAGCGGATCGTCTGGGACAGCATCGGCTTCGAGGCTCGCCATCAGCTCGGGCCTGAGCTGCGCCCTCCCTCCATCGCGGTCGAGACCGCTCCAGGGGGCTTCCTGCTGGCGAACATCGGTGCCTGGTCCCGCGCCTGCCCGCGCCCCCTGGTGCTGGTCTTCGACGAGATCGACGCGCTGCTGGGGCGCAGTCTGATCACGGTGCTGCGTCAGCTCCGGGCGGGTCACCCCGGGCGGGGGAGCACCTTCCCGTCTTCGGTCATCCTCTGCGGGCTGCGAGATGTGCGCGACTACAAGGCCGCCTCTGGGGGCGACGGAAGCCGGCTGGGCACGCCCAGCCCCTTCAACGTGCTGCTGGAGTCCATGAGCATGGGCAACTTCACCGCCAGCGAATTGGCGGAGCTGTATGGCCAGCACACCGCCGACACGGGCCAGCCCTTCACATCCGGTGCGCTGGAGCGGGCCTACGGGCTGACCGGCGGCCAGCCCTGGCTGGTCAACGCCTTGGCCCGCGAGGTCATCGAAAAAATCGGTGTCCCCGCGCCAGAGCCCATCACCGCGCATCACCTGGATCAGGCCAAGGAGCGCCTGATCCTGGCGCGGGCCACCCACCTGGACTCCCTGGCGGACAAGCTGCATGATGATCGAGTCAAGCGGATCATCCAACCCATGATGACGGGCGCCTTCTCGCCGGGTGGCGACTCCTACGACGACGACGTGCAGTACGTAGCGGATCTGGGCTTGATCACGCGCCGGCCCGTGGCGGTGGCCAACCCCATCTACCGCGAGGTTATGCTGCGAGTGCTGGCGGCCAGGGCCGAGGATGCCTTGCCAGTACCCCCCACCCGCAGCTTCATCCTGCCCGACGGCACCCTGGACACGGCGCGGGTACTGCGTGAGTTCGCGGAGTTCTGGCGCGAACACGGCGACATCCTGGCCGACGGCATGAGCTACCACGAGGTGGCCCCGCAGCTCGTGATCATGGCATGGCTGCAACGGGTGGTGAACAGCGGCGGCTACGTGGACCGCGAGTACGGCATCGGCCGCGGGCGCATCGACCTGCTGGTCCGTTGGCCCTACTCTGGCCCGGGCGGCCAGCGCAAATGGCAGCGCGCGGCCATCGAGCTGAAGGTCTGGGCATCAGGTCGATCCGACCCACTGGCCAAGGGCTTGGCGCAGCTGGACGCCTACCTGGAGCGGCTGGGCCTGGACAGGGGCGTGCTGGTGATCTTCGACCGCCGCCCTGAGGCGCCCGACATCGCCGCGCGCACCAATTTCGAACAGGTGCACACTCCCGCTGGCCGCGAGGCGACCCTGCTGCGGGCCTGAAGCCACGCGCCCGGAGGCGCCAGCCTGGCCTTGGTCACAATCCCGCAACGACACCGTCGCGCCACGGCGACACTACCTGCGGGACACCGTCGCAGCGGCGAGACGGAACCATGTCCCAGCAAGGCCGATCTCCTCAAAGATGGCCGGAACGGGACAGTCCTGGGTGGGCCTCGGCCATCACGCAACCTGGCGTGCTTCTTGCTTCGTAGGGCTCTCCTACCAAGCCTCGCTTCGAGATCACCCCCTTTCCGCAAGGAGCCCCCATGGAAGAACCCCGCATGATCGCCGTCGCCAGCCTGGATGACAAGGGCCTGGAGGGCGAAGTCAGCGGCCACTTCGGCCGCTGCCCCTTCTACACCCTGGTTAAGGTCCGGGGTGCCACCATCTCCGACGCCAAGTCGGTGCCCAACCCCCACTTCCAGCGGCACGTCCCCGGTGTGATGCCCGCCTTCATTCGGGATCTGGGCGCCGACGTCATCCTGGCCGGCGGCATGGGCCCACGTGCCATCCAGCTGTTCCAGTCCTACGGCATCGAGGTGGTGACGGGAGGCTTGGGCACGGTGCGCAAGGTGTTGGAGGCCTACCTGGGAGGCGTCCTGACCGGCATCGTCCCTTGCCAGCACGACCACCCGCAGAGCTGTGGCGCGCATGGAAGCCCAGGGCACGCGGAGAGCGATCATGCCTGAACGAATCGTCATCACCGTCCAGGCGCTCAACGATCTCTTTGCCCCCATGGATCCCCGCTTCGGGCGCGCTGCCGGTTTCTTGCTGGTGCAGGGCGGGCAGATCCTCGCCAAGCTGGAGAATCCCTCCATCCAGGCTGCCCACGGCGCCGGTACCGGCGCGGCGGCCCTGATGCAGGAGCACGCTGTGAACGTTGTGATCTCCGGCGCCTTCGGCCCCAAGGCCCACAGCGCGCTGTCCGCGATGGGAATCGCCATGCGCATCGCGCCGACGGGCCTGACCGCGGCCGAGGCCCTCGAGCGCCATGCAAGAGGTGAGCTTCAAAGCCAAGAGCTGCGGTTCTTTCGATGATCGTCTCCTTCGCGTCCGGCAAGGGCGGCACCGGCAAGACCTTGCTGGCCACCAACCTGGCCTGGATGATGTCCGGACGCAGGCCTGCGACCTACGTGGACGCCGACGTGGAGGAACCCAACGGCCACCTGTTCCTGAAGCACGCCGACGCGCTGGTGCGGCGTTTCGCCGTCGCTCTGCCGAAGCTGGTCGCCGAGTGCACAGGCTGCGGCACCTGTCAGAAGGTCTGCGCCTTTCACGCGATCCTGGCCTTGAAGAACCGGGTGGTGCTGTTTCAGGAGCTCTGCCACGCCTGCGGAGGCTGCGTCCTGGCCTGTCCGGAGCGCGCACTGGCGGAACGTCCGCACGAGATCGGCGCCATCGCCATCGCCAGGCAGGATGAGCTGCGCCTGGTGTCGGGCCGCCTGGACGTGGGGCAAGCGCGGGCCACGCCGCTGGTGGAGGCGGTGGTCGCCGCCGGAACCCGCGATCACGGGACCGACCTGGTCATCGTGGACTGCCCGCCGGGCACATCTTGTGCGGCCATGGCGGCCGTACGCCGCGCCGACCTGACGGTCCTGGTGACCGAGCCCACCCCCTTTGGCCTGAACGACCTCAGGCTGGCGGTGGAGATGTGCCGGGCCCTGGGTCGAGAGGTCGCCGCTGTCGTGAACCGCTCGGATCTCGGGGACCGGGATGTGCTGCGCTACCTGGACCGGGAGGGCGTCCCCATCTTGGGCCAGATACCCTTCGAGCGGGACATCGCCACCGGCTACGCGCGAGGCCAGCTGGCCCTGGAACGCTCTGCCGCGCTTCGGCGGGTGCTGGACAACATCATCACGAGCATCGAGCCCGCAACGCTCACTGGAAGCTCTTCATGACGACCCTGGCGGTATTCAGCGGCAAGGGGGGTACGGGCAAGACCACCCTGGTGGCGTGCTTCGCGCACCTCGCAGGCCGCGCCGTAGCGGCGGACTGCGACGTGGACGCGGCCAACCTGCGGCTGCTCCTGCCGGGCACGGACACCCACCGCGAGCCCCTCCTCTCCGGCCGCAAGGCCTCCATCGACGCGGACAGCTGCCTGGCCTGTGGGGACTGCGCCCAGGCCTGCCGCTTCGACGCGATCATCCCGCTGGACGGCTGCTGGCTGGTGGATCGCATGGCCTGCGAGGGCTGCGGAGTCTGCTCCCTGGTCTGTCCCCAGCCCGACACCATACGCTTCCACGACAACCTGGCAGGGCACTGGATGCGCCGCCGGTCGGGTTCCACCCTGCTCGTCCACGCGGCCCTGGGCGTGGCTCAGGACAACTCGGGCAAGCTCGTGGCTGAGGTGCGCCGGGAAGCGGCAGCATGGGCGAATCGAGAGGGAGTCGGGGTGGTCCTTGTGGATGGCCCGCCGGGCATTGGCTGTCCCGTGCACGCGGCCATGGGTCAGCTGGATCGCCTGCTCGCGGTCACCGAGCCCACGCCCTCGGGCCTGCACGACCTGGAGCGCATGCTGCGCCTGGCGCAGCACTTCGGCGTCCCAGCCTGTGTGGCCATCAACAAGTGGGATCTGGCAGAAGCGGTCACCCAGACCATCGAACAGGCCTGCCGGTCCTGGGCAGTGCCAGTGGTGGGCCGCATTCCCTTCGATCCGGCCGTACCCAGGCTGCTGGCTGCGGGCCTCTTGCCCCTCGTGCCCCCCGCCGATTCGACGACCATCCGCGCCATCGAACGCTGTTGGAGGCGGTTCTCGGAGGGCGAGAGCCTCGTTCCCAGCCTGGCCGAAGAGGATCTCTGGGGAGCGACGCCACGCTGAGCGGGCCACTGCTCGCCCTGCAAGCTACGCGTTATCCAAGCTCCATGAGCCACAGGCATGTCATCCCTGACAACACCATCCTCGAGAGCATCTCGGACGGCGTCTTCACCGTGGACCAGGATTGGAGGGTCACCTCCTTCAACCGAGCGGCCGAGGAGATCACCGGCATCGGTCGCGAAGACGCCATCGGCCGCCTGTGCGCCGAGGTCTTCAAGGCCAGCCTCTGTGAGGGGCGGTGCCCCCTGCGCGCCACGATGGAGACTGCCCGGCCAGCGATCAACCAGCCCGCCTTCATCGTCGACCCCCAAGGGAGACGCATCCCCATCAGCGTATCCACCGCGCTGCTGCGCGACGCCCAGGGCCATGTGGTCGGTGGTGCCGAGACCTTCCGCGACCTGAGCCTGGTGGAGGAGCTGCGCAGAGAGCTGCACGACG
>CAYVQL010000030.1:0-52426 GCA_964454135.1 uncultured Enterobacterales bacterium | reverse complement strand
CCCTTGGTGGGTGCTCGGTGCGTCCACCGCCACATCGAACTTCGACATGAGCGGGACGATGATGATCGTCGCCGTCGTCTTCGGCCTCGGCTACAAGGGCTTCCTGGTCGAGTTCCGGGGTGGCGTGGGCCTGTCGCTCGCGCTGTTGTTGGTCTTTTTGGGCAAGTGGTTGCGTCGCAGCCGGGTGATGACGCCGGCGGAGTGGATGAAGCTCCGCTTCGGCACCGACAAGCAGGGGCGCGTCGCCCACTTGATCAGCGCCAGCGCCAACATCCTGATGGCGCTCGGCATGATCGTGTACTTCGCCAAGGGGGCGGGGAAGTTCCTCACGCACTTCCTCCCCTTTAGCGAGCTCACGTGCACCTCGACGATGGTCGCCGTCGGCTTGTTCTACACGCTGCTCTCGGGGCTCTACGGGGTGGTCTTCACCGACGTGGTCCAGATGGTCCTGCTCACGTTCACCGCGATCTTCATCACCGTCGAGGCGTTCGTGGTGGTGCCCACCATCAACCTCCCACCGGATCTCCTCGCCCTCAACCTCGAGCCGATCACCAGCGCGAGCTCCGCGTCGCTCCTCGGTCAGGGCGGGATGACGCAGGGCATCTTCGACTTCTTCGGTATCTGCGTAGTGATGTGGTTCTTCAGATCCTTCCTGGAGGGCATGGGCGGCGTCGGGGGCTACACCGACCAGCGCTTCTTTGCGGCGCGCAACGAGCGCGAGGCCGGCCTGCTCACCCTCGAGAGCATCATCCTCTCGCTGTTCCGATGGACCATGGTCGCCGGCCTCGTCGTGCTCGGCTACGCCCTGATCCAGAAGGGGGGCCCCGGGGCGGACCTGATGATGCAAGACGCCGAGCAGGTGTTGCCGGTTGTGCTCGGCGAGGTGCTCCCCGCCGGGATCAAGGGCCTGGTCCTCGCGGGCTTGATCGCCGCGGCGATGTCCACCTTCGACTCCACGCTCAACGCTGGCGCGTCCTACGTGGTCAAGGACATCTACCAGAGCTACATTCGTCCCGACGCCAGCGGCGAGCAGCTCATGCGCGTCTCGAGGTGGGCCACCATCGGGCTGTGCGTGGTCGGCGTCGCGCTGGCGGCCACCGTGACCAGCATCGGCGAGATCTGGGGCCTCATCACCATGGGTCTGGGCGCGGGCCTCTTCATCCCCCTCGTGCTCCGCTGGTACTGGCCGCGCTTCAACGGCTACGGGTTTGCCGCCGGGACCGCTGGCGGTCTGGTGACGGGGCTCGTGCTCAACAAGGTGGTCGCCCTCCCCATCTACTACGCGTTCCCGGCCACCGTCGGCGCCTCCTTCCTGTTGAGCATCGTCGGCACCCTGCTGACGCCAGCCACCGCCGACGAGGTCCTGATGCGCTTCAATCTGCAGATCAACCCCTGGGGCTTCTGGCGCCGCTTCGAGACCATGGCCTGCGAGAGCGGAGCGCTCACCGGTGAGCAGCGGTTGAAGCGAACCAACGAGAAGCTCACCGACATGCTGGCGCTCTTCTTCTCCCTGCCGCTCCAGATCTCGATGCTGCTCATGGCGATGGCCTTCGTCTTCCACGACTGGAAGAAGTTCTTCTTCTTCCTCAGCCTCACGCTGGTGTCGAGCGTCGGTCTCTACTTCTTCTGGTATCGCAACCTGAAGGACAAGCAGACCTGCGAGGAAGAGGACGAGAAATGGGGCCACGACCCCACCGCCACACCGGGCCACTAGACAGGTGTCCATGAACCATCGGCGCCTCTAGTGTACGCCCCGGGCGGCTTTCGTGGATCCGAGCTGGGCGACGTCGAGGTCATCGTCGCTGGCGACGTGCTGCACCTCTTCCATCTCACGCTGCCCGGCCACGACCTCATCGGCCACGCGAGCTCCCGGGACGGCCTGGCTTGGACGCCTCACGCGCCGGCGCTGCGCACGGGGGCGCCCGGCGAGATCGACGACGACATGTTGTGGACCATGGGCGTGGTCCACGACGGCGCTCGCTGGCAGATGCTCTACACCGCCTTGCGCGCGCAGGACTCCGGGCGTGTTCAGCGGATCGCTCGTGCGACCTCCGACGACCTCAACGTCTGGCGCAAGGCGGGGCTCGTGGCCCAGGCGGCGTCGGCGCACTACGACACGACGGCGGGGCACGCGCCGTGGGTCACGTTCCGGGACCCGAAGCCGGTGCGGGTCGGCGACCGTTGGTTGGCGCCGGTCTGCGCCCGGGATCTCGAGCACCGAGGCGTGGTCGGCCTCCTGTCCTCCACCGACTGTGAGCGGTGGACCGTCGAGCCCCCGCTCTTCGGACCGACGGGCCACTTCGAGTTGGAGTGCCCGCAGCTCTTCTCCCTGGGCGGCCACTGGTATCTGCTGGCGTCGGTGATGGAGGACCGGAGTCAGCGCTACTGGATCGCCGAGCAACCCAGGGGTCCCTTCCGCGCGCCCGCCGACAACCGCCTCGGCCCCCCCGGCCACTACGCGGGCCGAGTCTGCACGTGGCGTGACCGCGCGGCGCTCTTCTCGATGCACCGGCTCCCACGCGGGAACCGGCTCCTGTCGCCCCTCGCGCTCCGCGCCCACGCCGACGGGCGGCTGGAGTGTCGCGCCTGGAGCGAGTGGGACGCCTACGTCGAGGAACGTTGGAAGGAGGTGGGCGGCACCCTCTCGGCCGGGGTCGCGCCGGTGCTCATGCAGGACCCTTGGATCGCGCGGGACTTCCGCTACGAAGCCCGAGTCCAGATGGACTGCAGGACGGCCGGCTTCGTCTTCGGCCGCCGGTCGCGGCGCGCCTATTGGGTCGAGTGGACGCCAGCGGAGCACCGGGTGCGCCTGCGTCGCGTGGGGCCAGCCACCGACGAAGATGGGCACCCGTGGTTCGAGGACACCGTCGTCTGCGAAGCCCCGTGCCCCCCACCCGGCGCCGTGACCTTGCGCGTCGTGGACGGCGAGGTCGAGGTCGTCGCCGACGGCCGCGTCGTCCTCGCGACCTGGCTGCCCGCCCTCGAAGGACGCGTCGCCCTCTTCGCCGAGTCCGGCGACCTCCACGTCGAGGCCGCGATGTTCACCACCCTCCGAAGCCCGGCCCCCAAATTGGTCTGATAAACAAACCACTTTGTTTGATTATCAGACCAATTTCGAGACCCACGTCGCGGCGCAATCGAGAGCTGAACCGCCCCGGCCGCTGCGGCGACCTTGGGTCTGGTGGGCGGCGCGGTGGTCGCGCCCGATGGATGATCAGGGGCTGTGCGCGGGTTCGCCCAGCTCATCTCCATCCGTCGCAAGGGCCTGTCCAACAGTCGAACGCTCGGAGCTTCATTTGAAGCGGTACTCCTTGATGACCGTGCGGCCGCGGCGCTCGAGTTCGACCGAGAATCGGCTCTGGCTCTCGAGCTTCTCGTAGAGCGTGCGTGCCTTGTCAGGGTCGGTGATCGCCTGGCCGTCGATGTGCTTGATGACGTCACCCGACCACAGCCCGATGTAGCTGTAGAGGCTGCCCGGGCAGATCCCGACGATCTTGAAGCCCTGCACCCTCCCGCCCCGGCGATGTGGGAAGACCCGCGCCTGCCGGGACAGGGCTCCGAGGTCGCGGAGCTGCTCGGCGAGCATCTCGCGGTCGATCTCGTAGGCGTTCGCGCTCAGCCTCCTCACGCCGCTCTTGATCTCGAGACTGGTCGCCTCGGCGGCCTCGTCATTCCTGCACCGAGGCGAGAAGCCGGGCTTGCGGGCGCGCTCACTGACCTCTTGGTCGACGTCCGGCGGCTCGCCGCCGATCAGCACGGACTCGCCGTGCTTCGAGACCGTGTACGTGTAGTCGTTGTGTTCCAGCGCGGCGAGGAAGAGCCGGTAGGCCTCCTCGCCGGTGACCGTCCGTGCGGAGAGGCTGAGCCTCCGCCGCCCGAGGTCCTTCGCCACGACGATGTTCTTCCCGGTCATGCACCCCATCAGCGTCGCGACCGTGCGGAGCTCCTCCTCGTGAAGCTTCAGGTGGGTCGTCTTGCTCCGCCGCAAGCGGTTGCAAGTCTCGAGGAAGCCCGCGCTTGTCCCCGAGGGCGCTGGACTCGGAGCGGGCCCGTCGCCACCTTCGGAGGACGCCGGTAGGACGAGCAGGACCAACAGCGTCGGGAGCCGATACTTCATTGGAGGCCGCACTCCTCGGTCGGACTCCCGCTGGAGGTCGTGCTCCCCGGGGTCGACGTGGTGCTCGGCCGGCGGGCACGCACATCACTTGGTCGCTTGGTCTGTCGCACCGTCCTAGCGATGCTCCGCGAAGACGCGGTCGCGCCAGTCCAAGAGGTGGCGAAAGCGGTCCGCTAGGGCCGGGGTGCGCCAGCACGCCGCGGCGTGTTCGCCGAGGCGGATGTAGCGGCCGTCGACGGGGTCAATGAACTGGAGGGCGCAGGCGATCGCGATGTCGGCGTAGCCGAAGTGCGCCCCGAGGTAGTCGCCTGCCAGCGCGTCGCTCACGAGCTGGCAGGCGTCTGCCATCTGGCTTTGGGCTTGCTCGATGGAGGCCGCCCCGAGGTCGTACTTGCGGGTGAGGTAGGCGACGCCGAGATCGGCGACCGGCAGGGCCCAGGCCAGGCCCTTGGGCAGGCTGTCCCGCTTGGCCTCTCGGCTCCGGCTGACGAGGGCCGTCGTGCGGAGCCGCCCGCCATCGGAGATGCGGTCGGCCACGGCGTTCCAGTGGGCCGCGGCGCCCTTGTCGGCCATGAGTGGAGGGCCGCCGCCCAATGTCTCGGCGTGGCGGGCGATCTCGAAGGAGTCGTCGATCACGCGCCGACCCTCGATGAGGACGGGCACCGTGAGCCGCCCCCGGAGACGTCGCGTCGCGAGGCGCAGCGCTGGTTCGCCGAAGATCGGCAGGTACTCGCTCCAGCCGTAGGCCACGCCGTGGTGGTCCAGCGCCCAGCGCGCTCTCACGCTCCAGGGAGAGTACGAGAGTCCCACGAGGCGCCTCACGAGTCGCGGGTCCAGCCGCGCGCGAGGGCCTCCTCCTCGAGGGCGTCGAGGTAGGCTCGTTCGAGGCGACTTGCCCGCGACGGCGACCCGGTGAGCGCCTCGAAGAACCCCCCGGTCGTGGTGTTCCACCCGACGACCTCGACGTGCGGATCGATGAGCCTCGTGAGCTCGTCGAGCAGCTCCAGGTCGTGGAAGAAGGTGACGCGGCGCAGGGCGGCGGGCCAGACCGAGATGCGCGCGCGGGCGTAGGAGGTGGTGAGCAAGTCGAGGGCGACCTGGGCGGCGTACGCCTCGCACCAGAGCCCCTCGGGGACGCCGCCGGGGCCGGAGCGAGCGTCGACGAGGGTGCGTAGCTTGAGGGCGTCGTCGCCCAGGACCGGGAGGGCGCGCGCGCCGCCGAGGAGGACCTTGCAGCGCTCCTTGCGCGGGCGCGCGAGCCGGCCTCGCGAGGGCAGGTTCTCCACCGCGAAGCGGGCCGCGCGGGGGCTGTGGAGCGCCGCCTCGACGTGGGCCAGGATGGTCGCCGCGTTCGAGTCGAGATCGGCGCCGCCGTCGAGGACGACGTCGCCCTCCCTGGCCTGCCGCGTGAGGCTGCGTGACATCCCCCGCCACAGCACGGGCTCGCAGTAGGGATCCTGGGAGTCGCCGCGCTCCTCCGCCGTGGCGGCGTCGGTTTGCAGCAACGCGCGGGACGCGGGCAGCGGAAACGCGCGGACCAGCGCGTGCTCGGCGATGGACCATCCGAGGCGCGCCTCGGCGCAGGCGACCCGCGTCTCGATGTAGCCGTCCATGACCACGTCGTCGTGGCCTTCGAGGGCGGGCAGCACCGCCTCGCGGAGCATGCGCAGCGAGTCCATGAGCTCGAGGACCTCGGCGGCTCGAAACGCGCTGAGCGATGCGCCGCGCCGCGTCCGCGCCCGCAGATCGGTGGCCAATTGGCGGTACGCGCCGGGGCGTCGGATGGCGAATTGGGCGACGCGTCGTTCGCGGCCCTCGAGGCTCTCGGCGAGGCGAACGGCGTGGGTGGTTCGCCCGCTGCCGTGGGCGCCGGCGACGACGTGCAGCCGGTTCGCGGTGGGGCGCGTCGCGCCCGGATCGGCGAGGCTGCGGTCGAGGACGGGGTCCAGGCCGAGGGCGGCGCAGCGAATGGTGGGCGGGTTGTGGTGCCCCGCCCAGGCCGCGCGGAGGCGGGCGCCCCGCTCGTTGCCCGCCCGCGCCTCCCTGGGCAAGCAGCCGGACCACGGCGCCATCGCGCGGTCGGGGTCCAGGGCGTAGAAGCGCCAGTCGGCCTGGTCGGGATCCGGGGGCGCGCCTCCCTCGACGGCGGCGACGACCACGCGGGCGGCGGGGGCCGGGACGCCCGGCAGGATGCGGACGACGCCGGGTGCCAGCCAGCGGGTGGGCGTCGGGTCGTCGAGCAGCGGCGCCAGCAGGCTACCGCGGTGCGCGGGCAGCACCTCGACCCCACCGTCCCAGCGACAGAAGAAGGCGCGGGTGAACCCCGGCTGGTCAGCGGCGCCGAACAAGACGATGCGCTCTATCTCGTCGGCTCCGAGGGTCGACAGCGCGTCCTCGAGCCGCATCCGGTCGAGATCCAGGACCGGCACCTCGCCGTCGCCTCCCCCGATCTCCGTGGCCAGCCGCCGCAGGGCCACGTGGCGTCGGTCGCGGAAGACATTCGCGGCGATCAGGGCGCACAACGGCGGTGTAGGGAGCGCGACGAGGGCGACCCGCGGTGACGCGGCTCGGGCCTTGAGCCGAGACTGATGTGCCTCGAGTCGAGCGACGACATCTACCGGCCCTTCCACGCTCCCAGTCTGAGCCGGATCAAGCGCGGGCGCACCACAAAACGTGCCTCAGCGGCAAGTTGGGGGAATGGGAACGTCCTTGACCTGTGCCAACTCGATGGCCTCGCGCCGACGAGAGGTGCACGACGCCTCAACCTGGGTCGCCTTGGCCTTGTCGCACAGGCTCTCCACTTCGGGCGCCTTCGCCACCAGCTCGGCGCAGCAGGCGAGGGTCTTCTTGCACTCGGGACCCAGCTTCGCCGGCTCGTCCTTCTTGCCGGAGCAGCCGAGCACCGCGGCGAGGGTCAGCCCACACATGATCATCTTCATTCTAGAACTCCGCCTGGCGGGGCGCTCGCGGGAAGGGGATGACGTCGCGGATGTTGTCGACGCCGGTCGCGTATTGGATCGCGCGCTCGAAGCCCAGCCCGAAGCCCGCGTGGGGGACGGTGCCGTAGCGCCGAAGGTCGCGGTACCACCAGTAGTCCTCACGGGGCAGCTCCAACTCGTCGAGGCGTCGGTCGAGCACGTCGATGCGCTCTTCGCGCTGGCTGCCCCCGATGATCTCGCCGATACCGGGGACCAGCACGTCCATCGCCGCCACGGTGCGCTCGTCGTCATTGAGGCGCATGTAGAACGCCTTGATCGACTTGGGGTAGTTCACGATGACCAGCGGGCGACCCACGACCTCCTCCGTGAGGTAGCGCTCGTGCTCCGACTGCAGATCGACTCCCCACTCGACGTCGAACTCGAAGCTGCGCTTCGCGTCCTTCAAGCGGCGGACGGCGTCGGTGTACTCCATCACCTCGAAGTCCGCCGCGACCATCGACTCCAGGCGCTCGATGCAGCCCTTGTCGACTCGCTTCGCGAAGAACGCCAGATCGTCGGCCCGCTCCGCGAGCAGCGTGGTGAAGATCGACTTGAGGAAGTCTTCCGCCAAGGCGATGTCCTCCTCGAGTCCGGCGAAGGCGATCTCTGGTTCGACCATCCAGAACTCGGCCAGGTGGCGGCGCGTATGCGAGTTCTCCGCCCGGAAGGTGGGCCCGAAGGTGTAGACCCGCGACATCGCGAGGCAGTAGGCCTCCACGTTGAGCTGGCCCGAGACCGTCAGGTGCGCTTCGCGGCCGAAGAAGTCCTGGGAGAAGTCCACCGCCCCGCGGTCGTCCAGGGGCGGGTTGACGAGATCGAGGGTGGAGACCCGGAACATCTCGCCGGCGCCTTCGCAGTCGTTCGCCGTGATGATCGGCGTGTGAATCCAGAGGTAGCCGTTGTCGTGCAGGTAGCGGTGCATCGCCTGGGCGAGGGTGTGGCGCACCCGGGTCACCGCGCCGATGAGGTTGGTGCGCGGGCGCAGATGGGCGACCTCGCGCAGGTGCTCCATCGAGTGCCGCTTGGGCTGCATCGGGTAGCTCTCCGGGTCGTCGACCCAGCCCACGACCTCCACGCTCGACGCCAACACTTCCACCGACTGGCCCTTGCCCTTCGATTCGACGAGCTCTCCGCGGACGCGGATCGCGCAGCCCGCCGTGAGGCGGCGCACCACGTCCTCGTAGTTGGGGAGCTCCGCCTTGGCGACCACCTGGATCGGCGCGAAGCAGGAGCCGTCGTGCAGATGGATGAAGGAGAGACCCGCCTTCGAGTCCCGTCGGGTGCGAACCCACCCCTCCACACAGACCTGATCGCCCGGGCGGCCCTCGTGCAGCGCACCGGCGACGCGAATCGATTCCACACCGACCTCCTCGATAGGGGGCGCAGAGGGTAGATCCGCTCGCGCCGCGAGACAATCGCCGGATCGGGCCCCCCCCGTTTGGTCGCCCCCGGGCCGCTTCGCCCAGCGCCGGCCCGTGGCCCGCGCCTATCCTCACGGCATGAGGCGCCCGCACCCCGCCGGCGATCTCGGCCGCGAAGCAGTCACCGTCAACATCGGTCAGGTCGGCGCCGTCGCAGTCCTGGTCCTGGCCGTCGTAGGGGATCTCGTCGCTGGGTTCGCAGGCCTGCGAGGAGTCGGGCTCCAAGCTGTCCACGTGTGCCGGACCGCAACCGGCGAGAACGAGAAGGAGCGCGGGGAGGTCCGTCATGCTCGGAAATGCCATGTCAACTACCGGGAATCGTCGATTCGAGTATGGCGTATCCTGGCCTGCACGTCCATCGTGTTCGCCCTCCGTGTAGACTGCGGGACGACCACGCTCCGAGGAGGCGCCCGTGCACATCGCTGTCTTCGCGGACCTGGAAGGCGCCTTCGGGATCTGGCGCATGCGCCAGTGCCACACCGGTACGCCCGAGTGGCAGTACGGCCGGGAGTGCCTCACCCACGACGTGAACCACGTCGTGGCGGGCGCATTCGATGGCGGAGCCGACCGGGTGACCGTCAAGGACACCCACGCCACGGGCTTCAACATCCTCACCCGGCGCCTGGATCCCCGCGTTCGCTACGTGGGCGGTCACTACGTACGACCCAGCTTCTTCGGTGACCTGGCCTCTTACGACCTGGTCCTCTACGTCGCCATCCACGCCGCCTCGGGGACGCCGGGCGCCTTCTTTCCCCACACCCACTACGGCATCTTCTCGCAAGTGCGGCTCAATGACCGTCCCATCTGCGAGATGGATCTGTACGGCGCCTACCTGGGTGCATTCGGAAAGCCCATCGGCTTCGTCTCCGGTGAAGAGGTGGCCGTCGAGCAAGCCCTGCGCGCGCTGCCCTGGGCCCTGTCGGTCGTCGTCGACAAGCGGAAGGAGACCTACCTGGACGGCGAGAAGAGCCGCGCCTTTTTGCAGGAGGGCCGGGCCCGCTTGCGCGCGACAGCGGCCGAAGCCGTCCGCGATGCCGGTCAGATGCAGCCCCTCGTGATCGAGGGCCCCCTCCACTTCGAGGTGGAGTTCCGTACGCCCGAGCTGGCGATACGCCACAACACCTGGGGCTACGATCAGGACGATCGGATCGTCGCCTGGGACGCCGCCGACATCGTCCAGGGATTTGACGCTTTCAACAAGCTGGTCTTCTTCCCCAGGCGCATCTACCCCATCCGTCAGCAGGCTCTCTTCTTCGCGCGCAGCTACTACCGTCTCAAGTCCCGGTATCTTGCGCCCAAGGCCAATCGTGGAGGGGCGGCATGAGCGCCTGCAGCTACTCCCCAGCCCCCCGCTCCAGCACCCCCCCCTCCTCCAGCACCGAAAGGATGAAGGCGTACTCCAGGGCGCGATCCTCCAGGTGGCCGTAGCGACCCGAGGCCCCGGCGTGGCCGGCCCCCATGTGGGTCCGCAGCAGCAGAGGCTGATCCCCGGTGCCCAGAGCTCGCAGCCTGGCCACCCACTTGGTGGGCTCCCAGTACTGCACGCGCGGGTCGTTCAGGCCGCTGGTGACAAGCATGGCGGGGTAGGCCTGGGCGCTGACGTTGTCGTAGGGCGAGTACGCCAGCATGGCATCGAAGTCGCTCTTGTCGCGGGGATCGCCCCACTCCTCCCACTCGATGGCGGTCAAGGGGATGCTCTCGTCCAGCATGGTGCTGACCACGTCCACGAAGGGCACGCGGGCCACCACGACGCGGAACAGGTCGGGCCGCATATGGGCGACGGCGCCCATCAGCAGGCCGCCGGCGCTGGTGCCGGCGATGGCCAGCCGGTCAGGGGAAGTATAGCCCTGTTGCGCCAGGTGCTCGGCGCTGTCGATGAAGTCGGTGAAGCTGTTCATCTTGTTCTTGAGCTTGCCCGCCTCGTACCAGGGGCGGCCCAGGTCGCCGCCCCCGCGCACCTGGGCGATGCCGAAGACGAAGCCGCGCTCCAGCAGCGACAGCGCGGTGGCGTGGAACTCGGCGTCGTAGGAGCTGCCGTAGGCCCCGTAGCCCACCAGCAGCATGGGGTGGGTGCCGTCCAGGGCCAGGTCCTTGCGATGAACCACGGCCACGGGCACCTGTTCGCCGTCGCGAGCCGGGGCCAGCAGGCGCTTGGAGACGTAGAGGCTGCGGTCGTAGCCCGGCACGGGCTTTTCCTTGAGCAGGCGCAGCTCTCCGCTGGCCAGGTCGGCCTCGAAGACCGAGTCGGGCGTGACCAGCGAGGAATAGCCGAAGCGAAAGCCGCTGGCGTCGTGCTCGGGGTTGTCCTCGCGCCACAGGCAGTAGGAGTCCTCGGGCAGGGCGATGTACCGGGATTCCCCGTTCTCCGGATCCAAGAGCCGCAGCCGCACCCGGCCATCCTCGCGCTCCCAGACCACCAGGTGCGAGGCGAAGGCCTGCACGCGCAGCACGCGCACCTGCTCGCGATGGGGCAGCACGTCCTGCCAGGCCTGGCGGGAGCGCGCCTGAACCGGGGCCGAGACCAGCTTGAAGTTCAGGGCGCCGTCGCTGTGCGCGCCCGTCTCGTCGTCGCAGTCGTTGGTGACGATCCAGAAGCGGTCCCCGCGATGGTCCGCTGCGTACTCCGTGCCGTGGTGCCGCTCCGCCAGCATTTCGAGCGGGGCTGTGGGCTCGTCCGCCGGCAGCAGGCGGATCTCGGTGGTGATGGTGCTGCTCAGGGTGACCAGCACGTAGCTGCCGCTGCGGGTCCTGGACAGGCCCATGTGGAAGCGCTCGTCGTCCTCCTGGTAGACCAGCACATCCTCGGACTGGGGCGTGCCCAGCACGTGGCGATAGACACGCCAGGGTCGCAGGGCATCGTCCAGGGTCAGGTAGAAGACGGTGCGGTTGTCGTTGGCCCAGACCACCGACCAGTAGCTGGCCTCCACCTGGTCGGGCAGCGCCTCTCCTGTCTGCAGGTCCCGGAAGCGTAGGCTGTAGATCTCGTCGCCCGCCACGTCCGTGGTGTAGGCCAGCAGGCCGTGGTCGGGGCTGGTCCGCCAGGCGCCCAACTCGAAGTAGTCGTGGCCCTGGGCCAGCAGGTTCTGATCCAGCAGCACCTGCTCGGCGCCCTCCTCGTGGCGGGGCCGCCGGCAGTGGATCTCGTAGGGGCGTCCCTGCTCGGTGCGGGTGTAGTAGAGCCAGTCGCCGTGGCCGTAGGGGGGCGTGCTGTCGGTCTCCTGGATGCGGCCCAGCAGCTCGTCGAAGAGCTGCTTGCGCAGGGGCGCCAGGGGGGCCGTCATGGCCTTGGTGTAGGCGTTCTCCGCTTCGATGTAGGCCATGACGGCGGGATCTTCGCGCTGGCGCAGCCAGTGGTAGGGGTCGGGGCGCTCCACGCCGTGCTCGCGGTGCAGGTAGGCGCGCTGCTCGGCCACCGGTGGCTGCGGCGGCAAGGCGGGCTCGGGCTGGGGGATCTGGTGCTGGGCGCAGGCGGCGAAGAGCAGGAGCGGGTGGTGCATGGCGGTTCTCTGGTCACCGGTGGGTGGGCGGCGGGGGCTCTCGAGGCGTCCTGGCTGCGAAGGGGGGGGCGCTGTGTCCGTGTCGGCGGGGCGGCAGGCTGAGGCGCGCGGGCTGCAGGCGCGGCAGCAGGCGCAGGTAGTCCGGCCGTGGACCGGGAACGGTCAGCAGCGCGACCTTCTCTGGGTGCCTCGGCTCGGGTTCGACCAGCTCGAGGTACAGGTAGAAGGGATCCTCGCAAGTGGCGTAATCGTAGGTGGGACAGAGCTCCGCGCTGCCCAGGGCGGCGTCATCGTAGCCGTTGGGAGGCACGTCGCAGCCCGTGCCCTGCGAGATGAGGTCCACGGCGTTGTCCAGGTAGGTGTTGCCCGAGAGGTTGGCCGAGGCGTTGTGCAGGAACAGGCCGGCGCCCAGGCCGTCCCGCAGCTCGTTGTTCTCCAGCAGCAGTCCCGAGCTTCCCTTCCCCGGCTCGACGCTGCCGCTGGCGTAGACCGCGTCGCCGCACTTGGTCAGGGTCTCGCGGGTCCAGCCCTCTCCTCCGCGGATGGTGTTGCCCGAGAACGAGTAGGGGCCCTCGCCGGAGAGCCATGCGCCGGCGATGGGATTGTCTTGGATGGTGGAGGAGGAGACGGACAGAGTCGGAGGATCGCCAACCCAGGGATTGGCGTAGATGCCGGTGCCGCCCCCCAGGTTCTCCTGCTCGCCGGTGCCCTCGATGATGGAGTCATGCAGATCGAGGGAAGCGCCGACCACTGCGACTGCCCCTGCGAACTGGTTGTCGGAGATCGTGCAGTCCGTGCAGGAGAGGCGGGTGCCTTCATTGACGATGTAGAGTCCCGGTCCCGCGTTCGAGAACAGCTCGACGGCGGTCGCTTCGACGGTGGCGGATTCCTGGGCATTGATGCCGACGCCGACGGTGTAGATCTCTCCGGAGCTCATCGAGTCGATGACCGTGTCCCGCAAATGGACCGTGGTGCCGGATCCGTCGGCGATGATGCCCATGGATACGTTGCCTGAGATCTCGCAGGCTTTGGCCACCAGGCTCGCGCCGCCTGTGACCTGGACGCCTGCTCCGTACCTCCCGTCTTCTTCGGGCTGCGTGTCCAGGATCCTCGTGTCCCGCAGTGTGACGCTGGTACGGGGTCCTTGCGCAGCGAGGCCTGCCCCCCTGTTCTGCGAGAACTCGCATGCCTCGGCCTCGAGGATCCCGCCGCCGTAGATGGTGACGCCCGCTCCGCCCTCTCCGTTCTCCTTGGGCTGGGTGTCTCGGATGGTCGTCTCCCGCAACGCGACCGAGGTGCCGGAACCAACGGCCCTGAGGCCCATGGACGTGTTCCGCGAGATCTCGCAGGTCTCCGCTTCCAGGCTCACACCGCCCGAGATCTGGATGCCGTATCCGTGCAGCCCGGTCTCGTCGGGTTGGGTCTCTTGGATGGCGGTCCCCTGCAGACGGACCGTCGTGCCGGAGCCCGCTGCCACCAGGCCCGATCCCGTGTTCCGCGATAACAGGCAGTCCTCCGCGCCCAGGCTCGCGCCAGCGCCGATCTGGATGCCCTGGCCACCGACCCCGTGCAGGTTGGCCTGGGTGTTCCGGACCGTCGTCTCCCGCAGTGTGACCGTGGTGCCGGTCTCCTCGGCGAAGACGCCGACTCCGGTGTTGTCTGACAGCAGGCAGGATTCCGCGCTCAGGTTCGCGCCGCCAACGACCTCGGTGCCGAATCCGCCCAGCCCCTCCTCGTCGGGCTGAGTGCCTTGGATGGTCGTCTCCCGCAGCGTGACCGTGGTGTCGGATCCGTGCGCGGCAATGCCGATCCTCGTGTTCCCCGACAGCTCGCTGGCCTCGATGGCCAAGCTCGCGCCTTCGTAGGCGTAGGCGCCATACCCGTTCCCGTCTTCGTCGGCCTGCGTGTCCCGGATGGTCGTCTCCTGCAGCGTGACCGTGGCGCCGGAGCCCACCGCCATGATGCCTGCCTTCGTGTTCCCCGACAGCTCGCCGGCCTCGATGGTCAGGCTCGCGCCTTCGTGGACATAGGCGCCGTACCCGCACCCGCCTTCGTCGGCCTGCGTGTCCTGGACGGTCGTCTCCCACAGCGTGACCGTGGTGCCGGAGTCCGTTGCGATGATGCCCGCCTCCGTATTGCCCGCGATGTCGCAGGCCTGCGCCTCCACGCTCGCGCCGCTGTCGACCCGGATGCCGTATCCGCCTTCCCCGTGCGCGTCGGGCAGGGTGCCCTGGATGGTCGTCTCGCGCAACATGACCGTAGTGCCGGAGTCGTAGGCGACGATGCCGGCCGCTGTGTTTGCGGACACCTCGCATTCCTCCGCGCTCAGGTTCGCGCCGTCCAGGATCTCGACGCCGTATCCACCCTGCTCGTTCGCATTGGGCAGATTGTCCGTGATGCTGGTCTCGCGCAGCGTGACCGAAGTGCCGGTTCCTTCGGCGAACAGGCCCACCGCCATGTTCCCCGAGACCTGGCAGGACTCCAGGCTGAGGTCCGCGCCTCCGTAGACATCGATGCCGTATCCGTTGCCCCCGCTCTCGGCGGACTGGGTGTCCTTGATGGTCGTCTCGCGCAGGGTGACCGTGGTGCCGGAGTCCCCGGCCAGGAGGCCGAGCCCCGTGGTCCCCGCTATCTCGCAGGACTCCGCTGTGAGCGAAGACTCGTACGTCCTGGCCTGGTAGGCCCCGAGGGCCGCGTACCCGGTGCCGAGCACCGCGCAGTCCCGCATCGTCGCCGTCCCCGATGCCACCAGCACCCCGACATAGGCTGATCCGCTCACGGTGATCCCCGAGACGCTGACCGCGTACGACCTGGTGTCCACGTCGATCCCCGCCGTCCGCCCGTCCCCCACGCTCGCGTCGATGATCACCAGCTCCTTGCAGCGCCCGGCCAGGTGCGCGTCCGCATGCGAGCGCCCCAGCTCCAGGGTCTCCGGGTAGCTGCCGGCCGCCACCGCCACCATGCCGCCGTCCGCGTCGCCGGCAGCGTCCAGCCCCGCCTGGATGGACGTGTAGGGCGCGGCCTGGCTGCCGTCGCCGCCTTCGGCGGCCGTGCTGTCCACGTAGACCGTGTTCTCGTCCAGCTCCAGGGCGCCCCAGGTCCCGGTGCCGCAGGCGGCGGGCACGCAGTCGCCCTCGTCTTCCAGGTAGCCGCTGTCGCAGCTGGTGCCGGTGGCGGGGCCGGTGTCTTGGGTGGGAGCGCTGTCCTCGGGCGCCCGCTGCTTGCGTTGGCCCTTTTCGCAGGACAGCAGCAGCGCTACGGCGAGAGACAGGATGCGGTGCGAGTTCAAGACCACCGGGCGGACCTGGCGAGGGAGCCAGCCGAAGTATGGCAATTCTGCGAGCCGCCGTCGAGCCGAGGAAGGGGACTCAGGGCCCGCTGGCGTGACAGGTCTGGCAGCTCTGCGGGTCCGGAGAGCTGGCGCAGCTGTGCGTCTCGCCATGGCAGTCGGTGCAGGGACCCTCTTCGCCATGGCCCGGCGGCGCTCCGTTGCTGCCGTGACAGCTCGCGCACTCGTGGGGATCCAGCCCCTGGTTGTGGTCGTCGAGCTGGTGACAGGCCTCGCAGCAGGGATCGCCCGTGCCGGGGTGGCTGGAAGACAGGGCCTCTTCCGGGGTGCAGGCGCTGGCGGCGGGAAGCAGGAGCATGAGGAGGAGGGAGTGGTGCGTTCCGGAGTGCATGGTCCTTCCTGTGGCTGGGGGACATGCTTTCTGAAGCGTGGGGAGCCAGGGCTGGCAAGCCCGGTCTCGGCATTGGCCTGGCTTGACGGACAGTTGACCGGCTTGAGGTCAGCGAGCCTCCCGCCGCTTGAGAGAAGCGCAACCGGTCGGCAGGGGGCGAGGGATCGCCCCCGAGCTCGGTTGGCGCGAGGGGGCCGCGAGCCGCCCTCAGCCCTCCACCTCCAACACCGTCAAGAAGAGCGGCGCCGGGTTCGTGCAGCCGGAACAGATCAGCGCCAGCAGCCAGGTCCCGCTGTCGTCGATGCCGGTGAAGGGCGGGCTGGTGTCGGCCAGCTGGGACAGGTCCGCGCTGCTGCCGCCGCCGAAATCCAGCGTCCAGAGCGGATCCGCCAGCAGCTCCAGGTCCATGAAGCCGGCCTCCAGCTCAGCCAGGCTGGCGTCGAAGCGCGCCAGCAGCAGCTGGTCCGCCTTGCCGGTCCAGGGCTGGCCCTGTCCGTCCTGGCTCAGGGCGGCCCAGTCCAGGGTCAGCGAGGGCTCGTCCGCCGGCGCGGGCGCGGGGACCAGGCTCTGCAGGTCGACCTCGAGCTGCAGGCTGGCGCTGTCGTCCTGCAGCTCGGCGCGCTGCTCCTCGCTGGCGGCGCTGGGCCGCAGGAAGGCGGCCATGCGGTTGCCGATGCCCGGCACCTCGCTGTCGCTGAGCGCCACCAGCCAGCTGCCCGAGCCCTCGACGAAGTAGCTCTCCACGTCGATGTCATTGCCCATCACCGTCAGCTCGCTCAGGGCCATGGACGTGACCGAGCCCGGCTGTCCCGAGACGTAGAGCGTCACCTCGCTCTGCAGCAGCGAGTCGCGAGCCAGGCCGACCTCCACCTCCTCTTCGCTCAAGCCGGCCAGGACGATCACCGCCAGGGTGAGCACGTCCTGTACGGGATCCAGCGCGTGCCCCTGCAGGTCGGCGCTCAGCGCGGACCAGTCGATGCTGGGATCGCCCGGCGCAGCCAGCTCGTAGGAGCGCAGGTCCAGCTCGCTGGCGAAGCCGTAGTTGTTGGCGTCCTCCAGCAGCAGGGTCTCATGGCCGGCGCAGGCCTGGCAGGCCAGCAGGAGCAGGGCTGCGCGGATTCGGTGAGAACCGGAGACGGATTTGTCGTACCACATGCTGTTCGGCCTCCCCGCAGGGCCGCGAGCAGCGGGGAGAGGGTGCCCCGCAGGGGAGGGGGATCCCCGCGCGGGAGGCCCGGAGGGGAAAACAGGGGCGCGGTTCGATCCCGCCGCGGCTGGTTCACGGCGCATCGACATAGAGCGAGTCCATCCAGGTGACGTAGCCCATGGCGGCGCCCATCATGCCCGCCAGCTTCCACTGCAGCTCGCCCTGGGGATTCACCTCGTGGATCTGGCCCGAGTAGGAGAAGCTCACCAGGGTGTTGCCCGTGTCGAGACGGTGCACGTCGCCCAGGATGATGGAGTTCAACTCGGTATCCGGCCAATAGGACCAGGTCTCTTCGGCTGTGCCGGTCTGCTCGTCCAGGGCGTACTCCAGCGCGTGGGAGGTGCCGTCCGGCAGCTCGCCGTTGACGAAGACCAGGATCGAGTCGCCCAGCCAGTGCATCTGGTGCTGGTGGTCGAAGAGCGAGCTGCCGCCGTTGGGCAGGGTGAAGTCGCTGTGCTCGCCACCCAGGATCCAGCTGACCTGCCCGCTGGCGCGGTGGATCTTGAAGATCCCGTCCAGGGTGAGGAAGGAGACCAGGTAGGCGTCCTCTTCGGGCAGATGATCGATGGCGTTGGCGTGGGGCCACCAGGTCCCCGTCAGGGACTTGTTGCTGCCCTCGTACTCGAAGTCGTCCCAGATGTTGTAGATCTCGCTGATGCTGCCGTCGGGCGCCAGCTCCATCAGCCGGTCGCCCGGCACCTCGGCTCCGTCGATGGTTCGCGGATCCATGGCCAGATAGGCCACGGTGCCGTCGGGCAGCTCCACGAAGTCGTGGTGGAAGCCTGGCAGCTCCCAGCTCTCCAGCTCGCTCCCGTCCAGGCTGACGCGGTAGAGGCGGTTGTCGTCGTTGCCATTGAGGTTGATGTCGCTGTACAAGATGGCCTTGCCGTCCCGCGAGAGCGCGGCACGGCCCATCATGGAGAGCTCCTCGGCGGGCTGATACCACCAGACGTACTCGCCAGCGTCGTCCAGGATGACGGCGGTGGGGGGCGTGGCGATGATGGAGGTCGCCAGGTAGCCCTGCCAGGTGTCAGCCGAGCTCTCGGCCTGCACGGTGTAGGAGGGCAGCTCAGCGGGCTTGGCCCCGGTGGTGACGACCTGGTCGTCGCTCTCGTAGCGTTCGCCTCCTCGCTCCACCACCAGCCGCACGTGGTAGTCGCTCTCGGGCAGCAGGCCCAGCAGCAGGTCGCGGTAGGGTCCGCTCCCCTCCGTGGCCGCGGCAGCCCGCTCGCCGTAGCTCTCGTCGCTGCCGTACTCCAGCCAAGCCGCGCTCCAGTCTTCCAGCTCCACGTCCCAGTGCGCCGTGACCACGGTGGGCACCACCTCGCTGACGGACAGCGCCACCTCGAAGCCCGCGTCGCGGCAGCCCAGGGCCAGGGCGCTGCAGGGCAAGATGAGGACTGCTGGTGTCAGAGGGCGCATCAGCCGCAGCCTAACCGTGGCGCCCCCCTTCGCGCTTGACCCCGGGCCGACCCCCGGCAGGGCGTTCTGCGATCGATGCTGTAGACAGATGGCACGGAACTGGAACCCAGAGAAGGAATGGAGGCGAAGATGGCCCAGACCACTGAACGCAGAGAGCTGGAGTCCGACGCGTTCCACCTCATGGCAGGCAAAGCCGAGCAGGTCGCGACAGCCGATTTCTGGGAGCCGCAGGATCTGCTGGACAGCTGCGACGAGGCCGCAGCCAGGCTGTTGAGCGAGATCCTCGACGACAGGCAGCCCCTGGACTTCTGGGATCCCCTGGTGGTCTGCCAAGCCGACGACTTCCCGCTGGACATGGCCCTGACGGGCATCCGCCTGGCGCCGCCCGAGGAGCGGCTGCGGCTGGCGGCCTGAGGGAGCGCCATCAGCTCGGCCCGGGATCGGGGATGGGCCAGCTGCGGCCCCACAGGCGGGCGCCCCCGTCCACGTAGAGGGTCTCACCTGTCACGAAGCTGGCCGCTGGCGAGGCCAGGAAGCAGATGACGGAAGCCACCTCGTCGGCCGTGCCCAGGCGCTTGGCCGGGATCTCCTGGCGGCGGGCCTCCAGCAGGGGCTCGCCGTATTGGGAGACCCCCGCCGTGCGGATGACGCCTGGGGCCACCGCGTTCAGGCGGATGCCGCGGCTGATCCACTCGATGGCCAGGGTGCGGGTCATGTTCTCCACGCCGGCCCGGGCCGCGCCGGTGTGCACCATGCCCGGGAAGCCGCGCTGGATGTCGGCGATCACGTTCACGACCGCGCCGGCGCGCGCTGGCAGCATGGCCTGCTTGGCGACGGCCTGGGTGACGTTCCAGGTGCCTGTCAGGTTGGTGCGGATCACGGCGTTCCAGCCCTTGGGACTGAGGGCCTCGGCGGGGGTGGGGAACTGCCCGCCGGCGTTGTTCACCAGGATGTCCAGCCGGCCGAAGCGCGCCAGCACCGCCGCCACCAGCTCGTGCACCTGCTGCGGCTCGCGGATGTCGCAAGCCTGGGCCAGGCACGCGGCCCCCTGGCCCTCCAGCTGCGCGACGCCCGCTTCCAGCTTGCCGGGCTTGCGACCCGCGATGGCCAGCCTGGCGCCGCACTGCGCCAGCTGGGTGGCCGTGGCCAGGCCGATGCCCGTGCCTCCGCCCGTGATCAGGGCCACCCGTCCCGCGAAGAGATCCTCAGCGAAGGGGTTCACGAGGCATCCTCCAGCTCGGCTCGCTCGCTGTCGGTCAGCATGTCCTGGGGGTTGTCGAAGAGCTTCTCCATCTCGCCGCAGAGCGCTCCTGCGTGGAAGCCGTCGATCACGCGGTGGTCGAAGGTGCCGCAGAGCCGCAGCACCGGTCGCGGGACCACCTCGTCGCCCACCACCCAGGGGCGCCGCTTGACCCGCGTCACGCAGAGGATGATGGGACAGCGCGCCAGGGGCGTGAAGGGAGCGAAGCCCGAGTCGATGCCCAGCATGCCCACGCTGGTCACCATGGCGCTGCCAAAGGCGTCGCGCGGCAGGCCCAGCTTGGGCAGGTGCAGGTTCAGCGTGTTGTTCAGCAACGACAAGAAGCCGATCACCAGGCGCAGCGCCCAGAGTGGCAGCAGCTTGAACATGTTGCGGCTGCGCTCGAAGGCGGGGTCCTTGCCCTTGCGGATCTTGCCCGCCGAGTCACGCAGCTTCTGGGCCAGCTCCTTCAGAGAGAGCTGGTCGGCGCAGGCGATCTTGGCGCCCGAGAGGTCGCGCCCCCCGTCCGTGGCCACCTGGCAGAAGAGGTCCACCTGGCTGCGCTGCAGGATGCTGGCCCAGCCCACCTTGGCGTTCACCTCGGGGTGGCGCCCCAGCACCATGGCCATGGCCCGGGCGGCCAGGTGGGTCACGGTGACCTTGCAGCCGTAGCGCTGGTTGTAGCGCTCCAGCAGCGCCAACGAGGGGCTGGCGTCCACATCCAGGAAGCCGAAGATGTGGGGATCGTTGGGCGCCTTCCACATGGCGGCCGCCAGCTTGCGGAAGGACGAGGGATTGGCGAGGGGGCGAAAACGGACCAGGGACATGGCAGACCTTCGGGCTGAACGTACAGGAGAAACCTAGCTCTTCCGCGGTGAAGGTGCAGACCGAAATGACGCCCCTTTGTGGTCTGCCTCGCGCCAGCCAGATAGCGGCTCCTGCCACCTGCAAGGGAGCCTCCGACATGCGAAGAATCAGCCTCCTCCTCCTGCTCGTCGGCCTGGCGGCCTGCGGCGAAGAAAAGGTCTACGACACCAGCCCCGACTTCGAGTCCGACGTGGACGCCGACACCGATGCCGACACCGACGCCGACGCCGACGCCGACGCCGACGCCGACGCCGACGCCGACACCGATGCGGACGCCGATGCCGACACCGACGCCGATGCCGACGCCGACACCGACTCGGACACCGACGTGGACACGGGCGACCCCGTGCCCATCGTGCCGGACGAGGGGAACTGGGAATACCTGACCGTGGACTTCCCCTATACCAACTGCAAGGCGATCCTGAGCGAGCTGCCCACCGCCAAGGGGGAGCGCTTCCAGATCGGCAAGGCTACGGAACAGGGCTTCAACCTACGCATCATCGCGGTGGACGAGCGCACGGCCTGCTACCTCACCGGGCCCGCCTTCTCCTGCGACACCATCAACTACGTGGAGAAGGTCGCGGACTACGGCATCACGTTGACCCTGGACATCGACTCCAGCGGCACCTTCCAGGACGAGACCAACGTGCATGGAGGCCACTTCCTGATCATGGATTGCCAGGGGGCGAACTGCTCCATAGCCGAAGCCATCTACGGCGTGACCTTCCCCTGCGAGTTCGGGGTGGACTACACGGGGGCGCACGAGTAGGGCGGTCAGGCCGCCTTCTTCGCGTCCAGATACGCCGTCACCCTGCCGAAGACGATCAAGGCGATGGCCGAGCTGAGGGCAATGGCCACGAAGTAGAACCAGATGTAGTGGGCGTCGGCCTTGGCCGCCTCCCAGGCGGCCGGGCTGTCGTAGAGCTTGGGATCCGGGCAGTAGCGGGACAGCAGCCAGCCCGACAGCCCGAATCCGAAGATGGACGACAGGAAGCTGTGCAGGTGGCTGAAGCCCAGGTACAGGCCCTCCTCGCCCTTGGGGGCCTGCAGCGAGAAGTACTCCAAAAAGCGCGGCGAGATGAAGCTCTCGGCCAGCCCCTGGAAGCCGATGCCCACCAGCATCATGAAGGCCACCGGGTGCATCCACATCATGGTTTCGCCGCCCACCATATTGCCCAGGGCCATGCACAGGGCCGAGACGGGCATGATGAACATGCCCACGGTCATCGAGGATAAGGCCGTGAAGTTGCGCATGAAGTGCGTGACGAGGGGCACGCAGAGCACCACCACCGCCGGGTTGACGTTGGCGTACCAGGAGGGCGAGGCGCCCTCGCCGGCCATGCGCAGCACGTACTTGGGCATGGTGGCGTAGAGCTGGTGCTGCACCATCCAGAAGCCCGTGATGATCAGGATGAGGACCGACAGGCGCGGCTGCCCAAGCACCTTGAGCAGGGCGGCCCAGATCTCGCCCATGGTCTTGCCCTGGCCCTCGGTCTTGCTGCTCTTGTAGAGCAGCAGGATGAGCACCAGCGCCAGCAACGTGCAGCCGGCCGAGAAGAGGTTGAGCACCACCAGCCCTGAGTCGCCCATGCTCATGCGCAGGGGCTTGACCACGGTCTTGCCCGAGAAAGCGCCGATATTGACCATGGCGTAGAAGATCATGTAGCCGCGGGCGCGGTTGGCCTCGGTGGTCTCGCGGGCCACGGTGCCGGTGATCACGGACTTGATGAAGGAGCCGCCCACCATCACCAGCAGGACCACGGGGACAATGCCCCACTTGGCGGCGCTCTCGCGCAGGCCTGTGAACTCCACGGTCTCGCCGTAGACCGCCAGGCCGGCGCTCTCCAGCAAGGTGGGTAGCACCCACATGCCGCCGTAGCCCAGGGTCAGCAGCCCGAAGGCCAGCACCAACGCCGCGCGGAAGCCTATTTTGTCGGCGATGGCGCCGCTGAAGGTGGGCAGGAAGTACAGCCCGGCTGACAGCACGCCGGAGATCATGGCCGCCTGCATGTCGGTGAAGGCCAGGATGCGCGACAGGTAGAGCGTGATGGCCACGAACACGCCGTACCAGGCGGCGCGTTCCAACAGCTCGACCATGTTGGCGGTCCAGAAGGGCCGGGAGAACTTCCAGCCTGGGGCGGCTGTCTTGGCTTCGGTCATGGCAGATCCGGGTCTTGCGGGGAGTGAAAGGGGCCCCCCCTCGTATCCCACGCGGCTGCCTGGTGGAGAACGATTGCTTGTCGATAGGGCCCGGCTACAATAGCCCGCGCGTCCATCCTGCCGAGGAAAGCCATGCAGCCCCTCCACCTCGTCCTGCCCGTCGCCCTGGCCTCGCTGGCCTGCGAGCCCGACGACACGGGCAGCATCGAGGCCGACGCGGACACCGACGCCGATACGGACACGGACACCGACAGCGACGCCGACGCCGACTCGGACGCCGACGCGGACAGCGACGCCGACAGCGACGCCGATCCCAACATCCAGGTGCGCGACATCACCTGGCGCCTGCACAAAGACATCCGCTCCTTGCTCTACGTCAGCTGGGATCAGCTGGCGGACTCCAGCTGCCACGTGGTCTACAGCTTCGACGAAGACGAGTGGCTCGAGAGCCCGGCCTTCGACTGCCTGGCGGGCCAACAGGAGCAGCTGCTGCTGGGCATCCCCTACAACAGCGAGGTCAGCTTCCGCATCGCCAACGACGAGGGCGAGGGGGCGGCCTACAGCGAGACCTGGCGCACCGGAACCGGGCAGCTGCCCAGCGGCTTTCCCGCACCCAGCCTGCGGGTGGCCGAGGAGGCCAAGTGGGATCCCAGCGGCGTCTACCTGCTGGGCAGCATCAACCAGGAGGGCGGCGGCTGGACCGGCGGCACCTACTGGAAGTTCATCATGGACCGCCAGGCCCGCGTGGTCTGGGCCCTGGTGACTCCCAACAACCACTGGACCATCTACATCCGCCAGTCCTACGACGGCGACGACATCCTCTGGGACCAGGCCACCTACTGGGCCGACTACGACTCGGGCACCGGCTCCCAGGTGCATCGCATGAAGATCGACGGCACCATCGTCCAAAGCTACGCCACGCCGGGCCTGCACCACGCCTTCACCGAGCGCGACGACGGCACGCTGGTCTGGGGCGCCGCCAGCTGGGACGACGAGGCCCTGGTCCATATGCAGTCCGACGGCAGCACCGAGACCTTGTGGACCTGCGACGACTTCCAGCAGATGGTCAACGACGTGGGCCACTGCCAGTCCAACTCGCTGTACTGGCACGAGCCCACCGACACCTACCTCTACTCCTTCTACTCCTTCGACAGCGTCGTGGAGATCGAGGCCGCCACCGGCTACAGCCTGCGCTGGTGGGGGCACGTGGACGGCTCCTGGGACTTCGAACCCCAGAACTCCGCGTTCTGGTGGCAGCACGGCGCCACCTACACCGACGAGGGCAACCTGCTGCTGTCCACCCAGCTGACCGACGACAGCGACGTGCTGGCCGTGCGCGAGTACGAGCTCGACAGGCCGAACCAGGTGTTGCGCCAGGTGTGGAGCTTCGGCGAGGACGAGGGGCTTGAGGGCTCCACGGCCGGGGAAGCCCACCGCCTGCCCAACGGCAACACCCTGCACAACTTCGGCTCAGGCAGCCGGCTGCGGGAGATCACTGCGGACAGCCAGGTGGTCTGGGACGTTTCCTGGGAGGACGAGCGCTTGCTGGGGCGCACCATCTTCGTCGAGGATCTCTACGTCTTCGCTCCCTAGGCTCCACAGGAGGACCGATGCGCGCGCTGCTGATGCCCTGGCTGGTCTTGCTGGCGGTCGGCTGCCAGTGCGGCGCGCAGGGCGACTCCCAGCCCGACAGCGGCGGGGACAGCCAGCAGGCGGACAGCGGCGACAGCGCCTCCCCTGGGCTGGCGCCCGTCAGCGACTTGGCGGCTGAGCAGCACGAGCAGGTGGCCACGGTGCTGCTGGCGCAGTGGACGCAGCAGGAGCAGGTGGAGGCCGCCTGGATCGAGTTCAGCTTCGAGAACGACGAGTGGCTGCAGTCCCCGGCCGAGTCCGGAGCCAGCGGCGCCCGGGAGGAGCTGATCCTGGGGGTGCCCGGCGATAGCGAGCTGCGCTGGCGCGTCGCCAACGAGCTCGAGGGCCAGGTCCTGTACAGCGAGGAGCAGCAGGCCAGCACCGGAGCCGTGCCCGAGCAGCTGCCCTGGCCCGAGCCCCAGAGCAGCGAGCCCTCCCTGGCCGGCCCCCAGCGCTGGCTCTTCGGCAGCATCGAGCTCTCCACCCTGGACTGGTACGAGGGGCCCTGGTGGCTCTTCATCCTGGACCGCCAGGGGCGCGTGGTCTGGTACTGGGAGGTGCCCGAGAACCGCTGCACCATGCACGCCAAGCCCAGCCGCGACGGCAGCCACCTGGTCTTCGAAGAGACCAGCCTCTACACGGACGGTGTGGGCGAAAGCTCCTTGATCCATCGCATGAGCCTGGACCTGTCCTACTCGGAGGAGACCGCCCTGCCCGGCCTGGGTTCCACCTTCGACGAGACAGACGACGGCGGCATCGTCTTCGACAGCTACAGCCACTGGCCCAACACGCGCCTGGAGGAGCTGCAGGCCGACGGCGAGCGCCGCTTGATCTGGACCTGCAACGACTGGATGAAGCAGTACAGCACCTCGCCCTATTACTGCGATCCCAACGAGACGCTGTGGTTTTCCGGCAGCGACACGATCATCTGGTCCATGTGGCGCACGGACACGGCCGTGGAGATCCAACGCGACAGCGGCGAGCTGCTGCGGCAGTGGGGCGGCCTGGAGGGCAGCTGGAGCTTCGAGCCTCCCGAGGCCGGCTGGGACATGCAGCACTACGTGCACTACACCGAGCAGGGCACGTTGCTGGTGTCCACCCACACCCTGGGCGGCCAGCAGGGGCAGCGCGCCCGCGAGTACGTGCTGGACGACGAGACCCAGACCCTGACCCAGATCTGGAGCTACGGCCAGGAGGTACCGCACTACGCCACCTACGCGGGCGAGGCCATGCGCCTGGACAACGGCAACACGCTGATCAACTACGGCACCTCGGGCTGCGTGCGCGAGATCACCCCCGAGGCCGTCAGCGCCTGGAACATCGAGTGGCCCGACACCTACCTGGTGGGCCACGTCACCCTGCTGGACGATCTCTACGCCCTGGCCAGGGGGCCCGAACAGGCCCGGCGGCCATGAGCCAGGGGCCCTATTGCCACCATCACCCGTGCCAGTATCGACCCGGCAACAGCGTCGCCGTGCTCTACGATCCGCAGGATCCTCAGCAAGTGATCGTCGAGTCCGCCTAGCGGGGATATGAGGCCTGCGCCTGGAGGTTGTCATGCTCACAGAAGCGCAACACGAAGCCCTGAACAAGTGGTACTCGCGCCCCGAGGTGCTGCAGCAGGTGCAGCGCCTCTTCAAAGCTGGCGCATACGAGGCGGTGGAAGAGCTGCTGCACAAGAAGGCGCTCATGCCCCTGGGCCTGCCTGCGAACCTGCCGCCCTACATGATCGACGAGGATGGCCAGCCGCTGTTTCCCACGGCCCTGAACCCCATGGTGGACCAGGAGATCTGGCAAGACGCCATCGAGGTGGGCTGGGAGGTGACCGAGCGCGATCTGGGCATCAGCCACGACGACGTGCATCGCGGCGTGGCCCAGGAGCAGAACGACGAGTGGCAGCGCTTCCTGGACAGCGTGAACCAGCGCAAGCGCGAGCGCAGCTAGTCGTTCGAACCCTCGGGCGTCGGCGTTGGATCAAAGTTCCAGTTGTCGCCGCCGTCGCTGATGCGGGCGTAGGACACGTCCGTCTGCTGCTCGTCGAACTCCACCTCGTCCATCTCTTCACCCTCGGCGTCGTACAGGCCCACCTCGCCGCCGGTGCGGGAGAGGGTGAAGCAGATGTGGTCGTCGCCAGCGCTGGTGTCGGCGTCGGCCCACAGCAGCAGCCAGCCCTGGGCCGGCACTTCCAGGCCGTCTTCCAGCTCGCAGTAGTCCGGGTCGTCCAGGTCGTGGGTGATGGTGTAGCCGTCCAGGCTGATGGCGGCCGGCGTGGGGTTGTACAGCTCCACCCAGTCGTCGTAGCCGCCGTCCTCGTCGGCGTTGACCGTGTCGTTGGAGGCCAGGATCTCGTTGATGAAGAGCACCGGTTCCAGGTCGGCGTCGGTGTCCGAGTCGGCGTCGGCGTCGGCGTCGGCGTCGGTGTCGGTATCGGCGTCGGCGTCGGCGTCGGTGTCGGCCTCGCCGCCGTCGCAGTGCGACTCCTGCCAGCAGTCCTGGTCGTCGCAGTCGGTGTAGCCGTCGTTGTCGTTGTCGATCTCGTCGCTGCAGTCGCCGGCCACATCGCCCTCGATGCAGACGGAGATGCCGAAGCAGTCCTGGTCGGCGCAGTCCGCGAAGCCGTCGCCATCGTTGTCGATGCCGTCTTCGCACTCGGCGGGATCGCCGCCTTCCGAGGAGGATACTTCGCCCTTGTTGCAGGCCAGGGACAGCGCGATCAGGACGATGGGGGCGGGGATGCGAGCCATGGGAACCGCCTTTCTTCGGTGAGGGGTTCGGAAAGTATACTACGTCTTGCTGTCGCGGGGCGCGCTGACCCTGCGAGGTCGTGGTAAAGATGAAGCTGCCCCCCGGCTCAGGAGCGACGCCATGCCGCGCCCTCTTCGCCCCGTCCTTCTCTGGTCCTGCCTGGCCGCCCTGGTATTCGGACTGGTCGGATCCGCCGCCGCCGATCCGGCGGGCGGCGGCAATGCCAAGGGGAAGAAGCTCTACCAGTCCAACTGCTTGATCTGCCACGGCAAGCTGGGCAACGGCCAGGGTCCGGCCGGGGTCGCGCTCAGCCCGCCGCCCAGCGATTTCACCTCGCAGGCCTTCTGGAAGGGGCGCGACGCGGCGTCGGTCAAGAGCGCCATCCGCGCGGGCAAGTCGGGCAGCTCCATGCGCGGCTTCTCCGACCTTTCGCAGCAGGATCTCGACGCCCTGGCCAGCTATCTGGAGAGCTTCAAGTCGGGCTAGGAAACTGCATCTTGACCGGCCTTGCCTCTACGGATAAGCTGGCGGGGCTCTACAGGGGCATAGCTCAGTTGGTAGAGCACCTGATTCCAAATCAGGCGGTCGGGGGTTCGAGTCCCTCTGTCCCTGCCACATAAACCCCGCCTTTCAGGCGGGGTTTCGGTGTTTTGAGTTCAGGGGCTTTCGAGTATCCAATCAGGCGGCCGGGTCCGTAACGGATGTCCGAGTCCCTCTGTCCCTGCCAAACAAACCCCGCCTTCCAGGGGGGTTTTTCTACTTTCCATCTTCAAATGGGGCAGCGGGGATCGAATCAGGCGGTCGGGCGAAGGTGGTGTTCGGATCCGTCTGCCTCTACTACCCTCAAAATTCGCTATTTCTCCCATCATCACGGACCTCGAAGTGATCGCTTCCACATTCATTCCACATTCGAGGTCGAGCGAAGATGCCCAGGATCGCCAAGCCCCGCAAGAAAGGGCGCCCCTAGGCGGTGAGACAGTACGTCTGGGATTGCCATGCCGAGAGGCCTCTCCAGGGTCTCGACGGCACGTTGATCGAGGGGGATGGGCAGGCCGAGGCTTCCGTGGGTGCTGTTCGGTGGGGCGCGTTGGTAGGACGCTGCGGTTCTGCTACCGCGAGGCGGCGTGACGCCGTGGTTCTGAAGGCTTTGAAGGTGGCGGGATGTTGAGCGGTGATGGGCAAGGCAGGGGTGCGTGTACCGGGGGCTGTGGTTGCTCTGGCCACAGCCGGTGCTGCCGGTTCCGCGCCCGGGCGGCCAAGGTCGGCCGCGATCCGGAGGCTCATCCAGGTCATCGATGGCGTTGTGGTCGGGAACCAGGGGAAGGCTGAGTTGCAGTACAGGACGAGGTCCGGACTCCCGTCGCCGTCCAGATCTCCGACAGCGACCGACTCCGGGGCCCGGCCCACCAGATAGGAGACCGATGAAACGAAGCCGCCGCCCCCGTCGTTCCGGTAGACGACAAGGTCGTCGGAGCCTTCGCTGGCAACGACGATGTCCATGTCGCCGTCTCCGTCGAGATCCGCGAGGACCACGGCTTCGGGATCGTCGCCTGTTGGCAGGGAGCCGCCATCGGCGAACAAGCCGTCCCCCTGGTTGAACAGGATCGACAGGTCGTCGGATCCCTCGTTGGCCACGACCAGGTCGAGATCGCAGTCGCAGTCCGGATCTCCCGCGGCGATCTCCACCTCCTTCGGCCGCAGGACGGCGTAGGCGCGGCCGCAGTCGCGGTCGCCACCACAGCCGCAGAGCGGAGGCAGGAAGATGAGAGACATGGAGACGAGGGAGTGCAGCGATCGCGCCAGGGAAGCCGCTCCAACAACGGGGGTGGAGGCGTCCATCGGATCTGGCCTGGGATCTCCTCCGCACGTCGCCGCCGAGATGCGGCCCGCCAGGGATCTTGGCTTCACCCTGCAGTACCGCTTGCTCGCGGAGTTTGTGACGGCGGGCGGAAAGAGCAAGAGCACGGAGCGACCTTCCTCTTCGTCACCAACGATCCCAGCTTTGTGGCAGCGGCCAAGCGTGTGATCCCGTTGGCGGACGGGGCCACCGACGAGGATTCGAGCCGGTAGGATGCCGGTTCATCAGGAACAGGTCGCCCCCGGTCAGAGCAGTGGAGTGGAGGGGGATGTTGGGCGACGTTCTGACCTGGGCGGTCGAGGTGGAGGGATGGAGCGAGGTCCGCTTCACTCTGGTGATGACATCTACGTCGCCGAAGTCCGAGAACATTGACTTCCTGAAGTGAGAGCGCTATCTTCTCGATATGTTCAAGGACGCCGATCTCGATGAGGCGCTTGCCACCCTCGGCCAGCTCCTCCAGGACCGCGACGAGCGGTATGATCTCGTCGTCATAGGCGGAGGAGCCCTGTTGCTCCTCGGGCTGATCGAGCGCTCCACAAAGGACCTGGACGCGGTCGCGCGGGTAGAGGACGGACAGTGGCATCGGGCCGAGCCCTTCCCGAATGGTCTGGTTCGCGCCATCTCTGACGTCGCGGACGCGCTCGACCTGGAGGAGGACTGGCTGAACCCTGGACCCGCAGGGCTGGTGGACCTGGGACTGCCCGCCGGCTTCGAGGAACGGGCGGTCGTCCGGAGGTACGGGACGCTCACGATCCGTCTTGCTGCGGTGGAAGACCTCGTCGCGTTCAAGCTGTACGCGGCGGCTGACCACTGGCCCGACAGGAGCAAGCACCTCGCAGATCTTCTCCGTCTCGAGCCGACGCCGGGTGCTTTGGTCGCCGCTGCGAGGTGGTGCCGGACCCACGATCCTTCCGAGGGGTTCCGCGACATGCTCCTTCTGCCTGTCCTTGCCGAGTTGGGCGTCGAGGAGCCCGATGTATAGGGAGTTGCTGCGCAGGGAGCTGGTCGATTTGGGCTGGAGCGTGTTCACGGAACTCGGCGTACCGGGTGTCGTGCGCCATCACCAGAGGGTGGCCCTCGATCCCGAGCCATTGATCGTCTCGTTCCCGTCACTATTCGAGCTCGATCCCCGCTTGAGGGAGCAGGTCTACAGCTGGTGCGCCTCGCACGCCGGTCGTCTCTCGGTCAGCCGGCTGCAGGGTCTTTCCAAGGACCTGCCCGAGGCGGCAAGGGGGGAGTTCTACGGGCTCGCCGCCACACTGCGCAAGCACGCCAGGGTGAGGTGGCCAGACGAAGGCGCGCCAGCCTGGTCCCGCCCGCCAGAGGTGAAGGCCCGACGCCTACCGGTCGAGCGCCCCGCGCTGCTGCGTTTCCGGGTTCGGGCGCTATGCGGGGTCGGGGCGAGGGCCGACGTACTCAGCGAGCTGATCGCAAGAGCAAGCACCTGGACGCGTGCGTCCGAGCTCACGGAGGCTGGCTACTCGAAGCGGGCTGTCGCTGGGATTCTCTCGGAGCTGAGCGGAGCAGGAGTCGCGCAGCAACTCGCCGCCGGGAACGCGCTGACCTTCCAGCTCGCCCACGAGGAGCAACTCAAATCGGTGCTCGATGCCGAGGACCTGGCGTTCCCGAACTGGGCGAGGGTCATGTCCATGGTGCTGACGATAGTGGAGCTCAGCCGCCTGGAGGGGGTGAGCCCAACGACGAGGCGCGTCGAAGCGAACAAGCGTCGAGAGCTGCTTCGAAAACTCTCGGACGAGCTCTGGCTGGACACGCCCCCCGTCACCCGTGGCAATGCGGAGGCGTGGAATGATCTGATGTCCTGGGCGACCACTACCGTGCGAGACATCGCTGCTGGAGTCTCGCCAGCGCTCAGGGTGCTCAAGGTTCGCGCAGCCGCAGTCGAGGGTGGCAGAGAGGCGTGGGTCTGGATCAATCGCACGACTCCAGACTACGAGCGCCTGTCTGCGACGCTGCGCGACGCTCACCGAGCCGCGGCGGGCGTGGCTTGTACGGCGGTGTCACCCACCTCCGACGGCTGGACCACCTTCCAGCTCATCCTGGAGCCCCGCTTGGACGAGGTCGGGGTCCAAGACAAGGTCGAGCATCTGGTCTCGCCTATGAAGGTGGCGTGGCGGAGAGTTCTTCCAGGATAGGTTCGGTTCGACCGGCCAGAATGGTCTCGCCGGACGCGGATGCGAAAAGGACCGGTGAAGACCCGCTTTGGCAGGCTCGATCTATGGTGGGCGCTCTGTGAACGCCTTGGCCTCCAGCGTCCCCCGATACCAGCCTGCTCCTGCACCGACTCTGACGAAGAAGGGGCCCGGCGCGACACTTCCGTGGACCATCAGGAGTGGCTCCGTCTCCCGGAGTGGGCCGATTTCCAGGTCCACTAGGGTGGTCCCTGCTGTCCCCTGCCAGCCGGTCTCCGGCGCAGCGCATCACTCGTCGATGACGCCGCTACGAGCCGGGGAGCACCTCCACCAGGCCCTGCTGCTCACAGCACCTGCTCCCAGGTCCACACCCTTCTGCGCCTTCGAGGCGGGATTTTCTGGCTTTCGGGCGAGGATGGGCTGAAGGAGCGCTGCCGGCCCCCGCCGGCGGCGCCGGAGCCTCAACAGGGGAAGGTGTTACCCCACAGGGGCAAGCTTCGCCTGGATGGCGGCAGGAGGAGACCATGGCGCGCAGGATGCTTCACAGGTTCCGGCTGGCGGGTCTGTCACTCGCGCTGTTGCTGGGTGCGTGCGACGACAAGGGCCAGGACACGGCGCCTGCGGAGGCCGATACCGACACGGACGCCGACGCGGACACCGACGCGGACACCGACGCCGACACCGACGCGGACGCCGACACCGACGCCGACACCGACAGCGACGCAGACAGCGATGCCTACCTGCAACCGGAGTACGGCAGGGTCTGGGGGCTGACCGGTGTGCAGGACGGAGCCCTGGGCAACTGGGGCTACGCGAACGACTCGCAGGACTACATCCCGATGCTGGTCGTCGATCTCTACGAGAAGGACTACCTCACGAGCGGGAGCTCGCAGGACTTCTGCGAGCTGTACTATGGAATCGATGCGGTCGAGACCCACGATGCGGATGCCTACCACGCCTTTACGACGAGCTACACCGCGGAGGGGTACTACGGCAACTGCGATCTGGCCGCCGACCAAGGAGGAGCGGAGCTGATCTACGAGCTGGGGATCGATGGGGGCGGTCTGCGCTTCGAGCACCCCAGCGAGGAGCTGGTGGCGTTCATGCGGGAGTACGCCGCCCCATACAGCGCGAATACCGCCGCAAGCCCATGGGCGATCGGGGCGGACGCGAGCTTCGGTTCCTTCGATACCACCTTGGAAGGCGGCCTCGGCTCTGTCGCCCTCTACGCCTGGCTCTACCAGGCCGACGACGGAAACCACAGCGATTTCGGCCAGTTCTACGACCGCGACGAGGTGGCCAAGGGGGCCGAGGGCGTCTTTTACATCATGAGCCCCAACTTCCGCCTGCCCGATGCGGGCGCCCCACCGCCCCTCGCCGCGGACGCCAAGAAGAGGGATGCGATGTTCGGCCTGAGGTCGGGCGTGGTGGAACCCTGGAGCGACGGGCTCGATGTGGGGCGCGAGCCGATCCTCACGGTGAGCCTGATCGAGTCGGGGCCCTGGTACGCCTCGGGGCTGCAGGACATGGCCTGCACCTGGGTCTGGGGCCTCTCCGCATCGTCGAAGTTCTCCGGCTCCTTCGAGGCGCAGGTGACCTTCGCGGAAGGACAGACCTGGGGCAACTGCGAGGGCGTGGACACCAGCCCCCTGGGGGGCGATCCCTACGACGGCCTGGTCGAGGGCGGCGCCATGGTCCTGGAACCGCTGAACAAGGACACCATCGGCTGGTTCGAGGACAACGCATCCTCCTGGTATCAGAGCTATGAGCCCTACCTCTTCGCCGCCGACCTCGCGACCGGACCGCTGGACGACGCGTTCAGCTATTCCGAGGGCGTCCAGTCCTGGGTCGGTCTGGCGTACCAGGCGGATGAGGACCTCAATACCGACTGGAGCGGCTGCCTCTCCTGGAAAGAGGCCGTCGCCGCCTCGGATGGCGTCTACTACCTGTGGTCCACGTACAACCTGTCAGCGGACTAGTCCATCTCCATGCCCCCTTCCAGCGAGGTGATCCGGCCCGCGCTCGCGCTGGCCCTGACCCTGGCGGCCTGCGAGCAACCCGGCCCGCCCCCCGCCCCGCCGGACATTCTGCTGGTGGTGCTGGACACGGTGCGCGCGGATCGCATGTCCGCCTACGGCTACGAGCGCCCCACCGGCTCGCAGCTGGAGGCCATCGCCGCGGCCGGCGTGCTCTTCGAGGACGTGACCGCGCCCTCTTCCTGGACCTGGACCTCCCACGCCTCGCTCTTCACCGGGCTTTCGCCCTGGGAGCACGGAGCCCACTGGACCTCGGATGAGCGCTACGCGCTGCGAGCCGCCGGCCAGCAGAGCGAGTGGCAGCTGACGCCGCTTGGGCTCGAGCTGCCCACCCTGGCCTCCAGGCTGGGCGAGGCCGGCTACCGCACAGCCAGCGTCTCGGGCAATGTGCTGCTGCACCCCAGCCTGGGCCTGACGCGCGGCTTCGAGCGGGCCGAGTGCAAGGAGCGCGACTCGCAGGTGGTGGCGGCCGCCCTCGACGTCATGGCGCAGCAAGACGCGCGGCCGCTCTTCCTCTTCGTGAACCTGATGAGCGGGCATGCGCCCTACCTGCTGGCGCCCGGCGTGCCCTGGTCCGCGGCCCATGAGCAGGCCCTGTTGCCGGAACAGGCCCCGGACTGGGCGCGGCCCTACCTGCTCTCAGCGCCCAGGGGGCCGGGCATCTCCATGGCCACGGATCCCGACGGCGATGGCTACAGCGGCGAGAAGGAGTATGCCCAGCAACGGCTGCGCATTCCCCCCGCGGGCCGGCAGCTGATCTCGGATCTGTACGACGGCGACCTGTTGCGCCTGGATCACGCCCTGCGGGCCCTGGTTCAGGGCTGGAATGGCAGCGGTCGCGCGGCCGGCGTGGTGGCCGTCACCGCGGACCACGGCGAGTACCTGGGGGAGCACGGGCAGCTGGGCCACGGCCAGACGCTCTACGGGGAGGTGCTGCAGGTGCCCCTGGTCGTGGCTGCGCCCGGGCGGCTGCAGGCCGGCCAGCGCGTGTCCGCCCCTGTCGCCATGCAGCAGCTGCACGCCACGCTGTTGGACCTGGCCGGCCTGGAGGCGGGGGACTCGCTGCTGGACGTGGCCGCGGGCGGGAGCGGGCCGCGCTTCATCGAGGCCGGCGTCTGGGCCACCGATCCGAGCCTGGGCGCCGTGGGTCAGGCCTACCGCCTGGTGCGCGAGGGCGACCGTGCGCTGCTGCTGCGTGACGATGGCGCGGCGGCGCTGTACGACCTGCGTGCGGACCCAGGCATGACCACCGACCTGTCTCAGGCCGAGCCCGATCGCGCGCAGGCCCTGACGGAGCGCGCGCAGCGGGCCTTCCTGGCCCAGCCCGCGTCCATGGGCGCTCCGCTGCAGGCGGATGAGCAGACCCTGATGGCGTTGGAGGCGCTGGGATACGTGGACTAGGAATCCTTGGCCACCCGCCCCACCCGGCGCACCTTGGCCTCCACGGTGGCTCCAGGCGCCACGCGGATGCGCGCCACCACCAGCTCGCCGCGGATCACGGCGGTGCTCTCCACCTCCAGGGCGTCGCGCACCTGCAGCATTCCCTCCACCACGCCCGCCACCACGGCGCGCGCCACGTCCACCTGCCCCTCGATATACCCCTGCTCGCCCACCTCCAGCAGGTCGTCGCTGTAGATGCGGCCTCGGAAGCGGCCGTCGATGCGCAGCCGCCCTTCGAAAGATATGTCGCCCTCCACCAGGGTGCCCGCGCCCAGCAGGCCGGTCAGAGGGTAACGGGGCTTGGACAATTCGCTATTCCCGGCCGCGCATGCGTTCCACGAGCCCGATGAGCTCCTCTTCGCTGCCGTACTGGATGATGATGCGCCCGCCGCCTTGCTTGCGGCTGGTGATGCGGACCTGGGAGCCCAGGCTGCGGCTGAGCAGGTCCTCGGCTGGAGCGTAGGGCGAGGGCGCGGTCGCCTGGCCGGGGCGCTTGGCGTCGTTGAGGGCGGCCACGCGCCGCTCGGTGGCGCGCACGGACAGGCCCAGGCGCTGGATTTCTTCCAGCAGGGAGGGGAGCTTCCGCGCGGCGCGCAGGGAGAGCAGGGCCTTGCCGTGCCCCACGGAGATCAGTCCGTGGCGCAGGGCATCCAGGGCGGCTGGCGGCAGGCGCAACAGGCGCAGGGCGTTGGTCACCGTAGAGCGATCGCGCCCGATGCCCTTGGCCACCTGCTCTTGGGTGAAGCCGTGCTCGTCCGTCAGACGCTGCAGCGCCAGGGCCTCTTCCACGGGATCCAGATCCTGGCGCAGCAGGTTCTCCACCAGCGAGAGCAGCAGCTGGTCCGAGGCCGAGGCCGCCCCCTCGCAGATCAGGGCCGGGATCTCGGTCAGCCCGGCCAGCCCAACGGCGCGCCAGCGACGCTCTCCGGCCACCAGGATGTAGCGCTGACCCTGTTCGCGTACCAAGACCGGGCTGAGCAGCCCGTGCTGGCGGATGCTGTCCGCCAGGGCCTGCAGCTCGCCCTCGTCGAAGCGCTCCCGGGGCTGCTCGGGATTGCGCCGGATGGCGTCCAGGGGCAGGCGCAGCAGGACCGGGCCGCCTGAAGCCGTGCTGTGCAGCGCGCGCTCGGGGATCAAGGTGGCCAGGCCGCGGCCCAGGCCGGCCCGTCGGCCGCGCCCGGCGCTCATGAGGCCACCTGCCTGGCGGGCTGGGGTCTGCTGGCGCCCTGGCGAGCGATGAGCTCTGCGGCCAGGGCGCGGTAGGCCTGGGCGCCGCGGCAGCTGGGATCGTAGGCCTGCACGGGGCAGCCGTAGCTGGGGGCCTCGGCCAGGCGCACGTTGCGGGGGATCACGGTGCGAAAGACGTCGCGGCCGAAGACCTCGCGCGCCTGGGCCTCGACGTCGCGGGCCAGGCGCGTGCGCATATCCGCCATGGTGATCACGATGCCCTCGCGCACCAGGCGCGGGTTGAGCCCCTGCTTGATGGCGGCGATGGTGTTCAGCAGCTCTCCCAGGCCCTCGATGGCGTAGTACTGGGCCTGCAGCGGGACCAACACCGAGTGGCTGGCGGCCAGGGCGTTTACTGTCAGCAGGCCCAGGCTGGGGGGGCAGTCCACGATCACGTAGTCCAGGGGATTGGCCAGCTGTGAGAGCGCCTTGGCCAGCCGCTCGGCGCGGCCGGGCAGATCCACCAGCTCCACCTCCACGCCCACCAGGGAGCGCGTGCAGGGGACCAGCTGCAGGTTCTGGCTGACAGGAAGCATCAGCTCACAGAGCTGTCGAAAGCCCAGGAGCGCGTCGGCGCTGCCCCAGCTGGTCTCGTCTTTGGCGAATCCGAGGCCGCTGGAGGCGTTGCCCTGGGGATCCATGTCGATGAGCAGGGTCTTGTGACCCTGGCAGGCCAGGCTGGCTGCCAGGTTGACGGCGGTGGTGGTCTTGCCGACCCCACCCTTTTGGTTGGCGACGCTGATGATGCGGGGCATGAAGGGAATTCCGAGAGGGGGTTCGATGCGGGAAGGAAAGGAGAGAACAGGGGGAGTTCTCGGGGGGTGTCGAAGGATACCGCTTTGCCGTAGCCAGGGCAACAGGCCTGGCCGTCCGGCGTCTGCTCCGCGCCGGCGGCCACGCCCGTTCGGCCTCCTGTCGGGCTAGAACCCGCCGCCGTAGAAGAAGTAGGCCTTGCCCGTCTCGTCTTCCCAGGCCCAGGCCCCCACGCCGATGTCGGCGTAGCCGTCGCCGTCCAGGTCGCCTACACCGTGCACGAAGTGCCCGGCGTCGTCGCCGGCGTTCTCCCCGATGAACTTGGCATCGGCATCGGACATGTCTACCTGGCCCTCCATGGGAGAGTAGAGCAGGTAGGCCGCCCCGGCCGTCTTGCCCCCGGCGTCGTGGCCGCAGGCGCTGAACACGATGTCCTCCAGCCCGTCGCCGTCCACGTCGCCGGCGCTGGCCACCGTGTGGCCCAGGTAGTCGATGGGCTCTTCCCCGATGGCCTTGGCGTCGGCCTTGGACAGGTCGCGCGTGCCGGTCACGGGGCCGCGCACCAGGTAGGCGGCGCCGGCCAGCTCACCCCCCGCGCCCTGCCAGGGAGCGCCGATCAGGATGTCGTCGTGGCCGTCGCCGTCCGTGTCGCAGGCCGCCACCGAGCGCCCGGAGCGGTCGTCCACGTCCTCGCCCACCAGGATGGCGTCCGCGTCGGCCAGAGAAAGCTGCCCAGCGGGGGGCTGCAGCAGGAGGTAGGTGACCCCGGCGTGGTCCGCCCCGCGGTCGGAGCCGTAGGCCCCCACCAGCAGGTCCGGCTGTCCATCGCCGTCCACGTCGCCCGCGGAGTTGACGTAGCGCCCGGCGTAGTCGTCGGTGACCTCCCCGTCGAAGACGTAGGGGGCCTCTGACAGGGACTGCCTGCCGGTGACGGGGCCCAGCACCACGTAGGCCTGGCCTGCGCCGTCGCCGCCGTAGAGCTCGGACTGGAACCAGCTGCCGATGAACAGGTCGTCGTAGCCGTCCTGGTTCAGATCGGTGGCCGAGGCCACGGATCGGCCGGCGTTGGCACCATGCCCGGAACCGGTCAGCTTGGCGTCGGCGTTGTTGAGGTTGTACTGCCCCGTGATCGGGCCCAGGACCAGGTAGGCGATGCCCTCGTCGCGCTCCTCGTTGTCGTAGCCGCTGGCCCCCACCAGGATGTCCGGGATGCCGTCGGCGTTGGTGTCGAGCTCCCCCGCGATGCCGATGCCCGCCATGTCCTCCGCATTGCTGCCCCGCAGCTTGGTGGTCTTCTTGGAAGGTCCCAGCTCGCCCTGGAGCGGCCCATAGACGAGGTATACGTCTCCCCGATCCTCGGACTCGTTTCCGTCCGCCATGGGCGCCGTGATCAGCACCTCGTCGCAGCCGTCGCCGTTCATGTCGCCCGCTGAGACGATCATGCGGCCGACGTAGGAATTCGTCTCCGTACCGGCGAAGGAGGCGTCGGCTTCGGAGTTGTCGTAGTCGCCGCTCAGCAGGCAGCCGTCGGCCTGTCCGTCGCAGTTGTTGTCCGCCTGGTCGTTGCAGATCTCCTTGGCCGCGGGGTGGACCAGGGCGTCGCCGTCATCGCAGTCCGATCCGCCAAGCACCTGCTTGTCCGTGCCCTCCCAGAGCTCGCAGGGGACGTAGCCGTCGCCATCCTGGTCCTGCTCGTCGTCGCTCAGCACGCCGTCGCAGTCGTCGTCCAGACCGTTGCAGCTCTCCTGGGCCCCCGGGTTGATGGCGGGATCCTGGTCATCGCAGTCCTCTTCCGCGGCCCAGCCATCGCCGTCCAGATCCTGGGGGGCGTCGCTCTCCTGCGTGTCCGGGCTGTCGGGGGAGCTGTCGGAGTCCGTGGGGGAGCTGTCCGGGGCTGCTGGGGAGCTGTCAGCTCGCTGCGAGTCGCGGGCGTTGGGCGTGCATGCCAGCGAGACGAACAAGAGCGTGAGACCTGCCGACGAGCGCATGGGCACCTCCTCGTAGCCCGCGTAGTGCTGCGCTGGTCCCTAGCGCGCCCGGGAGCTGCTTGCGAACCGCTGACCGGGCCCGAGGGCGGTGATAGGAGAGGTAGATGGCACCACGAACCGACCTCGCTCTCCTCTTTCTCCCTGGCCTCGCGCTGTGGTGCTGGTCCGGCCCGGCCCGCTCCGAAGAGCTGCTGGTGTCCCCCCACGTGCAGCAGCTGGAACCTGACAGCGCCTGGATCGTCTGGGAGACGGCGAGCTGTTCCGACGGCCAGGTGCAGTGGGGCGGCGGCGATGCCCTGGACCAGAACGCGCAGGGCGTCACCGTGGATGATTGCATCCAGGAGGCGCAGCTGGCGGGCCTGCAGCCCAGCACGCGCTACGCCTACCGGGTGCAGGCGGGAGATGCCAAGAGCGCCACCTGGCACTTCACCACCCCGTCCGACAGCCGCGAGGCCTCGCTGCGCTTCGTGGCCATCAGCGACACCCAGTTCGACAGCGGCAACCCGGACAAGCTGCACGAGCTGGTGCACGACGGGATCCTGGACCTGGTGGAGCAGCGCTACGGCTCGTCGCCGGACCAGCAGCTGGACTTCGTCCTGCTGCCCGGCGACCTGGTGCACGATGGCTGGGACGAGGACGAGTGGCACGACGAGTTCTTCGCGCCCATGGCCGAGCTGGCGGCCCAGGTGCCCGTCTACCCGGCCATCGGCAACCACGAGGCCAACAGCCCGCTCTACTTCCACCACTTCCACCTGCCCGACAACGCCACCAAGGGCTACGCCGAGCACTGGTGGTATCTGGACCGCGCCAACCTGCGCGTCATCGGGCTGGACTCGAACACCTTCTACGCTGGCAGCCTGCAGCTGGAGTGGGTGGAGCAGCTGCTGAGCGCCACCTGCCACGACCTGGCCGTGGATTTCGTGGTGGCGCAGCTGCACCATCCCTGGAAGTCCGAGCTCTGGCCTCCGGGCGAGCTGGACTTCACGGGCGAGGTGATCGCGCTGCTGGACGACTTCGCCACGCAATGCGGCAAGCCCGCCGTGCACCTGTTCGGCCACACCCACGGCTATTCCCGCGGCCAGTCGCTGGACGCCCCGCACCTGTGGGTCAACGTGGCCACCGCCGCGGGCAACATCGACTACTGGGACGAGTACGACCAGATCGACTACGAGGAGTTCACCATCAGCCTGGACGAGTACGGCTTCGTGCTGTTCGAGGTCGCGGCCGGCGACGATCCCAGCCTGCGCTTGCAGCGCTACGGCCGCGGGGACGAGGTCGAGCAGGCCGACAACGCGCTGCGCGACGAGGCCTGGCTGCGGCCCGGCAACCAACCGCCCGCCACGCCCGAAGCCATGGACCCAGTGGGCGAGGGGATCGATCCCCACTGCGTCAACCTGACGGACTACGCCTTCTGCGATCCCGACGGCGACGTGCAGGGGGCCGCCCTGTGGCAGCTGGCGGCCAGCTGTGACGAATTCTCGGCGCCGCTGTACGAGCGCTGGGCGCAGCGCGAGAACTGGTATCTGGACGTGGACAGCCAAGCGGACGACCACCTGGGCGACCAGCTGGTGGGCGACCTGGAGCCCGAGAGCGACTACTGCTGGCGCGTGCGACGGCGCGATGATGGCCTGGCCTGGAGCGACTGGAGCGAGCCCGCCGCCTTCAGCACCGGGGCCTCCACGCTCTCGGACAACCTGCTGGAAAACCCGGGCGCAGAGCTGGGCACCCAGGGCTGGCAGACCGTGGTCGGTCCCATCGAGTCGCTGGCCGCCGGCGAGTGCGACGGCATCGAGCCCTACGCCGGCCAGCGCTACTTCGCCGTGGGCGGGCTCTGCGAGGAGGCCGTGGCGCAGGCCGAGGCGCGGCAGCGGCTGGATCTCTCCGACTGGAGCGCGGCCATCGACGCTGGCGATGCAGTGGCGCGCTTCGGGGGCGTGCTGGGCAGCTGGGAGGGCAATGACATCCCGGAGCTGGAGCTGCGCCTGCTGGACGAGCAGGAGCGGGAGCTGGCTGTCAGCGAGCGCCTGGCGGGCCGCGACGGGGACTGGCTGGAGCTGCAGGGGCACGTGGCGCTCCCAGTGGGCACGCGCTGGGCGGACTTCGTGCTGCTGGGCACCCTCAACGCCGGAAACGACAACGACAGCTACTTCGACGAGCTGACGCTGCAGCTGGCCGACGATGGCGCGCTGGACGCCTGCTTGGCGCCCCTCGAGTACCCCTGGGACGACGAGGATGTGGTCTGCGAGGGGGAGGAAGAGGAGGGGGAGGAGGGGGAGCGGGCAGGGGGTGGAGAGGATTGTGGTTGTGGGGGGCGTTGGGCGCCATCGATCCTGCTCGGGACTCTGGCCTTGGGGATGGGAGCGCTGCGCAGTAGGCGCCGTCCAATCTGAAGCGAGGAGGTTCGACATGGCGAAGAGAGCGAAGTGCGCTCATTGCGGTCAGGCACGCGGCAAGCGCAGCTGTGGCAAGCACGAGGCGCTGGTCTGCCCGCGTTGCTGCGGAGAGACGCGCGGCCCGGAATGCCAGGGCTGCCGCTACCACGCCCAGGCGCGGCGCTACCACGGGGAGAACGAGCGACGGGCGGCGCTCGCGCCACAGCGCGAGGAGCGCTTCGTCGTGGAGTTCTCGCCTGAGGTCGACGACCAGGTGGACGACGCCCTGGCGCTCGTGGAGAAGGGCAAGCTGCGCAAGGCGCGGCGCGCGCTCAAGAGGCTGCATCGCGAGCACCCCGATCAGCACAGCGTGCAGTACGGGATGGGGGTGCTGCGCCTGGCAAAGGGCCGCTACCAGGAGGCGCTCGGGCACTTCGACGAGGCGGTACGCATCTTCCCTCCCTTTGTCGAGGCCTGGTACAACAAGGCCGCCGCGCACCAGAAGCTGCTGGATGTCACCGGGGCCGTGCGCGCCTTCCGTAAGGTCGTGAAGTACGACGAGCCGGGCTCCCCGTTGAGGCAGCATGCCGAGTCATTCCTCTCTCGTATGGACGCGACCGTTCGCCGCAACGACGGCGTCTCGCTGGACACCTATTTGCGGGCGGCGGAGCACTTCGAGCCCGCCTTCGCCGCCATGCAGAGGGGTGAGTGGCGCGCGGCGCGGCGCGGCTTCCTTCGCGTGTTGGAACTGCACCCCAGGCATCACCAATCCCACGGCAACCTGGGCATCTGCCTCGCCAGCCTGGGGCGGCGCGAGGAAGCCCTGGCGGCCTTTGATCGGGCGCTGGAGATCAACCCCGAGTACATGCTGGCCGTCCAGAATCGGGCCGTGGTGGAGGTGCTGGCGGAAGGGGAGAGGCTGCAGGACGCGGAGCTCGCGTCGGTGGACTACGGCAGGGAGGAGTTCTTGAAGGGGAGGGGGTGAGGGAGCGCACCCACCACCGCCCGATTACCCCCCCTTGATGGCGCCAGCCCGCCCCCACCCCCTGGTCCTCCCCCTCTGCCTGCTGCTGGCCCTGGCCCAGCTGATGCGCTTCGTGGGGCTGGACCATTGCCTGGACGACGCCTGGATCTCCTTTCGCTGCGCCCGCAACCTGGTGCAGCAGGGCGTGCTGACCTACGACGCCGCCTTTCCCCCCGTGGAGGGCATGAGCAACCTGCTGTGGACCCTGCTGGCTGCCGCTTGGCTGCAGCTGGTCCCGCAGTCCGATCCCATCTGGCCCATGCGTCTGCTGGGTGCCGCCTGCCACCTGGGCTCCGTGGCCCTGGCCTCAGCCCTTGCTGCGCGCCTGGCCCGGCGCCTGGGCGCCAGCCCCACCTGGCCCACCGCCCTGGCAGGCGGCCTGCTGGCCGCCAACGGAAACCTGGCCTTCTACGCCGTCAGCGGCCTGGAGACGCCGCTGTGGGTGCTGCTCTTCGCGGCTTCACTGGAGCGGGCCGACGCCCTGCTGGCCCGGCCGCGCCCTGCCGTCGCGCTGCAGCTGGGCCTGCTGCTGGGCCTGCTGGCGGCCACGCGGCCCGAGGGCCTGTTGGCCGGCGGTCTGCTGGTGCTGGCGCTGGCGCTGGGCCGCGTGAAGGGCGCCTTGCACGCCACCCTGCTCTTCTGCCTGCTGTTGGGCGCGATGGAGCTGGGCCGCTGGCTGGGCTACGGCGCCCTGGTCCCCAACACCTTCCACGCCAAGCCTCCGGACCCGGTGGCTGGCGCCACCTACGTGGGACGCTACCTGGCCGAGGGCTGCGGGCTGCTGTTCTTGGTGGGGCTGGTTCCGGCGCTGCGGCGCCTGCCCGCGGCGCGCGCGCTGCTGCTGATCGTGGCCCTGCTGCTGGCGGGTGCGGCCTGGAGCGGTGGCGACTGGATGCCCGGCTTCCGGCGCTGCGCCCTGGCCAGCTTCGCCCTGCCCCTGTTGCTGGCGGCCAGCCTGGCGGCAGTCCAGGGCCCTTGGAGTCGCGTGGTCGGCGCGGGCGTCCTGGCCTGGCTGCTGGCCATGGCCGTGGCGGGCCTGCGCGGCGTGGACAGCGCCAGCTTCCCCAGCCAGCAGCTGGCAGCGCTGGGGGCGAAGGCGCGCGCCAGCGAAGGCGTGCGACAGGTGGCACTGGTGGACATCGGGCGCTTCGGCTGGGCCTTCGAGGGCTCCATCCTGGACCTGGCCGGCCTGACCGACGCGCATATCGCCCGCCTACCGGGCAGCCACGCCCAGAAGGAATGGGACGAGGCCTATTTCAGGCAGCGCCACCCCGACCTGGTCTTCATCCGCTCCCAGACCCCCATCCGCGACCCGCTACCCGCCGAACCCCAGATCGGCGTCCCGGAGCGCCCGCTGCTGCTGTCCATCCTGGACCAGGGCGGCTATCGGCACCACGGCACAACCAGCCTGGGGCCGGGCAAGCACCTGCTGCTGTTCGGACGGGAAGATCTGGCGCTGGACCCGGCGCTCTGGGGCGAGCCGGCGCAGCCCCCCTTTCGGGAGCTGTTGCTGGATTTCCTGCGGCGGAGAGAAGCCGGTCTATGAGAGCCCGCAGGCCTCGGCCACCAGCTCGGCCACGTCCACGATGCGGATCCGCTCGTCCACGCCCAGGGTCTTGGCGGCGTCGTCGAACATGGAGATGCAGTAGGGGCAGGCCGTGGCCAGCACGTCGGCGCCTGCGCCCAGCGCCTGCTGCACGCGCACCTCGCTGGGCCGCTGGCCCTTGGGCACCTCGACCCACATCTTGCCGCCGCCGCCGCCGCAGCAGAAGGAGACCTCGCGGTTGCGGGACAGCTCCAGCAGCTGCACGCCGGGCAGGGCGCTCAGGGCGTCCCGCGGGGCCTCGTAGACCTCGTTGTGGCGCCCCAGGTAGCAGGGATCGTGGTAGGCGACCTTGACACCCAGGTCGTTTTGAGGCTTCAAGGTGCCGTCGGCCAGCTTCTGGGCGATCAGCTCCACCAGGTGCGTGGGCTCCAGGCCCTCGAGCTCGTATTCCTTCTCAAAGGTGTCGAGGCAATGGGGCGAGCTGACCAGCAGCTTGCCCACGCCCTCGAGGCGCTGGCGGTTGTTGTCGCGCAGCTCTTCCAGCAGCTCGGGCTCGCCCACCTTGCCCAGGCTCTCGGCGCAGCAGACCATCTCGTCGCCGAATGCGCCGTAGTCGATGCCCATGGCCTGCAAGAGCGCCAGCTGGGCGCGGGCCACGGCCTTGTTGCGGGGATCGTAGGCGTTGGTGCAACAGGGGAACCAGCCGTACTCCTGTCCATCGTAGGCGGGCATGGCGCCCTTGGCCCAGGCCGTGCGCTGATCGCGCTCGCCTGACCAGGGGTTGCCGTACTCCCGCAGGCTGCCGACGAAGCCGCGCAGGGGGGCGGGCAGGGCGCCGCCCTCGCCAAAGGCCAGGCGGATGGCCTTGACCACCTCGATATTGTCCACGTCGCGGATGCAGCGGGCCACGCAGAGGCCGCAGGTGGAGCACTCCCAGATGATGTCCTCGATGCCTTCGGCGCCGATTTCACCCATCACGTTCAGCTTGCGCATGCTGTAGCCGGTGAGGCCGCTCCAGGGGCAGAGCCCCGTGCAGGTGCCGCATTGCACGCACTTGTGCAGGGGGGCGCCACCCAGCTCGTCTACGAACTCGGTGACCTCGAAACACGGATAATAGGTCATGGACTCTCCTGGGAGGTGTCGCCCCGCAGCGCTGGCGGGGCCAGGAAGGTCCACGTACTTATCGCCGCCGGAGAGCGTGATCCACGGGGACACCCCCGCGCGACGTCAGTAGATCAGCACCTGGTCGGCTTCAAGGGCCAGCTGGGCCTGGTCGCCCAGCCGCGCCCGGATGACGCCCTCCAGCAGCTCGTCGTCCGCCACGCCGCGCGCCTCCAGGCAGGTGCGGCAGGCCATCACGTTGCCGCGGCGTGCCACGAACCTGAGCATGCGCTCGAGGTTGTAGTAGCCCTGCGGCGTCTGCTGGCCGCGCTTGGCGCAGAGCACGGCGTCGGCGGTGAGGTAGACGGTCAGATCGAGATCGTCTTCCATCTTGAGCATGCCCATGGCCAGCCGCAGCGCCTGGTAGGGCCGCTCGGAGCCGTAGGGCGGGTCGTGGAGGATGAAGAGCAGCTGCATGGCAGGGCGTCTATTCGCCCGGCGCACGAGGGGGCCAGCATCTGCTCATACATTGCGGCGAGAACGACAGCGCGCAGCCCCAGCCCTGGTTCAGCGCCCCGGGCTGGTCACGCAGTGGGGGCCGCCTCCGCCGGCCACGGTGTCCATCGGGGCGAAGCTCGCCTGGAATCCGAGGGATTGGAACAGCTCGTCGGCCCGGCGCATGTCGGCGTAGGCGGCGCGGCCGTGGTGGATGTACTCGGGCAGGATCACCGCTGGTTGGTCCAGCTCCCGGTGCTGGAAGGGGAGCCCGTTGACCAGGCTCAGGTGATCCCAGAGCAGGCGCAGGTCGGCCTCCAGACGATGCACCTCGTAGTCCAGCTGCGCGAAGACGGCGGCTACCTGGTCGAGCCGGTCGTGCATCTTCTGGGCGTGCCGCAGCGCGTGGCTCCGGATCTGGGGGAGGTTCTGGGCGTAGCGCTCCTGGCAGGCCCTGGGATCCTGCGATTCGGCGGTGCAGTCCTGGGCGGCGTCGGACTCCAGGAAGGTTCGATAGAAGTAGTTGCCGGGCTCGCGGGTGTACCAGTGGATTTCTTCCTGGGCCTGCTCCGTGCGGACGGAGTGGACCACCACCTGGCCGGGCGCGGTGATCATGAAGATCTGGTCCAGGTGGAAGAGGTTTCCGGTCACGTAGGGGATGGGCACGACCTGGTCGGCTTCCAGCTCCGCCGCCAGGATGCGCTGCACCTCCTCCAGGGCCAGGCCCGGGTTCTCGGCTCGCGAGCTCTGACCCTCGTAGATGGTGTAGCCCATGAACACCAGCCCCTGGCCCTGGAAGTGGTCGTAGGCCAGGTTTCCCCCTTCCCAGGCGAGCTCGGAGATGCGCAGATCGTAGCCTGCCTCCTGCAGCTGCTGCCGGATCTCGGGCAGGAGGGACTCCCCGCGGGGCAGCAGCAAGGTGGCGCTGCCATCCGGGCGAGCCAGCACCCGCATGCTGTCCTGGGCCCAGAACTGGGCCTGTTCCCTGCTGACCTTGGGCAATGCGTCGGCGAAGACCTGGTGCTGGCGGTCCTGGAGGAAGGGGAGCTGCGCGGCGTCGGGGCGCTGGCTGAACAGGAGGAAGCGCGTGTAGGCGGGCATGGCGTCGGAGAGGGGGCCGACGATGATCTGCGGGTTGCGCTGCCTGCCGCTGTCCGTGAAGAAGACGTCTTCCAGGCTCCTCAGGTGCTCGGGGATGGGCCGGTTGGCCTCCACCAGGGGAGCGGGCAGGAGCGACGCGCGGGTCTCGCTCGCCGGAGGGGCCTGGGCGGCGCAGCTCCAGCTCAGCAGCGTCCAGAGGACGGGGAGATCGCGCCGGATTGGAGGCATGGGAACCTGCTTCCTGTGGACTGCGGCGGGCAGTATACCTCGGGGGTCCTGGTCAGGCTTCTGTGGGCTTCAGTCCAGGCGCGGCCACCTGCGCAGCGCCCAGTCGGTTGCCAGGCCCACGACGAAGGCGATGCCCAGGTTGCCCGTGGCCAGGGAGGCGCCGGCGATCAGCAGGGCCACGAAGAAGTCCCGGCGCTCACGCAGATCGCTCACCAGCAGGGCCAGCTCCAGCCCGGCGAAGGCCAGCAGCACTCCCAGCACGGCGCGTGGGATCATGCCCAGCAGGGGCAGCGCGGACTCGCCCAGCAGCAGGCCCATCAGGGCGATGACGGCGCCTATCATCAGGTTGCTGCCGCCGCTGCGGGCGCCGAAGCGGTAGTGGGCGGCCAGGCCCCCGGCGCCGTGACAGCAGGGCAGGCCCCCCAGGGGCGCCATGATGGCGTTGGCCAGGCCCATGGAGAGGCACAGGGCCCGCGGCGTGACCCGTCGGGCGGCCTGCGGGCCGAAGAAGCGCTGCGCCGTGTCCGCGGTGCTGATGACGGCGTTGCCCAGGGTCAGCGGCAGCTGGGGCAGGGCCAGCAGCAGCAGGGCGCTGCCGAAGGCCTCCATGGGAGGCCATGCGGGCCGCGGCAGCGCGCCTCCCAGGGAGAGGGACTGACCCTGCAGCGCGCCGCCGGCCAGGCCAGCCAGGGCCCCCCCGACCACCAGCACCAGCGCTGCGGGCAGGCGGCGGTTGTTGAGCAAGGCCAGCGCCAGCACGCAGCCCACCACTCCCAGGGCCGGGTTGAGCCAGGCTCCGCCCCAGCTGGCCGGTCCGTGCAGGAAGAGCTGGGGATCCAGGATCAGCTGACCGCCCTTGACGGCCAGGCCCAGGCCCACCGCCAGCTGGATGCCGCGCACCACGGGCTTCTTGAAGAGGCGGGCGATGGGCGTCATCAGCTCAGTGGCGCCCAGCAGCAGCAGCAGGGCGGCCATCCACAGCCCGCCAGCGGCCACCACGTCTCCGGACAGGCCCTGGGCCAGGGCCACGGCGGCCACGACCTTGAAGGGCTGCACCGGCAGAGGCAGCCTGAACCAGGCGCCGATGACGATGTAGAAGGCCCCCACCCCCACCAGGGTGGCGGTGGCGTTCAGCCCGTTGAGCGCGATCATGGCCACGGCCAGAGGCAGCAAGGTGCCCAGGTCTCCCAGGGAGCCCGCCAGCTCGGCGCGGTCGAAGCGATGAGGTGTCAGGCCGCTCACGTGGGCCTCTGAACGAAAGGGACTGGAATACTATCGCGTTCCGTGCGCTAGCCGCAGTCCGGCAGATCGCCCCAGGTGCCGCGGTTGTCGTCCTCGTCGCACTCGCCGACGGCGTCGTCTTCGTCGATTACGATCTCCAGGGCGTCGCCCATGGCCCCCGGCGTGGTGCTGATGCCGTGCTCCCAGGAGCTGCCCGAGGGCAGCTCGGGCAGCACCAGCTCGTCGATCAGCTGCAGCTTGCCCGAGACCCGGCCGTAGAGCCGCAGGGGCAGGCCGTCGGCCACGTCGGCGCCGCCCGTGTTGCGGACCTGGACGGCCACCTCGGCGAAGCCGTCCGGCTCGCAGGCCGCGATGCAGACATCGGTGATCTCGGCCTGCAGGTTCGGAGCTGCGGAGACGTAGACAGCCGAGGGCTGGCCGCGGAACAGGTTGGCCTCGTAGATCCACGGCGCCTCGGGCACCGCGGGGATGGACAGGTCCTCGTTGACGTTGCCGCCGTAGTAGCTGTACTGGTTGTAGACCGGCGGGCTGTAGGGCCAGTCGCCGTCGGCGCCGCCGATGACGGTGATGCCCGTGATGCCCGAGTTGCTGCCGTAGAGCAGCTCCCCCTGGCCATCGCCGTCCACGTCGGCCACCGAAGGGGTCTCGGCCAGGGTGACCGAGCCGTGGCTGCCTTCCCGCAGCACCACCATGCCTGTGGCGCCGTCCAGCACCTGGATGTCCTGCTCGTCGGCGTAGACCACCTCGGGTACGCTGTCCAGGTCGATGTCCCAGCTGGTGCAGCCCGCCAGCCCCGAGTAGTCCTGGATGGTGGTGGCCCAGAGCGTGCTGCCGTCAGTCTCGATCAGGGTCAGCTGGCCGTAGTTGGCGAAGGCGAACTCCTGCTCGCCGTCGCCGTCGAAGTCGGCCACGGCCACGGCGCTGCCGTAGGAGGTGTGGCTGCGGGACCAGAGCTGGGTTCCATCGTCGTCGCAGAGCGTCATGCGGCCCGGCGCGGCCACCAGCAGCTCGGCGTCGCTGTCGCCGTCCACGTTGACGGGCTGGGGGAAGGTCCCGGTGCCGCCCCCGCCGCATGCCCACAGGTAGGCGCCCGTGCTGTCGTAGACGCGGTTCTCCAGCATGATCTCCATCACGCCGTCGCCGTCCATGTCGGCGGCCGCCGGCGCGCCCCAGTTGTCGGAGCCCGAGATGGCCAGCGTGGCTTGGACCGCGCCGGTGGCGCCGTCCAAGACGTAGTGGTTGAAGATCACCTCGACATCGCCGTCGCCCTCCAGGTCCTGGATCACCGGGTAGGTCTCGCAGACCGAGCCGATGTTGGTCGACCAGAGCTGCTGGCCGGCCTTGTCGAAGGCCTGCGCGTTGTGGTCGCTGTAGCAGCTGCCGGTGCTGGTCACGATGTCGCCGTAGCCATCGCCGTCGATGTCCCCCAGGGCCGTGCCGCTCTGGGCGTCGATGCCGCTGCCGGCAGTGAACTCGACGTTGCCGCTGGCGCCGTCGAAGACGTGCAGCGTGTTGTTGACGTTCACCACCACCTCGGGAACGCCGTCCAGGTCCAGGTCGCCCACCGTGGGGGTGGAGTAGACCTGCCCGCCGTTCCACTGCCACTCGATGGTCCAGTTCCAGGGATTCTTGGGAGGCGTGCCGATGTTCTCGCCCCCCTCGCAGGCCTTGTCGATTTCGCTGCTGGGATCGGCCTCCTGGGCGCTGCAGGAGTCGTCGACGCAGTCAGCCACCCCGTCCTCGTCGAAGTCGAGGAAGCCCTCGTCCACCTCGCCGTCGCCGTCGTTGTCCAGCCCGTCGCAGACCTCCTGCGGGCCGCTGTCGCCCGTGTCGGTCTCGATGGGCTCGCTGTCCTGGGGAGGGGGCTCGCTGTCGCTGCCCGGCACCACCTGTTCGTCTCCGGCCAGGTTGTACTCGCTGCAGGAGAGGAGGATGGGCAAGAGGGCGATGGTGCGCATGGACGGCTCCTGGGCTTGGCGCCCAGCGTACCATCGCATGGCGCGCAGCGGCTATGCGGGCCTTGTCCGACAGCCGGCCAAGCCTGGTTCAGCGCAGCCGGACGACCTTCCAGAGCTCATCCCCGTCGCTGAAGCGCACGTTGATGATGTGGATTCCGGAGGACGCGCTGTCGGTGCGCCAGTTGACCAGGTAGTCCTGGCGGATCATCACGCCGTCGATGGGATTGGTGGCCACGGTCCAGTACTCCACCTCGACACCGTCCCGATCGTAGACCGACACCTCCACGCCCTGGTCGGCCACCAACGCGCCGCTGTCGCAGTCGATAGCGGTGAAGCGGATGGGGAGATTGCGGCCGGCCGCAATGTCCTGCGGCCCGGGCCGGCGGAAGAAGGCGCAGATCTCGGGCTCGGAAGCCACCGCCACCTCGAGCTCCACCGCCAGGTCGTACCAGGCGTGGGCCGAACTGCGGTAGCCCATCACGAAGAGGTAGGTGTGGGTGCCCTCTTCCGGGGTCATGGTCCAGGTGCCGCTGAAGGCGTTGCCCCAGTTGAAGCCGCTGCTCTCGATCAGGTCGCCCGAGCTCACGCTGACCATATGGCTGCTGTCGTAGGACCAGGTGGCGTTCTCGTAGAGCTCGTAGGAGTAGACGTCCCAGCTGCTGCCCCCCACGATGGCGCCCGCGGCCTCGACATCGAAGCCCTCCTCGGGTGTGGCGCTGTCCGGGGCGGTGATGCTGGCCTCCAGGTCGCCGTAGACTTCGCCTACCGTGCCGGCGGTGGCCAGGGAGGGGAGCAGGAATGCGAGGGGGAGGAGGGTGCGTTTCATAGGCTGCCTCGAGCTGGGACGCTTGGAGAATTGTAGTATTATATCAGGAGATCCGCTGTGGGAGGAGATCATTGGCAGCCCGCCGCCGCGTGCAGACCCGGGTCGCGATCGTCGCAGTCCCAGCCGTCGGCCGCGTAGGCCGGATCGTAGGCGCCCGGCTGCCACCACCAGGGATCGCCGTCGCCGTCCAGGTCGAAGCTGCCCGCCTGCTCGCCGCCGAAGACGCCCATGTCCGAGACGCTGCCGTCGGGGTCGAAGAGGCTGGCATCCCCGGCGTCGATCAGGCTGGAGGCGCTGTCCAGGTGCAGGTCCCAGTCGGCCGGATCCACGGCTGAGGTGTCCAGGAAGAGGGGATCCGCCGAGATGTTGCCGTCGGTGCCGGCAGGATCGCTGATGTTCTCGAAGTCGTAGGGCGAGTTGCCGTAGACATCCGAGTAGGTGGCGCTGTAGGTGTAGGTGGAGGAGGAGGTGAGGTAGAGCGCGCCAGCGCCGGTGGGGCCGTCGTTGTAGGCGATGACGCAGTTGTCGGCGTCGATGCCGGAGTAGTAGAGGTAGGCGGCGCCTGCGTAGGATCCCGCCGAGTTGCCCACCACCAGCGAGTTCTGCATGTCCAGCTCGGCGCCCAGGTAGAGGTAGATGGCGCCGCCACCGCTGCCCGCGTAGTTGCCCACCATGGTCACGTTGCCCAGGCTGGCGATGGAGCCGTAGTCCAGGCCCAGGGCGCCGGCGTCGTAGCCGGCCTCGTTGCGGGCGATCCAGGTGTTGTCCATGGCCAGATCCACGTACTCGCCGTAGATGCCGCCGCCGAACCAGGCGCCGTAGTTGTCCTCGACGACCGTGTTCTCGACGCTGGGCGCGCCCCAGAAGCCGGCGTAGATGCCGCCGCCGCCGTAGGTGGCCTCGTTGCCCGCGATCACCAGGTCCGCCAGGCTGGGGGAGGCTCCGTAGATGTAGACGCCGCCGCCCGAGGTGGCGTAGCCGTTGGTCAGGGTGAAGCCGCGCAGCTCGGCGGCCGAGGACTCGCTGGCCTGGAAGCTGACCACCGGGCCCGCGCCCCCGCCATCGATCTCGGTCCAGCTGGCGCCCAAGGGGCCTACCAGCAGCAGGTCCTTGCCGGAGAAATCGATGTTCTCGGCGTAGCTGCCCTCGTCGACGCAGATGGTGTCGCCGCTGGCGCCGCTGTCGATGGCGTCCTGGATGGTGGCGTGGTCCGCGGGCACCTCGGCCGTGCAGGCGAAGCAGTCCTCGTCCACGCTGCCGTCGCAGTCGTCGTCCGCCCCGTCGCAGCGCTCCCAGGTGTCGGGGCGCACGCTGGCGTCGGCGTCGTCGCAGTCGCTGCCGTCGGCGATCAGGCCGCTGGGCTGGCTGCAGGCTGCCGTGCCGCTGGAGGCGTCGCCGAAGCCGTCTCCGTCGGCATCCGGATACCAGGTGTCCGCATCCGCAACGTCGGGGTCGTTCTCGTCGGTCAGACCGTCGCAGTCGTCGTCGACTCCGTTGCAGAGCTCCTCGGCGTCTGGATTGACCGCCGCATCGGCGTCGTCGCAGTCGCTGTCGTCCTGCACATGGGCGCTGGGCTGGTCGCAGGCCAGGGCGCTGCTGGCGGCGTCGCCGAAGCCGTCGGCGTCGGCGTCGGCGTACCAGGTGCCCGCGTCCGACGGCGTGCCGTCCTCGTCGTCGGTCAGGCCGTCGCAGTCGTCGTCGACTCCGTTGCAGAGCTCTTCAGCGTCGGGGTTGACGGCGTCGTCGCCGTCGTCGCAGTCTCCGGCCGCGTCGGTGTAGCCGGTGGGCAGGCTGCAGGACTCGACCGTGTCGTCAGCGTCGCCGTAGCCGTCGGCGTCGTTGTCGGCGTACCAGGTGGTGGTGACGCCCTCGTCGACCTCGCCGTCGCAGTCGTTGTCGATACCGTCACAGCTCTCTTCGGCGTCGGGGTGGGCGTCGGCCTGCTGGTCGTCGCAATCGCTGCCATCGGCCACGTAGCCCTCGGGGGACTCACAGCTCTCCGCGGTCTGGTCGGGATCGCCGTAGCCGTCGCCGTCCTCGTCGGCGTGCCAGGTCTCGGTGTCGGTTGCCTCTTCGTCGATCTCGCCGTCGCAGTCGTCGTCCACGCCGTTGCAG
>CAYVQL010000029.1:0-52528 GCA_964454135.1 uncultured Enterobacterales bacterium | reverse complement strand
TCGGCTTTCAACCCTGGCAATGCATCGGTTGGCCGCAAGGATGACCGAGCCCCTGGCGCCAGCCCGACGGCGCCTGGGAGATGAGCGACATCCTGTTCTATGTGGATCAGAGCGGATCCATGGGCGACGACCGGCAAGACCTCACCGACAACTTCGAGCGCTTCGTCGATATCATGGACGAGGTGCTCAACGACTATCAGATCATCGTTGCCACCAAAGACGACGGGTGCCACAACGGCACGTTCATCACACCAAGCACTGTCAATCCCCAGCAGGAGTTCTACAACGCCGCCTTTGGCCGGGCGGGGCAGCTTACGGAGGCAGGCCTCAGCATCGCCCTGCACGCGCTGCAGCAGACGGGCAGCGGGGACTGCAACGAGGGCTTCGGGCGCGACGAGGCCAAGGTGATGCCCGTGCTGGTGTCGGACGAGCCCGAACAATCCCAGGCCTCTTGGACCCAGCTGGTCAGCGATATCGTGGCCCTCGAACCCACCACCTCCATCTCGGCCATCGCCGGTCCCGTCCCCATGGGCTGCAGGACCGCGGCGCCAGGCACGGGCTAAATGGAGGCCACCACGGCCACGGGCGGGCTCTTCATCTCCATCTGCGAAGAGGACTGGGGAACCCACCTGCAGGATCTCGCGGTGCTGGCCACCGCGGAACCCCACAAGTCCTTCGTTCTCTCGGGCCGCCCTGTGATCGAGGAGACCATCGTGGTGACCGTCGACGACGTGGAGAACTACGACTGGACCTTTGACGAAGCGGAAAACGCTGTGCAGTTCCCTGGGGAACTGGCCCCCGAGCCGCTGAGCTGGGTGGAGATCAGCTACCAGCTGGGTTGCGACTAGCCTCCCTCGCAGGTCCCCGTGAGCGAGGCGGTCGCGGACGTGGCCCAGCAGGAACCCAGGTCATCGTTGTACGAGGACGGACAGCCGTCAACGGCCACGGAGACCAACGCGGTGTGCATGGTGATGTCGCCGTCGTTGTCCACGGAACCGGACAAGACGGCCAGGCTCTGGTACACGCAGCCGCCGAGACAGCTGTCCTCTCTCAGCAGCTCCATGTAGACGGAGAGCTTGTAGGAATTGCCCGCGATCCAGGCTTGCTCCGCTTCGCTTTCGGCCGTCTCGGCCACTTCGCGCACACCGATGGTCCCGTCTCCGGTCTGTTCGTACAAGCACATGGTGCTGCTGATCGTGCTCCCTACCGGCCAGCTGTCGCTGGCCACAACCTCGCCGGCGACCTGGTACTCGCCCTCCACATCCGGAGGCGCGTTGTTGGACACTCCTACGACGCCGCCCTGCTCCATGCAGTAGCTCATGGACGGGTTTTCCATGATGTCGTAGATGTCGTCGATGTGGACAGGTTGCGGTTGCCGGTGTCCGTCGTACCGGGCCCTTCACCTCCGCTGGAGGACTGTCGGGGTCCATCGGAGTCGCAGGACGTGACCAGGACGATGAGCAAGCCGGTCGCGCGCATGTTTCATCCTCGGACGCCATGCTACCAAAGAAAGGTGTTGTCGGAGTCTTCAACGTGGCCAACCGGGACAGCCACGAGTACCGGCTGGTGCGCTGAGCGCGCTCGCTCCTACTTCCCCAGCTCGGCCGTGACCGCCCGACCAGCGCCGTAGGCGTCTTTTTCGTGGGGACAGAGCTTGAAATACTCCTTTTCGAGCTTGAAGAGCTCGACCTTGGCCATGGCGGCTTCCATGGGAGAGGAGTTGCGGTGCTTGTTCCACTTGCTGCGCGCGCGCGCGATCTTCCTCTCCAGCTGCTTGCGCCGCCGGTTCTTGCGTCCGCTCAGGAACAGGCCCTTGCGCCAGCTGGCCGCCTCGGCGGCCTCTTGGCTGTCCTGGCCGATGGGCTCCTTGGCGGCGAGCTCGGTGGCCTTGGTCACCTCGGCGAGGCGCATGCGCAGCGCCCGGGCGATGGCCGCGGGCTTCTCGCCCTTTTGGGCCCGCAGCCGGGCCAGGCGGAAGAACTGCTCGGCGTGGCGCGCCTCGTGGTAGACCGTGTCCGCGATGACGGACACGTCCGCTTGCTGGCCCTCGAACCAGGTCTTGGGCAGCTGCATGGTCCAGGAAGCGGGCAGGAAGCGCGCGGCATCCTGGCGCCCCCACCAGGCCGACTGGATCGGGGGGACCTTGACGGCTGCCAGCTGCTTGTTGGCCGCCGCGATCAGGGCCGCGCGCCGCTCGTCGGCCGTGCCTGTCTTGGCGAGCGCGGCCTTGGCTTCGCCGGCGAAAGACTTGACTGCGGTCTCGGCCGCGATGCCCGTGGGGGTGTCGAGCGTGTTGCCGACAGGTTGTTCCTCGGCAGCATCCTCCTGGGCCTCGCCGTCCCCGCCCAGTCCTCGGAACTGGCCCAGCGGCGGGCTCTGCGCACCCGCTCCCTGCGCCGGTTCCTCCTCGCCGCCGACCATGTCCAGCAGTGCCTGGTTGCCCAGGACGTCCTGCAGGTCCGCCACGGCCTCAGGGGACATGTCCGACGTGGGGTCGGCCAGGGCCGCTTGCGCCTGCGGGCCCGCCGACTCGCCCCTGGCTTCCGGAACTGCGGGACCTCTGGATTGCGATGTGCCCATGGCGCGCTCCCGCCAGGAGGAGGTGATGCTTCGATGGTAGCTCGAATTCGGGCGCAGGAGAAGGGCGAATGCGGCGTGGGAGGTGCTGAACCATGGGTGGAGACCTTGGGGTGGCTGCCGCGGAACTCGATGCAGGTGCAACGGTGATGAATTCGCTCAGGTCAAGGACCTCGACGCCTCTCCCGCTGGCTGCGCTGACACCGAGCGGGGTGGGGCCTCCGACGCTTGACACCTCTGGCGAAGCCGTCATACCGTCTGGTCGCATACACCGAGGAGGCACTCGAATCATGTCCGCCACCGCAATCAGAGACGGCGTCCTGGTCCTTTCCTGCATCGCTCTCGGCGCGGCGGGATGCGCCAGCGAGGGAGCCTGCGCGGGCCACAGCGACATCCTCGACTCGGAGTACTGCTACGACGGCTGGGATCGTTCGGAATGCGACGAATACGATGCCGAGGGGGTCAACGACGCCAGCTGGAACTTCTATCCGGGCGATACTTGCTGGGACCTGGGGTACTGACCGCGGGAGAGACCAGGGACCGCCCTGCCAGGCGTCCAAGGGCGAGCCGCCCCCTCAATCACAGAGCCCCAACACCCGTTCGCAGATCCCATCCACCGCCGCCGCCACGGCCGGTGTGCATTGCTCCCCGAAGCTGCGCGTGTCCTGCACCTGCACGGCCACGACGAAGATCTCCTCGGGCAGGGGCAGCACCAGCTGCCGGCCCAGCTCCAGGGCAGTAGGCAGGTCGGCTTCATGGGCTGAACAGGTGTGGACCGGAGCCATCTCGGCCAGCTCCGCCTCGTTCAGCACATAAACACTGCCCGGCGCCCCCCCTGCGTCGATGGCGTCCACGATCACCAGTCGCCGATAGCCCGCCACCAGCTCCAACACCCCCAGCCCGGCCGTACCAGCCTGCTCCAGATCCACACCCGCGGGCAGCCCCAGCAAGCGCAGGCGCTCCACGACATGCAGCCCCACCCCGTCGTCGCGCAGCACGGGATTTCCCAGGCCCAGCACGAGCGTGTGACCGCGGTCCATGTCAACTCCGCTGGAAGCGCTGCACCTCTCCGTCGGCCCTGTGCACCCGCAGCACCATGGGCATGCGCCCGGGCAGGGTGTGGGTGGCGCAGGCCAGGCAGGGATCGTAGGCCCGGAAGGCCATCTCCACCCGGTCCAGGATGCCATCGTTCACGACGCCGCCCTGGATGCAGGCCTGGGCGGCCTTCTTCACGGACATGTTCATGGCGGCGTTGTTCTGTACGGTGGCCACGATGAGGTTGACCTCTTTGACCATGCCGTTCGGATCGGTCTTGTAGTGGTGGAAGAGGGTGCCGCGGGCGGCCTCCACCACGCCCACACCTTCGCTGGGGCGCCTGCTGGGCAGCACGCGCACCTCGGGGCTGACGATCTCGGGATCGCGAACCAGGCGCAGGATCTCCTCGCAGGCGAAGAGGTTCTCCACCAGGCGCGCCCAGTGGAAGGCCAGGGTGTGGTGCACGGGCTTGCCGCCAAAATGATCGTAGAGCGCCTGGTAGGCGGCCTGGGCCAGGGGCGTGGCCATGCCATCAGCCACGTTCAGGCGTGCCAGGGCGTTGACGCGGTAGACGCCGCTGTCGGCGCCGTCGCGCAGGCCCTGCCAGCCCACCTGCTTGAGGTAGGGGAACTTCAGGTAGGACCAGGGCTCCACCCGCTCGGCCACGTGGTCCAGGTAGTCGGCGGCGTCGTACTGGGCCAGCTGGGACCCAGTGGGATCCACCACGCGCACCTGGCCGTCGTAGAAGTTGACCTTGCCCTGGGGATCCACCAGGCCGGCGTAGTAGGTCTCGTGGTAGTAGGCGCTGCCCTCGATGGCGGCCCGGCAGGCGGGATCGGCCAGCACCAGCTGCTGGAAGATGTCCAGGCATTGCTGGGCGAAGGCGACCAGCGATACACCCATGGTCTCGATCTCATCCCGCTCGGCCTGCGTAAGCGCCTTGGACATGCCGCCGGGCAGGGCCGCAACGGGGTGGATGGGGTGGCCGGCCACCATGCCCTGGATCTTCTGGCAGAAGCCGCGATGCCGCAGCACGGCCAGGCCGATTTCGGGCCCCACCACCTCCACCAGGCCCAGGATGTTGCGATTGGCCGCCGGGGCGTCGGGGCCGGGCACGAAGTCCGGCGCGCCCAGGGCGAAGAAGTGCAGGATGTGGCTATGGGCGATGTGGGCGTTGTAGTAGAGCTCCCGCAGCTTGCGGGCCGCAGACGGGATCTCGACGCCGTAGACGGCATCGGCCGCCTTGGCCGAGGCCATGTGGTGGGCCCCGGGGCAGACTCCGCAGATCTTGGGCGTGATGCGGGGCAGCTCCTCCACCGGGCGGCCCTCGCAGAACTTCTCGAAGCCCCGCAGCTCGACCACCTGCAGGTAGGCGTCGGCCACGTTCCCGTCGTCGTCCAGGAAGATGTCTATCTTTCCGTGGCCCTCGAGGCGGGTGATGGGGGAGATGCTGATTTTCTTGGACATCGTGGGTCCCCTATGAGCCATCGTCTACGGCGCGCCAGATGGGCGCGCTGGGCAGGGTGAAGCGGTAGAAGGTTCCGCTGAGATCGCGAGCCGAGCGTACAGCGGCCAGGCGCTTGTGGGGTGGCAGCTGGTCCTCGTGGGGCTGAGCCGCGATGGAGCCGATGGCGGACAGGGCCTCACCGGCCGGGTCGTAGAGCTGGGGCAGGGGCCCGAAGCAGCCGCGGCAGGGCATGTTGACGCCGATGCAGCGGGCGCCGCAGCCGCCGCGGGTGACCAGGCCGCCGCAGAGCAGGCCCTGGTCCAAGAAGCAGCGCTCGGGATCGGCCAGCACCTGGTGGGGCCGCTTGAGCGTGGGCACGCGGGTGCCGCTGCGCGTGTCGGCCCGTGGGCAGTCGTCGCAGAGCGCCTTTTCCGAGGCCAGCACCGTGCCGGAGGGGGGAGGGGCGGCCCCTTCGGCGTAGGCGAAGACGGCGGCCAGGGCGTCGTCGATGACCTCAGGGGTGGGTGGGCAGCCAGGGATGGTCAGGTCCACGGGCACCACCTGGTGCAGGGCCTTGACCGCCGGGTGGAAGGCGGGCAGCTGAAGCTCGCCGCAGTCCACGCTGCAGCGCTCGGCCGGGCGCAGGTCTTCGGGGTTCTCCGTGGAGGGCGTGTCGCGGTAGACGCGGTCCAGGATGTCCCGGCGCTGGAAGAGGTTGGCCAGCCCTGGGATGCCGCCGAAGGCGGCGCAGGCGCCGTAGGCCACCAGCAGCTTGCAGCGCTCTCGCAGCAGGCAGGCGTCCTCTTCTTGCTCGGAGGTGCGCACGGCGCCATTGAAAAAACCGATGTCGATCTCGCCCGGCCCGTAGGCGGCCAGGTCGCTGCGCTTGAAGTCCATGGCCACCGGCCAGTAGACCACGTCGGCTACAGCCACCAGATCCAGGATGCGCGCCTCGATGTCCAGCAGCGAGACGTCGCAGCCCCCGCAGGCCGAGGCCCAGTTGACGGCGATCTTGATCTTGTCAGACATGAGTCGGGCTCCTCTGCAACGCGGGGATGGGGTTGGGACCCAAGGCCCGCAGCTGCTCGTCCATCTGCGCCAGCGTGTCCACCAGCTTCTGGCCCTGCGGCACGCCGATGTACTCGAAGCGCAGCCGCTGCTGGGCCACGCCCAGCTCGTCGAGCAGCTTGCGCAGCAGGACGATGCGGCGGTCGCTCAGGTAGTTGCCCCAGGCGTGGTGGCAGTTCTTTTCCGGGCAGCCGGATACCAGCAGGCCGTCTACGCCCATGCGCAGCAGCTGCATGATCAGCCCCGAGTTGACCGAGGAGCTGCAGCGGATGCGGATGCTGCGGAAGTTGGCCGGCGCCTCCATGCCGCTCACGCCGGCCATGTCGCCGCCGCCATAGGAGCACCAGTAGCAGAGCAGGGCCAGGATCCTGGGTTCGCCAGCGGGCAGCTCGCCGAAGGCCGCCGCGGCCTGGGCCAGGATCTGCTGGTCGGTGAAGTTGACCAGTTGAGCGGCGTGGGTGGGACAGGCCGCCGCGCAGAAGCCGCAGGACTGGCAGAAGGCCGGGTCGCTGACGGCGCCCTGCTCGGTCATGCGGATGGCGCCGTGGGGACAGACCGCCATGCAGGTGCGACAGCGGATGCAGCGCTCCTGGTCCAGCTGGCTGATGTGCTTGCCCAGCTCTTTCTCGCCCTTCAGCAGCAGGGGCAGGGCCTTCATGGCGCCGGCGCTGCCCTGCTCCACGGCCTGCTGAATCACCTTGGGACCCACCGAGGCGCCCACCGCGTAGACCCGGTCCACCATGGACTCGGTGGGCCGGAACATGCGCACCTGGTTCTCCATGGGGAAGCCGTGGGGATCGGCCAGCACGCCCAGCTGCTGCAGCAGGGGCGCGGCCGCGCGGCGCGGCACCTGCGGCGCCGAGAGCACCAGGATGTCGGTGTCCAGCGCCAGCTCGTCGTCGTCCAGCTGGGCGTCCTCCAGGTCGGCGTCTTCCAGCAGCTCGCCCTGGCCCTCGGCCAGGGCCATGTTCACCCGCAGGCGGCCGTCCTCCAGCTGCTCCACCTCCTCGATCTCGCCGTTGACGAACTCCACACCCATGTTCTCCAGGTGCTGGTAGGTGGCCTCCAGGGCGCGCTCGTAGGTACGGATGTGGCCGTTGTAGAGGATGATCACCTCGGCCATGGGATTGGCCGCCACGATGCGCTCGGCCTGCTTGATGGCCACCGAGCAGCAGGTCTTGGAGCAGTAGGACACCCCGTTGCGGCGCGTGCGCGAGCCGGCGCACAGCGCGAAGCAGATGCGCTCCACCTCTTCCCCATCTGAGGGGCGCCTGACGCCGCCCTCCATCACGCGCTCGAACTCCAGGCTGGACACGGCGTTGGGCGAGCCCTGGCCGTAGCTGGGGTGTTCGTCCAGATCGTGGTGTTCGAAGCCGGTGGCCAGAAAGACCGCGCCGAAGCGCTGCTCGAGGATATGCGGCTTGGCTTGCAGATCGATGGCGCCGCTGGGGCAGACGGGCAGGCAGTCGCCGCAGCGCGTGCAGGCCGCGTCCACGATGTTGAAGGCGTCGGGCACGGCGCGCTCGAAGTCCTTGTCGATGGCCTTGCGGCTGCCGTGGCCCTGGGCGAAGTCGTGCTGCACGCTCTCGGGACAGACATCCGCGCAGCGGCCGCAGCTGATGCAGAGCTCGGGGTCCACGAAGGCGGCGCCGCGTTCGATGCGCGCTTGGAAGTTGCCGTCCATCTTTTCCAGGCCCAGCACCTGGGAGCGGGTGAGCACCTGGATGCCTGGGTCGAGCACGATGTCCTTGGCCTGCACCGGGCCCACGCACTCGCTGCGGCAGTAGGACTGCCAGCTCTCGCACTGGAAGAGGAAGCCCATCTGGCAGAGGCGCCCGCCCAGGTAGCTGGCCTGCTCCACCAGGGTGACGGGCAGCCCGGCCGAGGCCAGGGACCTGGCAGCCTGCAAGCCGGCTGGGCCGCCGCCGATGACCAGGGAGCGCCGCTCCAGCGGCGCGGGGGAGAGGCAGGCCTGGTCATGAATCAGCCGGGCGTGGGCCATGCGCAGCTGATCCATGCCCTTGCAGGTGGCGGCCTCGCGGTCCTTGTGCAACCAGGCGCATTGCTCGCGCAGGTTGGCCACCTCGAGCAGGGCCTTGTCGATGCCCAGGCGCTGCAGGATGGCGTTGAGGCGTTGCTGGGGGAACTTGAGGCTGCTGCGGGCCGAGCAGCCGGCGAAGAGCAGGCGGCGGACGCCAACATCGCGCAGGCTCTGCTCCAGCTCGGCCAGCTGGTGCGGGGCGCAGAGGTGGTCCGTGCGCGCCAGGTGGACCACCCCCTGCAGCTGCCCGGCCGCCTGTTCGACGCGCGCGGTGTCCAGGTGGTCGGAGACCAGGCCCTTGCAGTCGCAGATGCGGATTCCGATCCTGGGCTCGTCCATGGGGCTCACTCCTGTCTGCGACAGCGCGCATATGCGCTGAAGGCATATTGTTCGGTATCCTTTCGTGGGGCTGGTGTCCCGCACGGCTGGCCCCGCTGCCCCTCAGCGGCCGATGGGTTCCCCGTTCCAGGTCTGGACCGTCTCGCCCGAGGGCACACCGACCACCAGCTCGCGCACCTTGTTGCCGTTGTAGGGCACCGGCAGGTAGAGCGCGTCCTGGCGCCAGCCGCCCAGGCCGCTGCCGAACTCCAAGCCGTGGCCGTAGAGCTGGCCGTTGCCCTGGGGACCGATGGGCTCCACCGAGCCGTCGGTGCGCACGCGGTAGAGACCCAAGCTGGTGTACTCGGCCACGTACAGGTTGCCGCAGGCGTCGATGCCGATGCCGTCGTGCCAGCTCCCTCCCACGTTGCTGGCATACTCCTGCGGTTCTCCCGTGGGGTTCAGATCCTCGTCCAGATCGAGGTAGTACACCTTGCCCTGCCCGTACGTGGCGATGAACAGGCGTGTGCTGTCCAGGCTGAAGACCGTGTGCCAGGCGTACGTCGGCCCCAGCTGCGGGAGCAGCATCTCGGCCTCTCCCGTCTCGGGATCCAGACGGTGGACGCCACCGTTGGCGTAGTAGACCTTGCCGTCGGGACCCACGGTGACGCCCTTGGCGCCGCCCACGTTGGAGGCCAGCGTCTCCACGCCGCCGTCGGGATAGACCCTTTGCAGCCGTCCGCTGGCAGAGATCACGAAGCTGCCATCGGGGAAGCGGTCCATGGTCTCGGCGTAGGTGATGCTGGGAATCCAGAGCTCGGCCGTGCCGTCGTAGCTGGACTTCACAAGCCCCGAGCCGGTGTCGCAGCCGACCAGATACCCGTCGTCGTCGAAGGTCACGTCGTGGTAGCCACGGGCCCAGTCGAACATCTGCCCCTCCAGCTCGTCGCTGGTGGGCAGGTCGTCGCAGTCGTAGTCCAGGGGATCCGCGTCCGTGTCCGTGTCCGTGTCCACGTCGGTATCGGCGTCGGCGTCCGTGTCGGCGTCGCCATCGGGCGCGCCGCTGTCGGCCGTGTCCTGGCTGGACCGATCCGGGGGCTGGGGAGGAGGGACGATGCCCGGAGGGGAGCAGGCGGCCAGGATGAGCAGGAGCTGCATGGGTCCACTCGGGAGGCGGAGGTTCCTAGGGATAGTGGCGAAAGGGGACAAAGCCGATCAGGGTCTTCGCAGGGGGGCACTCGCAGAGCTGTATCCACTCGCCGCAGTCCATGCCCCGGGGCAGTCGTCGCGGACCGGGTCGTCGTGCCGTGAGGGCGAGCTGCTGGCGCGGCCTCTCGGGTCTCCGTCCCGTCCGCTCAGTCGAGAGCGAACAGGTGGACGTTCGTGCTTCTGGCGCTCCGGATCGTCAAAGCCGACCCGCTCGGATCTTCGTCCTCGTACAGGTACAGGTCGTAGCCGAAACCGTCGTGGACTTGGTCCGGGTCATCGCCGTACAGCAGGATGTCCGCCTCTTCGAAGAGCACACCGCCCTGGGGCGCTTCCAGGAAGATCGCGACACCGCCCTCCACCTCGCCGTACTTCAAGCGGTGGGCCTCCAGGGCGAGCTCGGCACCCAGCGAGCCCTGGTCCAGCTCGCCGACGGCGATGTCGTCGCCAGGATCCATATTCATGGCCAGAGCGGTGGTGATGGTGACGTCGGCGTCCTCAGCGCCCAGCGTTGCGCTGGTCTCGATGGGGCCGTAGTACACCAGCGTGGGCCCGCGGCCATTGGTCTTCTGCACGACGGCCAGGTCATCGTAGCCGTCCCCGTCGATGTCGCCGCCGTCGGCGAACTCGTTGCCCATCCCCGGGTACCGTCAGAGCCCGTAAATGCGCGCGAGGGCCGGCTCGAAGCTGTTGGCGGTGACGAACACCGGCTCATCGGCCTGTGGAAAACGCTCAAAGAACTCATCCACTGCGCGGCGGTGGCGCTCGGCTGGCTCATCCCAGGTCACCTGCACCGGCACGATCCTGCCCTCCCGGTGCAATACGAAGTCGATCTCCCCTCGCTCGCGCCAGTAGAACACCTGCCCGAAACGCCTCCGCAGGGCCAGGTGCACAGCGCACTCGAGGGACTTCCCATGGTCCCTGCCCGTACGGGTGACCACCACGCGCCTCAGGCCGGTATCTATCGGGTAGTACTTCTTGTTCCTCGTGGCCCGCTTCCTCTCGGAGAAGGCGAAATAGGGGCAATGGAACAACAGATAGGCGTTCTCGCAGGCCTCGATCCAGTTGGACGCCGTGTCCGTCGCAACGCCGCAGGCTGCGGCGACGCGTCGCATGCTGAGCTCGGATCCCGCGGACTCGAAGACCATCTGCGCCACCTGCCGCAACGCGAGGCTCGAGCGGGCCCTGAGCCGCTCGCGGATGTCCCGTTCCACGATGTCGTAGAAGTACTGCCGGCGCAACAGGTCCCCATCGGACATCGCCAGTGGCTCGGGAAAGCCCCCCCAGTGGAGGTAGTCGTCCAGGGCAGCGCGCTCGTCGTGCCGTCGGAGCTCCCAGAGATCGAAGGGAAAGAGCTCGACGGTCAGATGGCGCCCAGTGAGGACGGACGAGAACTCCCCCGAGAGCAGCGTGGCGTTCGATCCCGTCACGATGAAGTGGTTCCCCTGGGGCCTGTCCAGTTGGCTTCGCAACCAGCGTTGCCAGTCACGCACCCACTGGATCTCGTCCAAGAAGAAGTACAGCTGCGAGACGCCCGGTCTCGAGGCCCGAAAGTCGACGACGAGCCGCTCGAGCGTGCTGTGATCCATCGCCGCGCTGAGGCGTGGATCCTCGAAGTTCATGAAGGCGCAATGAGCAGGATCCAGCCCATAGCGCCCGATCATCTGCTGCAGCAGCGTGGATTTTCCGCAACGCCGAACTCCCTGGATCACGAGACAGATCGAATCGCGGAGCGTATCGGGGAGATCCACATCGCGTGGCACGGAAGGGGGCGCAGGTGCGTCCCAGAAGCTCCAGGTTCTGGCGATGTCGAGGACGTTCAACGCCATGCCGTCGAGTATAGTCGACGCCATCGACGCTGTCGAGTCCACTCGACAGGAGCGTGGCTCCGAGCAGGTCGTGCAGACCCGCGCCGCCACCGCAACCGGCGCATCGGCGAGTTTTTCGAGGCGAGCCGTCAGAAGCGACCAAACCAGCGCCTAACGCACCACCTCGAACACCTCCGACACCACCTCGCTGCTTCCCCCATCCTCATCGGGCAGGCTCACCCTGAGCTGGTAGTCGCCCTCCAACGCCAGGCCGCTGATGGGATAGCGGTGCTGCACGGGCAGGCTGAACTGCCACTGGAAGCTGCGCGCCGAGGCGCTCTCGTCGTAGGGGGGATCGGGGGTCAGATCCACCCAGAAGAGATAGCTGTCGCTGTCCGCGGCCTGGCCCCCGGCCCGCAGCACGGGCTCGCCGGCGCTGGTCTCCAGGACCGCCAGGGGCGCGCCCAGCCAGGGATCGCTGCCAGCCACGGCGAAGACCACCGTGTCGGTGATGCCGTAGCTGGCCTCGACCTGCTGTAGCACGCTGCCGAAGTCCACGGCGCTCTCGGGCACCAGGGAATCGTACTCGGGGTCGTCGAAGGTCCAGATGGGCGCCGGCTGGAAGCCCATGAAGCCCACGCCCATGAACTCGTCGAAGGCCGCCACGGCCTTGTCGGCCAGGTAGCTGCCCTGACGCGGGCCCCAGAGGGCGCCGCTGGCTTCGTAGCCCCCCAGCCACCAGTCGTCCTCCAGGACCGAGTAGCCCAGGTAGTCCTGGGTATAGCCCAGGAACATGGTGTCCTCGACACCATCGTGGGCCTGCATGCCATCCATGACGTACTCGGCCAGCAGGGTGCCCGGCTCGCCGGTGAAGGTGATGAAGTGCAGGTCGCCCAGCTGGCCGGCGGTGTAGAGGGTCTGGTCGGGGGCCGGGTACTCCTCGTTGAAGGGGATGCACATGCTGTCCAGGCCCTCGATGGGCTGCGGATCCTTGCAGTCGCCGTCGGCCGTGCAGTAGACGGCGCCGTAGTCGTACTCGAAGACGTCGTCGCCGTAGCCGATGTGCTCGCGGTCGATGGCCACGCGGAAGGTGCGGGCGGCTATCTCGGGCTCTTCCTGGGGGTCCAGATCCTGCAGGGCCTCTTGCACCGCCGCGGTCACGGACTGGCCGATGGCCTCCATGGAGTCGTAGCCGTCGGGCATGGAGGCGCCCTCCTGGGCCTCCAGGTCGGGGGTGGAGGGGGACATGTCGGCGCCCCAGGAGTCGTACATGGACACCATCACCGGGTGGTCGAAGCTGTCCTCCACCGCCTGCTCGACCGCGCCGGAGACGTCCTGGCTCAGAGTGAGGTCGCCGATGTCGAGCACCGTGCCGTGCACGGCGTAGGCCATCACCAGGGCCTCCAGCTCCCCATCCCGCTCCACAGCGATCACGGGCACGCTGCTGTTCTTGTGGTCCAGGCCGTCCTCGCAGCGGCGATCGCCGTGCCCGTCGGGGGCGTCGGCCATCACGTGGCCCACGCGGGCCGGCTCCAGGTCGTCCCAGGCCTGCTCGATGCTGTCCGCCAGTTGGTCGATCAGGCGGTCGTAGAACTCGGGGAAGAAGCTGTCGGCGATGAGCTCGAAGAAGCCGTCGGCGTCCAGCACGCGGCCCGGTCCCTGGTGGGTGTGGGTAGCGCCGATGACCAGGGCGTCGTCGATGTCGCGGCCGCTGCGCTCCTCGACCTCCAGCACCAGGGCGCGACGCAGCTGCTGGAAGACGCCCACCGTGTCCAGGCGCATGAAGATCAGCTCGAAGTCGTCGCCACGCGAGATGATCGTGGTCTTGATCTCGGGGTGGCCGTGGATGCGCGTGGTGGCGGGGTAGATCTCTGCGTAGGGCGAGGGGGAGTCGGGCGCGTCGAAGGGCCCGTAGCCGGCGGTGCCGATGCCCAGGGGCGCGGGGATGCGAGCACGCGACATGCCCGCCATCAGCTCGCCAGGGATGGGATCCAGGCCCGAGTCCTGGACGGGGTCGCTGCAGCCCACCGTGGCGGCGGTCAGGGGAACGAGAAGGAAGAGGGTCGCGCGCATGCCGGATCTCCTGGGTCTCCTTGGTATCTACACCATTCCGGCATAGCTTGCAGCTGTCGGCAGGCAGCGGAGGGAATGATGCTGCTGGTGCGTCACGAGAGCGTAGCCTCCTTCACAGCGGCAGCGACACCGTTCCTGGAGGCGAGCGAGGCCGAGAACAACCTGCTGCTGGGCATCATGGCCATGGTGCGGGCGCACCCGGAGCGCTACCCGCAGGCCTACCTGGCGACCCTGGAAGAGGGCGGGGCGGTACGGGGCGCGGCCTTGCAGACGCCGCCCTATCGCATGGTCTTGTCGGATCTGCCGCCGCAGGGCATTCCGCTGCTGTTGGAGGATAGGCTGAGCTTCGTGGCGCCCTGGCCCGGCGTGCTGGGGCCCGTGCGCAGCGCCGGAGCCCTGGCGCAGGCCTGGACAGCGCGCAGCGGCCAGGCCCCCATCGAGGGCATGCTGACCCAGAACTACGTGCTGCGACAACTGCGCAAGCCCCGCGAGATCCCCGGTGCGCTGCGGCCGGCAACGCAGGGGGACCTGGGATTGATGGTGCGCTGGAACCGGACCTTCTTCGAGGACGTGGGATTGGACGCCGTGATCCCTCCCGAAGAGATGGCGCGCCACTGCCTAGAGGACGGCTCGCGCTGGATCTGGCAGCATGGCCATGCGCGCGCCATGGTGGGTTGGGGGCCGGGCACCAGGCGCGGAGCGCGCGTCTCCTTCGTCTACACGCCCCCCGAGGAGCGGCGCCAGGGCTACGGCGGCGCGGCTACCGCGGCCCTTTGCCAAGTCCTGCTGGACCTGGGCCACGACTTCTGCTTTCTCTTCGCAGACCTGGCCAATCCCACCTCCAACGCCATCTACCAGCGCATCGGCTTCGAGGCGCTGAACCGGTTTCAGGAGTGGCACTTCGCCTGAAGATCTTCGCGCAACGCCGGATGCTGCGCTCCGTGGCGCCGCATGAAGTCCAGCTGGGTCTCCACCATGCGCTCGAAGAGGTCCAGCAGGGACTGGTAGCCCTGAGCGTCGCGCTCCAGGATGCGCAGGGCGCGCACAACGGACTCGATGGTGCTGAGGGCGCCGGGGCGGGGAGGCTTGCGGATGCGGTAGCGGCTGGGCTCTCCGGGGGGGAGGGCGAAGCGCGGCAGGCGGGCCAGGGACAGCGTGCGCCGCATGACCGTACGCGCCTGGGGCCAGGTGCCGTCGGGCACCAGCAGGCAGTCCAGCTGGCCGACAGCTTCTTCCAGGGGCCGGGCGTCGGGCTCCGGGAAGAGCAGGCCCACGCGGCCGGTTTCGAAGCGGCCCAGCAGCTCGCGGAAGCGCGGCGAGCGATCCGCGTCGAGGTGGCGCACCAAGACGCTGTTGCTGAGCGCCAGGCGCACCAGCAGGCCCGTGCCCTTGCTCACCTTGGCCTCACGCGGGTGCTGCAGCACGGCCACCATCACGCGCGAGGCCTGGGGCCGCAGCTGCGCGCAGAGACAGACGCGACGCGCGCGCTGGCAGCGGGGGCAGACCGGGCGCAGCATCAACCCTGGTCCGAGAAAAAGGGCAGCTCCCAACGCTGTTGGTGCTCGAAGAGCAGCTCGGTGCGCACGTGGCGCACCTCCCGGCGATCCGAGAAGCCGTCCAGCACCAGGTCGCGCAGCTGGTCCGAGCTGCGGGCGGCCACGTGCACCACGAAGTCCTCGGCCCCGCCCACGTAGAAGACCTGCAGCACGGCGGGCAGCTCGGCCAGGTGCGCCTGGAAAGCGGATACCGCCTGCCGGTCGTGTTGCAGCAGCCGAACGAAGACCAGGGCCTGCAGGTGTACCCCCAGGGTGTTGAGATCGGCCTCGGCGTGGGTGCCACGCAGCGCGCCGCTCTTCTGCAGGCGCCGCACGCGCTCCAGGCAGCTGGAGGGGGCCAGCCCCACACTGGCGGCCAGCTCCTTGTTGGAGAGCCGGCCGTCCCGCCGCAGGGCGCTCAGGATGCCGATGTCGATGCTGTCGAGGGAGGGCATGGGAGTTCCTTTTCACCATGGCACGACGATGGGCCACTCCAGGGATCGAAAGTCGGCGTCCAGAGTGAGGATCTCGCAATCTTCAGCGATCGCGAGTGCGTAGACGAAACAGTCGCCCAGGTTCAGCGGGTATGCGAGGCGTGCCTGGGCTGCGAAGCGAGCCTGTTCGACGTCGGGAGGTACGAAACGGATGCCACTGGAAAGCACGCGGTCTTCGAGATCTTCAAAGCGAGCGGGCTGACGGTCGCGAAGGCGGATGAGCGTCTCGGTGAGATTGACGGTGGACATCACCAGCAGGGGGCCGTTTTCGGTGAGGCGTTCAGCGGCCCACCTGGCGTGGGGCTCCTCGAAGAAGATGGCTAGCAGGACAGATGTATCGACCACCATGGTCAGCGCTCCCAGAGATCATCGTCGGTGGTGAATCGTGGCCGCGGGTTTTCGCCGTCGCCCTTGGCAACACCGATCCAATCATTGAATTCTGCTGGGCCCTGGCCCTTGAGCGCCTGTTCGAGGCCCTCCTGCACGGCCGCACGGATCGCCTCCGACTTGTTGCGAAAACCCCGCAGACGCACGAATCGGGCGAGGTTCATCTCGAATTCGCGTGTGATATTGATGTTGATCTGTGGCATCTCCACACCTTCTGTACATAGTATATACATACGGAGAGAGAGGCACAAGAGCGACGAGGCCGTCCGGACAATGAGACGATGGCCTTCACCCGCGCGCGACGTTCCTCGGTACGTCCGGATTGCCGACGGTAATTCGGAATACAACCTGAGTTCAGGGTGGAAACCGTATTAAATTCGTTGGTCACGCTGCATTCCGGTGAATACCATAACAGAACTGCAGTCTCACGAATGGAGTTCAGCCATGAGCGCGAGCCTCGTTCAACTGGAGAGAACCCTCCCGGGAGTGGAGAACCAGGGAGCCCACGCCTTCCTGCTGCGCTTCGCCCTGGCCCTGCACTCCTGCGGCACGCCCGCGCACCGGTTGGAGGCGGCCGTGCGGCGCCTGAGCCAGGCCCTTGGCCTGCCGGCCGAGGTGCTGGCCACGCCCACCTCGCTCACGGTGGGGCTGGATCAGCGCGTGCGCATCTTCCGCGTGCAGCCCGGGGAGATCCACCTGGCTCGCCTGGTGGGCGTGGACGCGGTGGGCTCCCAGGTGGCGGCCGGGCAGCTGGACCTGCAGGAGGCGGGGAGCAGGCTCGCCGCTCTGGAGGGCCGGACGCCGGCCCTGCACTGGCAGCTGCTGGCCTCGGCTGCGGCCTCGGCGGGCGCTGCGGGTCTGCTGGGAGGGGGTTGGTGGGACGTGGCCGCGGCCGGTCTGCTGGGCCTGCTGATTGGGCAGCTGCTCACGAGCCTCGGGCGCAGCGAGCGCCTGGGTCGCCTGGCGCCCTTGCTGGCCGCGCTGCTGGCCAGCTCCGCCGCGGGCGCACTGGGGAGCCTGCTGCCTCTCTCCGTGCCCCTGCTGACCGTCTCGGGTGTGATCTGCCTCGTCCCCGGCCTGACCCTGACGGTAGGCGTGTCCGAGGTGGCCGAGCGTCACTGGGCGGCGGGCAGCGCCAGGCTGACCGGCGCGGTCGGGGATTTCCTGCTGCTGGGCGTAGGCGTGGCGCTGGGGGCGCGGCTGGTGGCGGACCTGGCACCCCTGGGGCAGCCGCAGCCCGCGCTGCCCACCTGGGCGCAGCTGGTAGCCCTGCTGGTGGCTCCGTTGGCCTTCGCCCTGCTCTTCGGCGCACGGCGCCAGGACGCGCCCGTGATCGCGCTCACCTCCTGGTTGGCCTTCTACGGCGCCCGTCTGGGGGCCGAGCTGGCCGGCCCGGAGCTGGGGGCGGGCCTGGGCGCCGCCCTGGTGGGCGTGGCCGGCAACCTGCAGGCGCGCTGGCGACGCGTGCCGGCGGCTGTGGCCATCTTCCCCGGCATCTTGATCCTGGTGCCCGGCATCGTCGGCTTCCGGGGCGTGGAGGCCATGCTGCACGACCAAGTGCTGGACGGGGTGGACACGGCCTTTTCGGCCCTGCTGGTGGCGGCTTCGCTGGTGACGGGCCTGCTGGCGGCGCAGGCGGCAGTGCCTTCGCGCAGGGAGCTGTAGGGGTGGACCAAGGTTAGACCCCACCCATGAACCTCAGCTTCTTCGGCGGCGCCTCGGGCATCGGCGCCTCTTGTCTCTTGCTCGACACGGGGCGCCTGCGCCTGGTCGTGGATTGCGGCATCCGTCAGGGCAGGGGAGAGACCCTGCCCGACCTGGGCGGTCTGCAGGCCGCCCTCCAGGGTCGCCCTCCTGACGCGATCGTGCTCACCCACGCCCACCTGGACCACTCGGGCGCCCTGCCCTTGCTGCACCAGGCCTGGCGCCAGCTGCCCATCCTGTGTACGCGGGCCACGGCCGAGCTGCTGCGCATCCTGCTGTTGGATGCGGTCAAGGTGATGGGCATGGATCGGGATGAAGAGCTGCCGCTCTACGGCCAGCAGCAGGTGGAGTCGGCCCTGGCCGCGGTCAAGCCGCTGGCCTTCGACGACCCCGTGGCCGTGGGCCCTGGCCGCATCAGCTTGCTGCCGGCCGGGCATATCCTGGGCGCGGCCAGCGTCCTGGTGGAGGACGGCCAGCGCTCGGTGCTGGTGACCGGAGACATCTCGATCACCAACCAGGCCACGGTGCCCGGCATGCCCAGGCCCCGTGCGCAACCTGTGGCCGTGGTGGTGGAGAGCACCTACGGCGACAAGATGCACAGCTCGCGGCGTGCCGAGGAGCAGCGCCTCTGCGCCCAGGTCTCGGCGGCCGTGCAGCGCGGCGGCCATGTGCTGGTGCCGGCCTTCGCCGTGGGTCGCGCCCAGGAGGTCTTGCTGGCCCTGCAGGGGGCCATGCGCCGTGGCCTCATCCCGCGCTTTCCGGTCTACGCAGACGGCATGGTGCGGGCGGTCTGCGGGGCCTACGCCCACCACCCGAGCTTCCTGGCTCCGGCCCTGCGGCGTCGCGCGCAGAAGGAGCGAGATCCCTTTTTCCCGGACGACCTGGAGTTCCAGCGCGTGGGCTCCCCAGCCCAGCGCCAGGCCGTGATGGGCGGCCCCCCCTGCTGCGTGGTGGCCAGCTCGGGCATGCTGGCGGGCGGCGCCAGCCCGCTCTATGCCCGCGCCTGGGCGCAGGAAGAGGCCTCCCTGATCGCCATCACGGGCTACCAGGACGAGGAGGCGCCGGGCCGGGCCCTGTTGGCGCTGGCGGACGGTAGCGAGCGCCAGCTGCGGCTGCCCGGCGGCAGCGTTCAGCTGCGCTGCGCCGTGGAGCGCTACCACCTGTCCGCCCACGCTGACGCCGACCAGATAACGGGACTGGTGGAGGCCCTGCGCCCGCGCTCGGTCTGGGTGGTGCACGGCGACCAGGGCGCGCGCGAGGCCCTGGCGGCTCGCCTGGATGAGGCCACGCGGGCGCGGGTGCACCTGCCGGAAGACGGGGGCAGCTACCCCGTCGAAGGCGCTGTGGCGCGCCAACGCCCGAGCTGGATCGGGCCGGGCATCGGCCAGGGGCGGCCGCTGGACCAGGCGGCGCTGCGCCTGGTGGCCGATCTGCTGCTCAAGGGGGATCCCCAGGGTCGCCGCCTGCGCTCGGTGCCGGAGATCACCCGCGTCTGGTTCGGCGAGCGCGCCAGCTCCGACCAGGTCCAGCAGCTGCGCGAGCTGCTGGACGCTGGCAGCCAGGCCTTTGAGCCCGACCGCGGCCTGGCCTTCCGCTACCGGGCCAGGCCCGCCCCTGTCGAGCGGCGGGGACCCGCCCCACCGGCCGAGCTGCTACGGGCCCTGGAGCGCGCCCTGCCCGCCGACAGCGGCCTCTGCAAGCGCTCCCTGCATCAGGAGCAGTGCCGGGCGGTGCTGCAGTTCGCCCTGCCCGCAGTGCAAGGGCCGGCCGTAGCTCCCGTGCTGGAGCAGCTGGAACGCGACACGGGTTGGAAGCTGGAGGTGCATCCCCACCCCCGCCAGGACGCCCTGCAGCAGGCCTTCTCCCGCCTGCTGCCCGCAGGCTGCGTCGTGACCAGGGGTCCTTCCTTCCACCACGATCTGTCGCTGGTGCGGGCCACCTTGGCTCCGCTGCCAGGGGATCTCTCGGAGCTGCAGCGCCTGTTTCGCGAGCGGACCGGCTGGGAGCTGGAGCTGCAGGGCGAAGCAGCCGCGCCGGGCGAGGGGGGAGGGGAGGCGCCCGTTCAGCTACTGCCCGGCGCCGAACAGCACAGCCCCCAGGAAACCAGGAGCCTGTTGCTGGAGGCCTTTCGGGACCAACCCGAGCACCTGCGTCCGCTCAAGACAGGCTACCCGCCCGGCCGTATCAGGCTGCACTTCGTCCACCCAGGCATAGCGGAGCGGCATCGGGAGATCCTGGCCAGGCTGGAGCGCGACACGGGGCGCGCCGTGCAGGTGCATCCCCATCCCGTGCACCAGCGGCTGCTGCCCCTGGTGCAAGAGCGAATTCCCCCGGACTGGGCGGTCACCGGCCCCCCTTCCTGGGTGGCCCAGCGCGGTCATGTGCGCATCGCGGTCTGGTTCTTCCCTTCGGATCAGGAGTTGGCCGACCTGAGGAGGGAGCTGCGGGAGGCCCTGGGCTGCGAGGTCGTGGTGGAGGCTCGGGAGGGCTAGTGACGCCGCGCAACCCCCAGCAGCGCGCAGAAGGCCAGTACGAGCAGGCTGCCGGCCGGCCCGGGCATGGCGCAGCTCCCGCAGCTTGAAGCGAGCGCGGAATCCCGGCCATCGGAGGCGCCAGCGTCGCCGCTGTCGTCGCCCCCACCGGGATCGCCTCCAGGGCCGCCCGTGTCGCCACCCGGGTCCTGGTCCGTGTCCTCCTCGCCAGTGTCCTCGCCCGGATCTTCCCCCGGATCTCCGGTGTCCGGGGCTGGATCCCCGGTGTCTTCCACGGGATCGTCATCCTCCACCCAGCAGCTGCCGTGGTATGCGATCAGGTCCTGGTAGCTGTACCAGGCTTGCTTGGGCGTGTGGTCCGACTCCAGCAGACCCCAGGTGTAGAGCTCGCCGTCGTACTCGTTGGGATCGTCGGTCATGTCGTACCAGAACAGCTTCTCCATCTCGGGCCAGGGTTGGTTGTCGACACCGGCGAGCGTGCCGAGTTGGATGGCGAACAGATCCTCGAAGGTCTCCTCGAGCTCGCTGGCGGCGTCAGCTTCGGAGTAATCTCCCCCGGGATCGGTCTCGTAGCCGAACTCCGTCAGCCAGATCGTTTTTCCCGGGGCATAGGCGTCGGTGATCTCCTTCACGCCGTGCATGTATTGGATGATCAGCCACTCGCCGTCGGCCAGCTCGGACCAGAGCGCGGAGGAAGGATCCTCGTAGTTGTGGTGGGTGATGATGTCGATGTACTGGCCCGCCTCGTCCAGGATCTCTCTCAGGCTGACCTCCCAACCGTTGAAGATGCACTCGCCGCCGATGCAGGTGCCCTCGTCCTCGTCCCAGCCGCTGCGCATATGGGCCAGCTCCGGGCCCAGCACGTAGCAGTCGGGGCAGGCGGCGTGCACGGCGTCGCTGCCGGGCACCAGGATGATGTCGACATACTCGTCCCGCGTACCCCGGAAGAAGCCGCTCAGGTTGGGCTCGTTCCACATGCCCCAGTGCTTGATCCGGTCGCCGTAGCGCCCCACCGCGGCGCTGACGAAATCGGTCCAGTAGCTGGAGCTGGCAGGCACGGCGTTGCGGCACCACTGCTGCTCGTCACCGGAGCTGTCATTGCAGCTGCCCGAGACGGCCCAGGAGGGCGTGTAGGCCACGGTGGCGAAGACGTTGAGGCCCAGCTCCTCGGCCTTGCCGACGAAGCGGTCCGGCACCGACCAGTCGTAGCTGCCGCGGGAGGTCTCGAACTGATACCAGTTGAAGTCCATGCGCACCCAGCCGATGCCGGCTGCGGCGGCCAGCTCGAGCTCCTGATCGCTGGCCTGGTGGGCGTTGACTCCGTAGGGACAGTCCTCGGAGAAGGTCGCGTTGGCCGTGCCAGGACAAGCCAAGAGCGCCAAGCCCGCGATGCAGGTTGGAAGCAGCGAGCGGAGAGTGGGCTGGGTCATGGGACGCTCCTTGCTCAGGGCGGGTCGCCCCCCGGCGCAGCAAGTTTCGATCCAGCCCGCCCAGCGCGTATCTGTCGCTGATTTTACAGGATCTGGGTGCGTGACGCCCCACCCCCGGGGGACCCAGGCGGGGCCTTGGCGTCGCAGCAATCCCCCGCCGCCCAGGGAAATGCGATACCGTGATCATCCCAGCGCGCCCCAAGGAGGTATCCCATGACTCCGAGCTCGAGATGGCTCCCCTGCACCCTGTTCCTGGCCGGCTCCCTGCTGGCGGCCTGCGACGACGGCGGGGAGGGTGGAGAGGGAAAAGACACCGGGCCGACCTACGCCGACGCGGACGCCGACGGCCACGACACCCAGACCGACTGCGACGACGCCAACGCGCAGATCCACCCCGGCGCCGAGGAGCTCTGCGACGGCGTGGACAACGACTGCGACGGGCAGACCGACGAGGACGACGCCAGCGACGCCCTGCTCTGGTATTCGGACGGCGACGGCGACGGCTACGGGGACGATGCGCTCACGCAGACGGCTTGCCAGGCGCCCAGCTCCTACGTGGAGCAGGGGGGCGACTGCGACGACGGCGACGCCCAGGTCAACCCGGGCGCCGGCGAGGTCTGCGACGGCAGCACCGACGAGGACTGCGACGGTCTGATCGACGACGAAGATCCGGATCTGGACGAGGGCAGCGCCAGCCTCTTCTACCCCGACGCCGACGGCGACGGGTATGGTGATCAGGAGTCGGCGGGGGAGCTGCTCTGCGAGGCCAGCGACAGCTACCCGGTGAGCGACCACAGCGACTGCGACGACAACGATGAGCGGATCAACCCGGGACAGACAGAGATCTGCGACGAAGCGGACGTGGACGAAGACTGCAGTGGGGCCGCGGACGACGCGGATCCGGACGTGGATCCCTCTTCGCAGACCAGCTGGTACGCCGACGGCGATGGCGATGGCTACGGCGATCCCGCCACCAAGACCACGGCCTGCGAGCAGCCCTCGGGGACCGTGACGGACGACAGCGACTGCGACGACGGCGACGCCGAGGTCAACCCGGGCGCCGTGGAGATCTGCGACGAGGACGAGACCGACGAGGACTGCAGCGGCTACGCCGACGACGCCGATCCCTACACCCTGAGCACCAGCATGACGCTGTACTACCCGGACACCGACGGCGACGGCTACGGAGACGAGGACAGCAGCGGCAACCTGCAGTGCGACGCCTCCGCCAGCATGCGGGTCACCGAGCACAGCGACTGCGATGACGGCGACTCCGGCGTCAACCCCGGCGAGACCGAGATCTGCGACGTCCTGGACACGGACGAGGACTGCGACGGCCTGGCCGACGACGACGACCCGGACGTGGACAGCAGCAGCATGTCGACCTGGTACCCCGACGACGACGACGACACCTACGGCGATGAGGACTCGGCGGGCAGCCTGCAATGCGATGCCGACGCCAGGTACGAGGCGGACGAGGCCGGCGACTGCGACGACGACGACGCCAACGTCAACCCCGGCGAGACCGAGGTCTGCGACGACGACGATGTCGACGAGGACTGCGACGGGCTGGTCAATGAGGATGACAGCGATGTCACCGATACCCTGACGCTCTACCCGGACCAGGACCGTGACGGCTACGGCGACATGGACAACCCGGTGGAGTCCTGCGACAGCTTGTTCGGCTACCTCGAAGATGGCACCGACTGCGACGATGGCGACGCCGAGGTGCATCCCGACGCCGAGGAGACCTGGTACGACGGCACGGACCAGGACTGCGACGGGGCCAGCGACTACGACGCTGATGGCGACGGCTACGACAGCGACGAGTTCGACGGGGAAGACTGCGACGACGAGGATGCCACGGTCAGCCCCGATGGCACTGACGACACGGAGGACGGGGTGGACCAGGACTGCGACGGCGTGGACGGCATGGACGGCGTGGACAATCTGGAGCGCGGCGACCTGGTGATCTGCGAGGTGATGCAGAACCCCGATGCGGCGGCCGACAGCGTGGGCGAGTGGTTCGAGATCTACAACGCCAGTGGGGCCTCGGTGAACCTGGAGGGCCTGGAGGTCTACGACTCAGGCAGTGACAGCTTCACGGTGGAGGGCAGCACGCCGCTGGAAGACGGGGCCTACTTCATCTTCGGCAACGACGACGACACCTCGTGGAACGGCGGACAAGAGGTGGACTACGTCTTCGACGCCAGCGCCATGGCGCTGGGCAACGGCAGCGACGAGATCTACCTGGCCAACGCCGATGGCGAGATCGACAGCGTCGCCTGGGACAACGGGCTCACTTTCCCGGACCCCACCGGCGCATCCATGAGCCTGGACCCCGGGGACCTGAGCGCCCTGTTGAACGACGACGGCGCCAACTGGTGCGAGGGCATCAGCAGCTTCGGCGATGGCGACCTTGGCACACCCGGCAGCGCCAACGACGACTGCGGCGGCTGGGAGGGCACGCGGGAGCTGCTGCTGGAGATCTACGGCTATGGCGCGGTCTGCGACCTGTGGTGGGACTCCTATGGCACGGCCAGCTCGAACATCTGCACCGGCTGCGACTGGGCCTACGACCTGGAGTTCAGCTACATCGGCGACGACCTGGGTGGCTGCAATGGCGAGAGCTACTTGCCCGCCTACACCGTGGGGCTCTTGCCTGGCTACTACATCTCCGGCTACGGCAGCTACGACATGCTGCTGCTCTACTACGGCAGCACCTGGTACTACCAGTTCTTCGTAGACCAGTACGGCGGCGGCAGCATCGACTACTACACCTGGTGGTATCGTTACTCCAAGTACGGCTACTACTACCTGTACTACTGGTACGGATACGCGCAGTACTGATCCTGGCAGGGGAATGGGGGTGCGCAGCGCGCTTCGCACCTGGACCTCCCGCTGCGCAGCTCTTTTCACGCTTTTCAGGCGAGATAGGGCAGAAACGCTCCACTTGGGGTGTCGATGGGTCCGGCACGGATCTTGAAACAAGGGCGACCCGGGCGCGGCTTGCCGCGCGCCCCAGCCCCAGGAGAGTGCATGAGCGAGTTTCGCCTGTTGATGACGGACCAGATCGCGCCTCCGGCCGTGGCGGGCTGTCCTTTGAGCGTCCGGCAGCTGCGTCAGCCCGAGCCCGAGATCGTCTCGGCCTTGCTGGAGCTGGACCTGCTGTCCCACAGCGAGCCCCGCTTGAGCCGTCACGTCATCGGGCGCCTGGTCGCCACCGGGCGCTGGTATCTGCTCTATGTGGGCGACCGGATCTGCGGCAGCTGCTGCCTGCTGCGCTCCTGGCGTGAGCCCGGGCGGGCCGTGCTGACGGACCTCACCATCCGACCGGGATTCCACGGGCAGGGGGCCGACAGCTTCTTCCTGCTGCGCGTGCTCGGCCTGCTGGCGCACGAAGGCCTGGACGAGCTGGAGGCCTACCTGCGGGGTGACGACCTGGCGGCCAAGCTGCTGCTGCGCTGCGGCTTCGCGCCTGTGGCCTCGGATCCCACCCGTCTGCGCCTGCAGCTGGCTGAGAGAGACGCTGAGCAGGCCTTGAACCGCGCCAGTTGAGCTGGGGGGCGCAGCAATTCAGTCCGTGGCGAAGGCTCGCTTGATGGAGAAGCTCTGCTGGCCGTCCTCGGCCTGGGCGACTTCGGTGTAGTAGAGCGCCAGCTCTCCGTCCGGAAGGCGCAGAAAGGCGGGATCGAGCAGGCAGAGACCACCCGGAAAGGCGCAGTCGCTCGCGTTGGCCACCAGCTGCACCGGCTCGCCGAAGCTGGTCAGGTCCCAGGTGTCGGCGTAGCCCGCGCCGCCAGTCAGGCCGTAGGTCAGGTAGAGGCGAAAGCCCCCGCCTTGCAGATAGACCAGCTCGGGGTCCACGTGCGCGGCCGAGAGCAGGGCGCCGTCGATCCGCGCGGACACCGTGCGCCCGTCCGCCGGGAGGCGCAGCGCCCGGATGCCCCCCCAGCCGTAGAGGTCGCCCACGTAGTAGACCACGTGGCTGTCGTCGGCCAGGGGCAGGGCGCTGGGGACGCTGATCTGCTCGGCGTCGCCTTCGCCACCCTCGAAGAGAACCAGGTCCAGCGGCTGGAACTGGGCGCCGTCGGGGGAGCTGGCCAGGCACCAGCGGCGCCACTTGGGGCGTGCGCTCTCGTCGTCGTCGTACTGGGAACCCTCTACCAGCAGCAGGTAGCTGCCGTCCTGCAGGTAGAGCACGTTGCCGTCCTCGAAACGATTGCCGCAGTCCGTGCCGAAGTCGTCGGGAGAGATCAGAGCCTGCGCGGCCGCGGTCCAGCTCAAGCCGTCGGGGCCGCTGAAGGACCAGCGCACCTCGGCCTGGTCCATACGGGTGGCCATCATCACGTAGCTGCCATCGCCCCGCAGGTAGATATTGGGCACCGAGTGGTCTTGGATGGAGAATTCCTGGTCCAGCTCCCACTGCAGGCCCCGCTCGGGCTCCACGGTGAAAGCCTCGGCCTGCCAGAGCCAGGACGGAGGGCTCAGGGCGTTTGGCGCCGGCAACAGGACCGCGTCTTGCGTACCGCAAGCCAGGGCCAGGGCCGCTGACAGCGGCAGCCAGCCCGCAGCAGGGCTGGCACCGAGGGCCGGGAGGCGGGTGGTCATTCCAGCAGCAACACTTCTTGCAGCCAGACCTGGCCCTGCATGTCGAACGAGACGTAGACCACATCGTCCGCCACCACCAGGCTGCTGCGATGCGCGCCCAGACCTGCGCCGATATCGTCCGAGCTGATATTCGTGATCTCCAGGCGCTGCAGCAACTGGAAGTCCTCGTCGTACATGGACAGGGCGATATGCCCCTGATCCGGTGTCGGCGGGCCCTGCACCGGGCCGTCCTCAGGGCGGCGGAAGGTGTGGCTGACGAAGAAGCGCTGCCCGGCGTATTGGGAGCCCGTGCACCAGTAGTTGTCGTAGCTGCTGTCGCTCAAGGGACCCAGCGCCTCCACGAAGCCGAAGTCCTCGTCGAAGAGCAGCGCGAAGATCTGGCGCGCACCCGCGCTCTCGCCCTGGTCGAAGGAAGAGGTGTCGCCGATGGGGGCCTGGGTGAAGAGGTGGTAGGTCTGGTGCGCCCAGAGCTGGCTGGTGCCCATTCCCCAGTACTGGTGGGGCACCCAAGCCGCTTCGATCTCGGCCTCCAGGTCGAACTCGCGCTGCAGCTCGAGCTGGTCGTCGAAGACGCGCAGGTGCAGGCCGCGCCGCACCTGCTCGTCAGGGGGGATGTTCACTTCCCAGCTGGCCGCGTCCTCGCGGTGCTCGGTGCCCACGAAGATCTGGCCCTGGTACACAGCCACGCTCTGGTCCATGATGAACTCGTCGTCGCTGGTCCGCTCCAGGTCGGCCTGGCTCACCAGGTCCAGCTGGGCGTCGTGCTTGCGCAGCTGGCCCAGGATGGTGTCGTCGCCTTGCAGCGCCGCCACGTGGTAGACGTGGTTGTCATCGACCTGCAGGGCGTGGTCGCCCTCCATCAGCTCGCTGGGGCTGATGTTGATGTCGGTGCCGGTGGGGTTCCAGTCCAGGTCGTACTCCGCGATCCAGTAGCCGTCCGATCCCAGGGAGCGGCCCACGTAGAGCCGGTCATCGCGCGGGTAGGCGCGACCAAAGGTGCCATCACCGAGACTCATGCGCTGCCCGGGCTCCATGGAGGTGTACGCCGGGGAGGGGCCAGTGTCTGCGGGCGTGGCGCTGTCCGCGTCAGGCCCCTGGCAGGCCAGCAGGCAGCAAGCGAGCGGGGCGGGGAGGGGGCGCAGGAGCATCGCCCCGGAACATAGCCGGGCCAGCCGGGCCAGGGGTCAATGCTGCGTCAGCCCTCGGCCAGGCTGCGGTAGTGCTCGACGGCGTTCACGAAGTAGTCGCTCAAGCCCATGGCGGTCAGGGCGTCGTTGATGCGGTTCAGCGGGCCCCAGCTGAAGGGCCAGGTGTAGGAGTTGGTGTACTTGTGGGCCGAGTGGAAGGTGACCGTGGTGGTCGCGCCGGTTCCCTGGAAGTTCACGTAGCCGATGTCCTGGGCCACGGTGTCGTTGTCGGAGGCGTACACCCGCCAGCGCACGCGCGCGCTGTCGCGGCCGTACTCCACCTGCTCGGTCTTGGTCATGTCCAGGTGCTTGAAGGCCGGGAAGATGCCGCCCAGCCAGGAAAGGTACTTGCTCATGGGCGTCTCGAGCACCATGCGCTCCTGCTGCCTCACCGAGCGCCCTTCTGCGTCGTGCTCCAGCTCTTCCACCTCGCCGCCCTCGTGCCCGTACAGCTGCAAGCCCCACTCGGAGGGAAAGACCTTCCTGACGAACTGCTCGAAGGGCACGTTGACCACGCCTGTGGTCATCTCCTCGATCATGCCGTCGTCACGCCGCTCGGTCTCGGAGAGGATCTCGCCGGAGGCCAAGGCGGCGGCGTCGGACGTGGCCGCGGCCAGGCTTGCCGAGCCGGAGCTCTCGAAGGCCGCCACCTCGTCCCTCAGCAGCTGCCAGTCCTCTTCGCTGGCGTTGCCGGTGATGCGGTACTCGGGCAGGGCCCTTCGTCTTGGAGATGGGCTCGCTCGGCGGAGCCGCCCCCTGGGCCGGTGCATCTTCGCTCTGCGAGACGGGCGCGGCCTCCTCCTCCTCGCAGCACATGCCGCGGGACTCCATCAGGTCGAGCAGGGCGGCGTTGCCCATCTGGCCCTGCATGGCGGCCATCCACTCGGGGGTGCCGGGATCGATGTCGACGGGACCGCAGCTCTGGGTGCTGTTCGATGCCTCTGTCGAGGCTTCCTCGCCTCCTGCCGTACGGTGTTGTTTCATGGCTGCCTCGCACGATGGAAGTGACCGGACCCACGCCGCAGTCTGTCCAAGAACTTAGCACCTCCGGCGGTCTTCAGCTCGCCATGCAGGAGGTTGTGTTAGAGATATGACGAAAATCGCTGTTCCCCGGCCTTGAGGGGGCTGGCGCGTTTCCATGGAGCCCGGATGATCGGGATCACGGGTCGGCTGCGTCGACCGTCGCTAGACTGGGTTCCCGGCGCGGTCGCCCCTGGCCCCGCCCGCATAGCCATAGGAGAAATCTCCATGAGCGAGGACGCGATCTTCCAGGCACCGCTGCTGCGCAAGCAGTCCGTCTCGGTGACGCGCCAGATGGCGGCGGCGCTGGGGCGCCTGACCGCCAGGGCGGCCCGCGAGGGGCGCCGCCTGCACCACCTGGGCGCGGGCTATCCCCATCCCGAGGTCTCGGAGCCCTCGGCCTATATCGCCCAGAAGCGGGCCTACTTCTCGCACCTGGCCCGCAACGCGGGCGAAGAGGCGCCCGAGCTGCGCTCCCTGCTCACCAGGCTCTACGGCTACGGCGACACCCTGGGGCCCCCGGAGGCCCGCCAGGCCTTCGCCAGGGTCTACGGGCACGACTTCGGCTTCGACATCGATCCGGATGACATCATCCCCACGGTGGGCGCCACGGGAGGCATCGCGCTGCTCTGCTCGCTCTTCGAGCGCAGCGGCGCCCGCGTGGCCTACCTGGTGGACGCGCCGACCTATACGGGGCTCTTGTCCCGGGCCGTGCTCTACCAGGGGGCGGCCTTCTACAGCGTGGAGATGGACGATGAGGGCCCCCTGCCCGAGGTCTTGGCCGCCCAGGCCGACCAGGCGCGGCAGGACGGTTGCTTCGTGGCCTTCTACTACACCATCCCCGACGGCCATAATCCCGGCGGCATCTCCTTCTCCCAGCGCCGGCGCGAGCGCATCCTGGAGATCGCGCGCGACAAGGGTCTGCTGGTGGTGGAGGACGCGCCCTACACCTACATCAGCTACGAAGAGCCCGACAAGCGCCCCCAGCCCCTGGTGGCCATGGATCCGCAGCGCGTGGTGCACCTGTTCACGGCTTCCAAGATAGGTCTGCCCGGTCCGCGCGTGGGCATGGCCCTGGCCGCGGGGCAGGTCGCCCTGGAAGGAGGGCAGGTGGTGCCCCTGCGCGATCTGCTGCTGACCGAGTCCTCGGGCAGCATCCTGTTGCACAGCCCCGAGGCGCTGCGCGGCTTCGAGGCCTACCTGCACGACGAGCAGCTGCGGCCACGCGCCAGCCTGTGGCCCATCGCCGCGCGGAAGAACGCCGTATATGGGCAGAATCGGCAGATCCTGCTGGACGGGCTGGACCGGTGGCTGGGCCCTTGGCCCGAGCTCTTCTCCTGGACCCGGCCCGGGGCGGGCTTCTTCTCGGTGTTCACCTTCCGGCAGCAGCAGGTGCGCACGGACCAGGCCTTCATCGAGCGCCTGGTCACCGAGCACGGCGTGGTCACGATTCCGATGTATGGCTTCTACCCGCAGGACGCGCGCGAGCGAGATCCCTGGGTGGGGCTGGACCAGGTGAGGCTGGCGTTCTCCTACAGCCCGCGCATGGGTCAGGGCCGGGTGAGCGACATGGAAGACGCAGTGCGCGCCTTCTGCCACGCGGTGCGCGTGATGTCGGGGTTGGCGGGGTTGGAGTAGGGGCGAGGGGCGGTCGGGGATCTCAATACGTCCAGGGGGTGTCCGGGAGCTTGGGCCGTGTTCGCTCGTACCGGAGTGGCTGCGGGCGTAGCCCCGAAGGCAGCACGCGCTGGCCCGGGGAGAGGAGCGGAAGCGGTTCGAGGGCTTGGGGGAAAGCGAGCGGTACTGCCCGGAGGTGCGGGGCGCTCGCCCCGAAGGGCGCGCCCGCCAGCGCCCCACCGTGCCCCGAATTCGGGTCTTCAAGCGTCAGGTACAGTGCGAACTCGTCCCCGCAGGTGGCGTAGTCGTAGGCAGGGCAGAGCTCCGCGGAGCCGATGCCCTCGGTCTCGTAGCCGCCAGGGGGAGTGGCGCAGTCCGCGCCTTGGGTGACGAGATCCACGGCGTTGTCGGCATAGCTGTTGCCCGAGAGGGTGGCCGAGGCGTTGTCCAGGAACAGGCCGGCACCAAGCCCATCGAGCAGCGCGTTGTCTTCCAGGAGGAGCCCCGAGCTTCCGTCCCAGGCCGTCATGCCTTCCCGGGCGTAGACGGCGTCGCCGCACTTGGTCAGGCTCTGTCTGGTCCAGCCCTCTCCGCCGTGAATGGTGTTGTCTGACAGCGCGTAGCTGCCCTGGCCGGAGAGCCAGACACCGGCGATGGCGTTGTCCTGGACGGTGGTGTCAGCGACCGTCAGGGTCGGAGGGCCGCCAAGCCAGGGGTCTGCGTGATGCCGACACCGCCGCCGAGGTTCTCCTGCTCGGCAGTGCCTTCGATGAAGGAGTCGGCGATGTCGAGCGTGGCATCCCACGCCACCAGCGCCCCGGCGAACTGGTTGTCCCGGATTACGCAGCCAGAGCAGGTGAGGTACGTGTTCTCCTCGGTCAGATAGATTCCAGGTCCCTCGTTCGAAGAGACCTCGATGTCTGTGGCCATGATGGACGCCAAACGCTGGGCGGCAATCCCAAGGCCGACGGTCTGAACCTCCCCGCGCTTCGTGGAAGCGATCCTCGTATCCCGGAGGGAGACCGAGGTGCCGGAGTCGACGGCAACTACGCCCACGGCAGTGTTCTCCCCGAGCTCGCAGGCCTCCGCGTCCAGGCTCGCGCCGTCACTGACGTAGATGCCGTACCCGCCGAAGCCGTGCTTGTCGGGGTTGGTGCCCTCGTTGGCAGTCCCCCCCCGCAGGGAGACCGAGGTGCCGGAGTGGGCTGCGGATACGCCCGCGGCGGTGTTCCCCCTGACCTCGCAGGCCTCCGCGACCAGACTCGCTTCGCCGAAGACCTCGATGCCGTACCCGAAATACCCGTTTTCCTCGGGCTGGTTGTTCTCGATGATGGTCTCCCGCAGTGTGACCGAGGTGCCATATTGGGCCGCGCCCACGCCCACGGCGGTGTTCCCTCGGACCTCGCAGCCCTCTGCGTCCAGGCTCGCGCCGTCAGACACATTGATGCCGCACCCGCCTTCCCTGTTGTCGTCGCGTTGGTTGTTCTCGATGGCAGTCTCCCGGAGGGTGACCGTGGTGTTGGAGCCGCCCGCAGCCACGCCATCGCCTTCGTTCGCCCTGATCTCGCAAGCCTCCGCGTCCAGGCTCGCGCCGCCGTATATGTCGATGCCGTATCCGCAATCCCCGCTCTTGTCGGGCTGGGTGTCTTCGATGCTCGTCTCCCAAAGGGTGACCGAGGTGCCCGGCTGGACCGCGAGTAGGCCTGCGGCGGTGTTCCCGCTGACAACGCAGCCCTCCGCGTCCAGGCTCGCACCTCCGAAGACCTCGATGCCATACCCACCCTCGCCGTTCTCCAAGGGCTTGGTGTCCTCGATGCTCGTCTCCCGGAGAGTGACCGAGGTGTCGGAGTCGCTCGCGGCAACGCCCACGGTGGTGTTCCCCCTGACCACGCAGGCCTCCGCGTCCAGGCTCGCGCCGCCCTGGATATGGATGCCGAAACCGTCCTCCCCGTCCTCCAGGGGCTTGGTGCCCTCGATGCGCGTCTCCCGGAGGGTGACCGAGGTGCCGGAATCGTGCGCGAGCACGCCCGTGGAGGAGCTCCCGCTGACCTCGCAGGCCTCCGCACACAGGGTCGCGCCGTCGTAGACGTAGATGCCCTGCCCGTCCTCCCCGTTCTCGCCGGGCTGGGTGTCTTCGATGCTGGTCTCCCAGAGGGTGACCGAGGTGTCGAAGTGGACCGCGGCCACGCCGGCACCGATGTTCCCCCTGACCACACAGGTCTCCGCGTCCAGGCTCGCGCCGCCCCAGATCTCGATGCCGTACCCGCCGTTGCCGTGCGCGTCGGGCTGAGTGCCCTCGATGATCGTGTCCCGGAGGGTGGCAGAGGTGCCGGAGTCGTCTGCGAGCACGCCCATGGTGCTGTTCCCCCTGACAACGCAGGCTTCCGCGTCCAGATTCGCACCCTCCGAGACCGTGATACCCAATCCACCCGCTCCGTTGCTGTCGGTCTGGGTGTCCTCGATGCTCGTCTCCCGCAGGGTGACCGAGGTGCCGGAATCGTACGCGGCCACGCCTGTGGTGGTGTTCTTGCGGAGCTCGCAGGCCTCCGCGTCCAGGCTCGCGCCGTCGTAGACGTAGACGCCGAATCCGGGCTCCCCGGTCTTGTTGGACTGGGTGTCCTCGATGCTCGTCTCCCGCAGGGTGACCGAGGTGCCCTCGCCGCTCGCGAGCACGCCTGATCCGGTGTTCCCCACGACTTCACAGGCCTCCGCGTCCAGGCTCGCCCCCTCCGAGACATGGATGCCGTACCCGAAATCACCGCTTTCGTCGGGCTGAGTGTCTTCGATGCGCGTCTCCCGCAGATTGGCCGAGGTGCCGGAGTGGGTCGCGGCTACGCCCACTGCGGCATTCCCCCGGATCTCGCAGGCCTCCATCGTGAGCGTCGTCGAGTAGCTTCTTGCCTGGTAGGCCCCGACACCGAAGTACTCGCTCTCCAGCACAGCGGAATCCCGGATCGTCATGGTGCCCGACCCGACCAGCACCCCGACAAACTGCGACCCGCTCACCGTCACACCCGTGACTTCCACCTCCGATGACTTGGCGTCCACATCGATCCCAGGCGTACTCCCGTCCCCCACGCTGGCGTCGACGACGACCAGCTCGCGGCAGCGTCCGGCTAAGTGCACGCCGTCGTGGGAGCGGTCCAGCTCCAGCGTCTCCGGGTAGGTCCCGGCTGCCACGGCCACCATGCCGGCGCCCGCGTCAGCCGCCGCGTCCAGGCCCGCCTGGATGGACGTGAAAGGCGCGGCCTCGCTGCCGTCGCCGCCTGCCGCCGCGGCGATGTCGACGTAGACCGTGCTCTCGTCGACCGCCAGGTCGCCCCAGGTGCCCGTGCCGCAGGCGGCGGGGACACACTCGCCGTCGTCATCGTGGTAGCCCGTGTCGCAGTCGGGGTCGGTGTCGGGGATGGGGCCGGTGTCGTGGGTGGGGGCCGTGTCGGCGGTCGAGGGTTTCCTGCGCTTGTCCGTGTGACAGGCGAGGAGGAGGAGCGGAAGGACGGGAGCGAGGGTGCGGCGCAAGTTCTTGGCCTCGGCGACGAGTCGGGGATCTCAATGCGTCAAGTGTACGACATGGGATGGGGGCAGCGGTCGCTCGTGCCGGAGTGGAGGTTCCACGCACGGGGCCGGGGACAGGAGCGGTAGCGGATCGAAGACCAGGGGGAGCGCGACCGGCGACGCAGAGAGCTGCGGGCCCGCGAGTGCCGCGCCGTGCCCCGTCTCCGGCTCCTCGAGCGTCAGACGCAGCGCGAACTCGTCCCCGCAGGTGGCGTAGTCGTAGGCAGGGCATAGCTCCGCGGAGCCCAGGGCCTCGTCCTCGTAGCCTTCCGGAGGCGTGGCGCAGTCCGCGCCCTGGGTGACGAGGTCCACGGCGTTGTCCGCATAGCTGTTGCCCGAGAGGGAGGCCGAGGCGTCGTGCAGGAACAGGCCGGCGCCCAAGCCGTCCAGCAGCTCGTTGCGCTCCAGCAGTAGACCCGAGGCTCCATCCCAGGCCGTCACGCCTTGTCGGGCGTAGACGGCATCGCCGCACATGGTCAAGCTCTGTCTGCTCCAGCCCTCGCCGCCGTGGATGGTGTTGTCCGAGAGCGAGTAGCTGCCCGGGCCGGAGAGCCAGACGCCGGCGATGACGTTGTCCCAGATGGTGGTGTCGGAGACCGCCAGGGTCGGAGGGCCGCCAAGCCAGGGGTCTGCGTAGATGCCGACACCGCCGCCGAGGTTCTCCTGCTCGCTGGTGCCTTCGATGAGAGTGTCGGCGATATCGAGCGTGGCATTCCAGGCCACGACGGCTCCGGCGAACTGGTTGTCCTTGAACTTGCAGCCCGAGCAGGTCAGGTACGTGTCTTCTGCGATCGCGTAGAATCCAGGCCCTTGGTTTGCGCACACGTCGAGGCCCGTCGCCTCGACAGATGCTTCGAGCTGGCCGAGAACGCCAATGCCGACGGTCTGGATCTCCCCGCGAAAAGTGGAGGCGATCCTCGTGTCTCGGAGGGTGACCGACGTGCCGGAGTCGCGCGCAGCCACGCCCACGGCGGTGTTTCCCCCGACGTCGCAGGCCTCGGAGTCCAGGCTCGCGCCGTACTGGACAGTGATACCGTACCCGGCACTACCGTTCTCGTGGGGCTGGGTGCCCCCGATGTTCGTCTCCCGAAGAGTGACCGAGGTGCCGGAGAGAGCCGCGACTACGCCCACGCCGGTGTTCCGCTGCACCTCGCAGGCTTCGGCGTCCAGGCTTGCGCCGTCTTGGACGGTGATGCCGTACCCGTACTCCCCGGTCCCGTCGGGCTGGGTGTCCTCGATGGCAGTCTCCAGGAGGCTGACCGAGGTGCCGGGGTCGAGCGCGAACACGCCAGCGGTGGTGTTGCCTCGGATCTCGCAGCCCTCCGCTTCCAGGCCCGCACCGTCCAAGACGTTGATGCCGAACCCGTCCTCCCCGTTCTCGGTGGATTGGGTGTCCTCGACACTCGTATTCCAAAGGGAGACCGAGGTGCCCGAGCCGCTCGCGTGCACGCCTGCTGCCGCGTTCGAATGGATTCCACAGGAGTCGGCATCCAGTCTCGCGCCGCTGTGGACCTCGATGCCGAATCCGCCCTCCCCGTTCTCCATGGGCTGCGTGTCCTTGATGCTCGTCTCCCAGAGAGTGACCGAAGTGCCGGAGTCGTACGCGAGCACGCCCAAGGTGGTGTTGCCTCGGATCTCGCAGGCCTCCGCCTCGAGGATCGCGCCATCGTAGACATCGATGCCGACCCCGCCCTGCCCGTTCTCGTCGGGCTGGGTGCCTTCGATGTTCGTCCGCCGGAGGGCGACCGAGGTGCCGGAGTTGGACGCGACCACGCCCAAAAAGGTGCTCTTCAGGATCTCGCAGTCCTCCGCGTCCACGCTCGCGCCCCCTGAGATCAGGATGCCGTACCCGGCCTGCCCGTTGTCGTCGGGCTGGGTGTCCTCGACGCTCGTCCCTCGGAGGGTGACCGAGGTGCCAGAGTCGGACGCGGCCACGCCCACGACGGTGTTTTCGCGGATCTCGCAGGCCTCCGCGTCCAGGCTCGCGCCTCCGTAGACCTGGATGCCATACCCGACCTCCCCGCTCTCGTTGGGCTGGGTGTTCTCGACGGCAGTCTCCCGCAGGGTGACCGAGGTGCCGGAGTCGAACGCGAGCACGCCCCGGCCGGCGTTCCCCCTGACCTCGCAGGTCTCCGCGACGAGGCTCGCGCCGCCGTAGACCTGGATGCCGTACTCATGCTCCTCGCTCCCATCGGGCTGGGTGTCCTCGATGGCAGTCTCTCGGAGGGTGACCGAGGTGCCGGAGTCCTGCGCGAGCACGCCTATGGCGGTGTTCCCGCGGACGTCGCATCCCTCCATCGTGAGCGCGGTTGCGTCGCTTCCAGCCTGGTAGGCCACGACACCGCCGTGGTCGCTCCCAAGCACCGCGGAGTCCCGGATCGTCGTGGTTCCCGAACCGGCCAGCACCCCGATATGGTGCGACCCGCTCAGCGTCAGGCCCGAGACCTCCACCTCCGAAGAACCGATGGCCACATCGATCCCCGGCGTGCTCTCGTCTCCCACGCTGGCGTCGATGACGACCAGCTCCATGCAACGACCTGCCAGGCAGACCCCGTCATGCCCGCCGCCCAGCTCCAGGGTCTCCGGGTAGGTCCCGGCCGCCACTGCCACCATGGCGCCATCCGCGTCGCCTGCCGCGTTCAGCCCCGCCTGGATCGAGGTGAAGGGCGCAGCCTCGCTGCCGTCGCCGCCTTACGCGGCCGCGATGTCCACGTAGATCGTGGTCGCATCGACCTCCAGGTCGCCCCAGGTGCCCGCGCCGCAGGCGGCGGGCACGCAGTCGCCGTCGTCGTCGCGAATGCCGCTGTCGCAGTCGGGGCCAGTGCCGTGGCTGGGAGCCGTGTCGTCAGTGGAGGGATTGCTGCGCTTGTCCTTGTGGCAGGCGAGGAGGAGGAGCGGAACGACGAGGGCTAGGATGGGGCGCACGTTCATGACCTCGATGACGATTCGGGGATCTCAATCCGTCAAGGGGACAACAGGGGGCATGTGCGGCTTGCGTTCGTACCGTAGTGGATGCAGCCGCGGGGATTCCACGCGCTGGACCGGAGGGAGGAGCGGTGTTGGATCGAAGGCATGGGGGAGTGCGACCGGCGCTGCAGGGAGCAGCGGGGCGCCCGCCCCGAGGGGCGGGCCCGCGAGCGCCTTGCCGCGCCCCGACTCCGGCTCCTCAAGCGTCAGGTACAGCGCGAACTCGTCCACGCAGGTGGCGTAGTCGTAGGCAGGGCAGAGCTCCACAGAGCTGAGGGCCTCGGCCTCGTAGCCGTCCGGCGGCGTGGCACAGTCCGCGCCCTGGGTGACGAGGTCCACGGCGTTGTTCGCGTAGCTGTTGCCCGAGAGAGTCGCCGAGGCGCTGTCCAGGAACAGGCCGGCGCCCAGACCGTCCAGCAGCTCGTTGCCCTTGAGCAGCAGGCCTGAAGATCCGTCCCAGGCCGTCACGCCTTCCCCGGCGTAGGCGACATCGCCGCACTTGCTTAGGCTCTCCCTGCTCCAGCCCTCTCCGCCATGGATGGTGTTGTCCGAGAGCGAGTAGCTGCCCTGGCCGGAGAGCCAGACGCCGGCGATGGCGTTGTCTTGGAAATTGGAGTCTGTGACCGACAGGGTCGGAGGACCGCCACCATAGGGCTGGGCATAGATACCGACACCGCCACCGATGTTCTCCTGCTCGGTGGTGCCGTGGACGAAGGAGTCGGCGAGCTGGAGGGAAGCGCCGTACAGCAAGACCGCCCCGGCGAATTGGTTGTCCTGGATCATGCAGTCGGAGCAGGTGAGGGAGGTGTCTTTGTGCGTTTGATAGAATCCAGGCCCCTCGTTCGAGGAGACCTCGATTCCCACCGCTACCACGGATGCGGAATACTGGGCGGCAACGCCAATGCCGACGGTCTGGATCTCTCCGCGCATTGTGCTATCGATTTTCGTATCTTGGAGGGTGACCGAGGTGCCGGAGTGGACCGCGACCACGCCCACTGCGGTGTTCCCCCTGACCTCGCAGGCCTCCACATGCAGGCTCGCGCCTTCGTCGACAGAGATGCCGTAACCCCCCTCTCCGTTCTCGGAAGGCCGGGTGTCCTCGATGGTGGTCTCCTGGAGGGTGGCCGAGGTGCCGGAGTGGGCCACGCCCACGCCCAGGCCTGCGTTCCCCCGGATCTCGCAGGCCTCCACGTGCAGGCTCGCTTCGTATTCGACACCGATGCCGAACCCGTCCCCCCCGTTCTCGTTGGGCTGGGAGCCCTCGATGGTGGTCTCCCGGAGAGTGACCGATGTGCCGGAGTCGGCCGCGTACACGCCGCCACCAGTGTTTCTCCTGACTTCGCAGGCCTCCGCCTGCAGGCTCGCGCCGCCGGTGACGTAGATGCCGAACACGTCCTCCGGACTTCCGGTCTTGGTGTCCTCGATGCTCGTCTCCCGGAGGCTTGCCGAGGTGCCGGAGTCGACCGCGGTCACGCCTGCGTTGGTGTTCCCCCTGACCTCGCAGCCCTCCGCGTCCAGGCTCGCTCCATCCGAGACCTGGATGCCGTACCCGCCCTCTCCGTTCGCCATGGGCTGGCTATCCTCGATGGTGGTCTCCCGAAGGCTGACCGAGGTGCCGGAGCCCATGGCGGCCACGCCCATGGTGGTGTTCTCCCTCACCTCGCTAGCTTCCATCGTGAGCGCTGTCGCATAGCTTCTTGCCTGGTAGGCCCAGACACCGACGTACTCGTTCACAGCCACTGCGGAATCCCGGATCGTGATAGCCCCCGACCCGACCAGCACTCCGACATACTGTGATCCGCTCACTGTCACGCCAGAGATTTCCACCTCGAAAGACCTGACGTCCACAAAGATCCCCACCGTGCTCTCATCCCCCACGCCGGCGTCGATGATGACCAGCTCGCGGCAGCGCCCAGCCAGGTGGACGGCGTCATGGCTGCGGTCCAGCTCCAGGGTCTCCGGGTAGGTCCCGGCCGCCACCGCCACCATGGCGCCGTCGACGTCAGCCGCTGCGTCCAGCCCCGCTTGGATGGACGTGAAGGGCGCCGCCTCGCTGCCGTCGCCGTCCTCCGTGGCAGTGATGTCCACGTAGACGGTGCTCTCGTCGACCTCCAGGTCGCCCCAGGTGCCCGTGCCGCAGGCGGCGGGCACGCACTCGCCTTCGTCGTCCAGGTAGCCGCTGTCGCAGTCGGGATCGGTGGCGGGCGCAGGGCCGGTGTCGTGGGTGGAGGCCGTGTCGTCGGTGGAGGGCTTCTTGCGCTTGTCTTTGTCACAAGCGAGGACGAGGAGCGGGACGGCGAAGGCGAAGATGGTTCGCAAGTTCATGGCCTCTGTGAAGAGCCGACGAAGGAGGGCTTCGAAGTATGGCAAAAGCAAGAGATGGAGTCGAGGCGCGGCGAGCGCCTTGGCGGCGCGCCCCCCTCAATACGCCGTCGTGCGGAACACCGGCTGGAAGAGCTCGATGCACCGGGCGCAGCCTGGAGCCAGCGGACAGTCCTGGCAGCGGGGGGCTTGTGCCTCCAGGCAGGTGCTGCGCCCCAGGCTGAAGAGGAAGCCGTCCACCTCGCCCACGCTGCGCTCCGAAGCCTGGCAGAGGCCGTGGATGGCGTGCCAGCTGGCCTCGCGGATCTCGTCTTCCTCCACGGCGTAGACCCACTCGCGGGCCGCCAGCCGGGCGCGCAGGCCGGGATCGAGCACGCGCACGCAGCCCGTGCGCAGGCAGGCGCGCATCATGTGGTAGTCCACGATGGGTCCCAGGCTCTGCGGATCGGAGAGGGAAAGCAGCCCATCCGGGCGGCGGGAGAGGATCAGCACCAGCAACGAGGCCTTCTTCTGCAGCGGATCCTCGGCGTAGCCCGGCAGGCAGGCCAGCAGGTCCAGCAGGGCCTGGCCCGGTAGCTCCGCGCCGCGAGCCCGCTGCAAGAGCTGCGTGAAGCCGCCCGGCGGCAAGGCCGCGCCCCAGGCCTGGTGCAGCTGGCGGTGGCTCTCGAGCTCGGGCAGGGGACAGCGACCATCCTCGTCGCTCAGGATGCGCTCCAGCAGCTCGGGCTCCTGCGCCATGCGCGTGGGGGAGACTACGCTGGGATCGGCGGCTGCGGCGCGGGTGAAGCCCTGCCAGACGAAGTCCGAGCCCTTCCAGCGCCGACCCGCGGCGCGCGCCCACATGGAGCCCAGCCAGCGCCGCTCGTCCGCGTTCCAGAATCCGTACTGGTGCAGCGTGGCGGCGGCCAGGGTCTCGGCCGCCAGGGGATCGCCGCGCTCCGGCAGGGGGAAGCCGCAGAAGTCCAGGGCGGAGGCTCGCGCTGCGGCGGCGATCAGCGGGCCCAGCTGCGCGATGCGGCCCGCATCCGTGCGTGCGCGGCGCTGCAGAAAAGGTGCGGCGCCCCAGCCCGAGAGGGCGTAGCGCGCCTGGGCCAGCCCCCGGGCGCAGGCGTCGCTCCCCATCAGGCGGCCCGCCAGGTAGCCCCCGCAGAAGGCGTCGCCCGCGCCGGTGGGATCCAGGGCGGGTGCCGGGGGCACCAGCCGCTGGCGGCAGCGCCCCTGTTGCCAGACACGCAGGGGCCGCGCGCCGTCGGTCACGCAGACCGTGGCCTGGCAGTCGGGTCGTCCCGCGGACCAGAGCCGCTCGGCCTCTTCGCGGTTGCAGAAGAAGAGATCCACCTGGCCCGCCAGCGCGCGCACCTGCTCGGGCTCGCCGTGCGCCGCCCGCAGGAAGGTGCCTGCCGAGAGTTGTCCCTGGAATCCGCGCTGGCGCAGGTCCTCGAGATAACGCAGCTGCAGCGCGGTGGAACCGGCGATGGGCGAGATGTGGACGGTCCGCGCGCCGAGCCAAGCGGAGGGCAGATCGTTGGCCCGCAGACTCGCCTCGCCACCGGTGGAGAATTCCCGGTACGTGGCGCGACCTTCGTCGTCGTAGGCGATCTCGAAGCTGGGCAGGCCCCGCTCGTCCCGCAGCAGGCCGGCCGGGTCCAGGCCCTCTTCGCCAAAGGCCTGGGCGAGGGGGGAGGGGAGTTGGGCGGGCACGCGGGCGGCCAGGCCGACGCTGACGCCCGCTCGCCTGGCGGCCAGGGCGGTCAAGAAGGCGGCTCCGCCCAGCAGCCGGCGCTGTCGGCCGGCGATGTTCACCTTGTCCCGCGAGGGACAGCCCACGACCACCAGGACGGGGACGACCATGCTTCAGCTCCTCTGGCGGCACGGGATGGCCAGTCCATCCGGTTGGCGGGCATCAGGGCGGCGGGAAACTGCTGCGGATGAGCCCTTGTGCGGATAGCATGGCTGGGTGGCGCCAGGCCATTTGATTCCCACGTCCGGAGCTGTCGTGAAGACGCAGCAGCACCAGCCCAGGTTCCGAGCCAGCCCTTGCAGGGCGCTGGTCTATTTCGGCCTGGGATTGGCGTCGGCGGCCCTGCCGGCCTGCAAGCGGCCCGACGGCCCCTTGACCGTGGGCATCATCACCTGGGACTCGGTGAACTCCAGGATCTTCATGGGCGGCTCCTCGAACTGGGACGTGACGCCGCGGGTCGATGAGCTGCTGGACGAGTCCGCCGTCTTCCCGCATATGGTCACCGCCCGCGGCCTGACCGCCTCGGCCCTGTCCACCATGCTCACCGGCGGCTACCCGCGGGACCACGGCGTGCGGGTGAACAACCAGACGCTGCCGACCATGACCACCCTGCCAGAGCGCTTCCAGGAGGTCGGCTACCGCACCATCGGCATGTCGGCCAACCAGTGCCACCTGCTCGATATGGGAGTGGATGTGCGCGTCTGCACCAGCCAGACGGAGCTGGACTCGGGCAGCCTGCGCCACCGCGACCAGGCCCTGGTGGACTCCTTCCTGGATGAGTTGGAAGACACGGGTTCGCGCAAGCACATCTTCTTCTGGCTGCACCTGAACCAGGCGCATGTGCCCTACGAGATGGTCTTGGACTGGTACGACAACTTCCACCCCAAGGTCTACAAGGGCAGCCTGCTGCCAGCCAGCTACGAGATGCTGGACGCCATCACCCTGCAAGGCGCCTCCTACGACCTGGAAGATCGCTACCACCTGGAGGCGGCCTACGCCAGCCAGCTGCGAGAGGCCGATCGACAGGTCGGCCGGGTGATCGACGGCCTGCGGGAGGCCGAGCGCTACGACGACGCCATGCTGGTCTTCGGCTTCGATCACGGTGAAGAGCTGGCCGAGCACAACCACTACTTCTTCCACGGCTGCTCGCCCTACAACGGCGTGACCAAAGTGCTCTACGCCTTTCGAGCTCCCGGCAGGATCGCGCTGACGGGCGCGTACGACGGCTGGGTGAGCACCACCGACATCGCCCCGACCCTGGTGGAGCTGGCCGATGCCTTCCGCTGGAAAGGCGACCTGGCGGGGCGTTCCCTGGTAGACGTGATCGACAGCGGAGTGGAGGAAGAGCTGCCGGCCTTCTTCGAGCGCGGAGAGGAGACCGCCGGCGTGGTCTGGAAGCACCAGAAGTACATCCTGAGTGGTGAAACCCACTACACCGACTGCAAGCCCTACGAGACCGAAGGAGGCGCCTTCCAGACGGAGCCCAGGGAGCTCTACGATCTGGTCCTGGACGAGGACGAGCAGGAGAACATGGCGGGGAGGGCGCACTGGTCGGAGGACATATTGCACGATGTGCTCTGCGACTGGGTGCTCGAGAGCGAGTGGGCCATCGAGACCGACCCCGCTGAGAACAAGCTCATCCAGGCCTGCCAGGCCGAGTAGCGTCAGCGGTTGATGGTTCCCCACCGGCCAGCCTGGTCGTCCCTGGATTTTGAAACCAGGGGCGGCCCGGCGCTTTCACGGTGGGGAACATCGCGGGGGAGGGGGAGCGCGGAGCGCGGTATGGGGGAGGGGACCTCCCCTCCCCCATCTATTTCCGGCTATCCATGATATTCTGCTGCCGCCCCACCCGAGGATCTTGAGGGAACTTGCGCTGCGCGACGCCAAGCTGCTGCCTCATCATAGCCCTGTCGGGCTGCCGGGAGCCCGTGGTCATCACCAGCGTCAGCATCGAGCCGCAGCTGGCCTACCCCGACAGCTTCTTCCGGGCCCAGGCCCGCTGGAGCCCGGGCGCGCAGGGTGCCAGCTACCGCTGCCACTGGATGTCGGGCGCGCGCGCCCTGGGCGCACAGATCGGCCAGCCCGACGGCGACGGCGACATCCACTGCGAGCTGGATGGTCTCGACACCGATCTGGCGGCGGGCGATGAGATCCACGTGGCGGTCTACGAGCGCAGCGGCGGTGTGGACAGCGCGCCCGCGGTCAGCACGAGCGTCACTGTCCAGGACCATCCCACCATGATGGTGACCGAGATGGCTGGTGGGCACCTGGCCTACCTGGACACCCAGACGGGCACCATCACGGGGCGCATCGACCTCACCTTGAGTGAAGCCGAGGTGGGTGAGATGAGCCTCTCTGGCGCGTCCACCCTCTACGGCTACCCCATGAAAGTGGGCTATGAACCCGATGGCGGCAACATCAACGTCAGCTCGTCCACCTACGGCGTGATCTGGGAGATCGATCCCCTGGCCCGGGAGGCCTTGGGTTGGCACCAGGTCTCCACGCAGATCTACTGGTATCTCTACTCCGAAGACGGACAGACGATCTACGTCACCGACATGCAGAACAACGGCGTCTCGGTCCTCGATCGCCAGACCTGGGAGGTGGTGCAGACCCTGCAGACCGGCTCCTACCCCATCGCGCTGACTCGTGATCCGCAGGGCGGACTGTGGGTGCCCCATCACCACGACCGCTGGACCTCCGTCGTCCAGGAGGGGAGCGAGGGCCTGGAGCTGGTGGACAAACTGGACGGCGGCGGTCCCTACTTCGCCACCCTGCATCCCGACAAAGAGAGCATGTGGGTGGCCTGCGAGCACGAGGACCTGGTGCAGGTCTACTCGCTGCCAGACCGCGAGCTGGTCTCCAACGTCGCGGTGGGGGACCTGCCCAACTACGTCTTCTTCACCGACGGCGGCGCACGCGCCTGGGTCACCAACTTCGACGGCCAGTCCGTGAGCGTGATCGACACCGACACCATGCAGAGCGTCAACGAGATCGAGACCGGCGCCGGCGCGCTGAGCGTCAAAATGCGCGACGATGGGCGCTTCGTCTACGTGTCCAACCTGATCGCCCAGACCGTGACCGTCATCGACCTGGTCGACGAGACGGTGGCGGACGAGTACCAGGAGCTGCGCGGGCCGCGCTGGATCGAGTGGCTGCGCGAGTAGTCCCGGCCTACCAGGCGGGCGGCTCGAAGCCCGTGCTCGAGCTGCCGTTTTCGTGCACCCAGAGCATCTGGTCCGCGACCACGGACTCGACGGTGACCTCCGCTCCGCCCGGGAAGAGCACCCGCACCTGGTCCGCCACCTCCTCGGAACCCAGGCCGAAGTGCTGCGCCAGGCTGTCCTGCACGCCGGTGCCCGAGCCACCCGAGACGTGGCGCAGCTGGTTCAGCCCGCCCGAGACCACTTCCACCACCGCGCCGATGCCCGAGGCGTTGCAGGCGCCATCGTCCGGAGCGCCACCCACCGCGCGCACCTGCAGCCAGTGGTTGCCCGTGTCGGCGTCGTTGCGGAACAGGTCGTAGGCCAGGATGTCCACGTCGCCGTCCTGGTCGTAGTCCGCGGCAGCTGATCCCCAGCCCCCCTGGCGCAGCAGCCCGGCCTCGTAGTAGGCCAGGGTGAAGTTGCCGTCGCCGTCGTTGACGTAGTAGTCGCTGTCGCGGCCCGAGTAGACGCAGGTGATGAACAGATCCAGGTCGCCGTCGTTGTCGGCGTCGAAGAGGGTCGGGTTGGAGTGGGTCTCGCGGTAGTAGATGCCCCGCGCCGCCGCCTCGTCCGTGTAGTTGCCCTTGCCGTCGTTGATCAGCACGTTGCTGTCGTCGCTGAAGTGGATCCAGAAGGGGTGGGCCAGGTTGGCGTTGACCAGGTCGAAGTCGCCGTCGTTGTCGATGTCGCCGAAGACCGAGCCGATGGTGTGGCCGTAGCTGCCGCCCCAGGTCCACTCACCCTGGGTTCCGCTGTCCGTGGCGATGTCGGTCACCGTCCCGTCGCCGTTGTTCTGCAGGAAGAAGTTGATGTCCAGGCGGTAGTTGCTGACGTAGAGGTCGATGTCGCCGTCCAGGTCGTGGTCCACGGTGGTGGCCCCGCGGCCGGCCTGGTTGCTGTCGGGCACGCCGGCCGCCTCGCTCCAGTCGCTGAAGCTGCCGTCGCCGTTGTTGCGCCACAGGCGGTCGTCGTAGTTGTTGTAGTAGTCGGAGTCGGCCGTGTCGTCGCTGGAGCACTCGTAGTTGGCCATGTACAGATCGAGCCAGCCGTCGCCGTCCACGTCGAACCAGGCCGAGCCCTCGGTGGGCGAGTACTCCTCGACCTTGTCGTCGTTGCAGTCGCGCTCGTCTTGCAGGTCGTTGATGCCGGACTCGACGGTGACGTCGCTGAAAGTCCCGTCGCCGTTGTTGCGCAGCAGGGTGTCGGCGGCCGAGTTGCTGGTGCCCTGGCCGAAGTAGTCCAGCCAGCCGTCGTTGTCGTAGTCGCCCCAGACGCCGCCTCCCGTGCCGTTGGCGTAGCTGAGCGCATCGCCACTGACGTCGGTGAAGCTGCCATCGCCCTCGTTGCGGTACAGCAGGGGACCGTTGGTCATCAAGTCGTCGTCCCCGTCGTTGTCGTAGTCGCCCCAGGCCACGCGGCTGGAGGCGGACAGCACTTCGTCCAGCTGAAAGGGCTTGTCCTCGTCTGGAATCTCTTCGTCGTAGACCACGGCCAGGCGCACGCGGAAGACGTAGAAAGGCGAGGCCATGCCCAGGTAGTAGAACTCGTCGTCCACGTCTGGCCAGCGCACGCCGCAGAAGTAGGGCTCGGCCTTGTTGTAGTAGTCCTCCATCAGGATCTCGGGGGCCTCTTGCTCCTCGCCGCGCCAGTAGCCGGCGAAGACGTGCAGGGGCTGCTCCACACGGAAGGGCTCGGGCAGCACGTACTCGACCCACTCTCCCTCGTCGGCCGGATCAAGGCAGTGGGTGGCCGAGGCGTAGGGATTTTCGATGTCGAACATATAGCCATCGCTGCCGAAATCGGGCCAGAGGCGCACCTGCGCCGTGCTCTCCTTCTCCAGGATATTGTCCCACTGGGCCTGGACCGCCACCACCTCGCCTGGGCGCTCCAGCTTGAAGCCGTTGCCGGCGTAGACCTCGGTGGTGTTCAGGTTGTAGGTGCCGTAGTAGCCCTGGTAGCTGGTGGAGAAGTAGTTGTCGGCGAAGCTGAAGGTCTCCTTTGAGAGGCCATCCAGCTCGATCCACTCGGCTCCCTCGGGCAGCTCATCCCCCAGATCCTCCTCGCAGGGCTGCGGCTTGCCCGTATCGGTGTCCGCGTCGCTGTCCGTGTCGGCGTCGGTATCCGCGTCGGCGTCAGCGTCGGTGTCGGCGTCGGTGTCAGCGTCGGTGTCCGCCTCTTCCGGGCCGCTGTCACTGTCCTTGTCGTTGCAGGCGGTGAAGAGAAAGAGGGCGAGCAGGGGGACGAGCTTGCGCATGGGAGCCTCCAGGAGAAAACGCAGACAGTGTACCCCTGGATGGGCAGCTAATCATCTCGTCGCATCAGACGCCGGTCCACCTCTTCGAAGTCCAGCACCAGCCTGAGATCGTCCAGGTCGATGCGCGTGGCCAGGGCGCCGTGCCCGACGTGGGCGAATTCGTTCTGCCAGCGAGGGTAGGGACCCAGGTCGACCTCGGCGCCTGCCACGGTCATGGGGCCTTCCCAGCCCACCTCCACCGTGCCCTGGCTGGGGGATTCGTAGTGGACGGTCTCCGCGATCTCCACGTCGGCGGCGGCGATGGCCTGCACGAAGGCCTCGAAGCTGTCGTATTCCTCGCTGCTTCCCAGCTCCACGATCCATGTGTTGGTCTCGCCTGTGGCGTCCAGCTCGTAGTCGTTGTCTTTGGCCCAACTGGTCTCGTTCTCCGAAAAGAGCGCCACGTAGCCCTCGCCCTGTCGGCCAAAGGTCCACTGGCCCTGCTGCTGCCACTCGTCGAAGCGCTCGCGGGGGAAGTAGGCGTGGGTGTGGTCCGAGCTGATGTAGCTCTCGGCCAGCGGAACGGACTGGGTGCGGTATTGGATGACGCCCAGGTTTTCATGGAAGCTGGCGCGCGGCAGCCAGCTGCCGATCCACTCGCCAGCCAGCTCGGCATCGATGCCGGAATCCGCCAAGTCGCTGGGGTAGCTTGTGAAGACGTAGGCCTGCTGGTCCAGGGTGGCCAGCCACATCTGGGTCTGGGAGGCCCACAGGGCAGGATTGTAGCTCTGGGCGCCGGCCAGCTGGTAGTGGGGCGTGCGAAAGACGTAGGTGTCCATGCCCTCCAGGGCGATGCCGCGGGCGATGGGCTCCAGCTGTTCGGCCAGCTCGGGCAGGGTCTCGTTCTCGATGGCCATGTTGATCAGCGACAGGATCTCGCTGGGGATGTCCCCGAACAGAAAGCCCTCCCACAGGTCCAGCTCCTCCACCATGGTGAAGGTCCCCTCGATCACCTCAGGGGCGATCAGCGCCGACATGCCGGCCCAGAAGATGATGTCGTCGTAGTCCTGGTAGCCGATGCCCCAGCTGGGGCCCTCCCTGACGTCGATACCGTCGCGCTGGCGGTGCTCGTGGCGCTGCTCCGTGTCCGTGGCGATCTCCTGCAGCAGGGCGGGCGTGAAGTAGCCCTGGCTGCTGGCCAGGAAGGAGCCCGAGAAATCGCCCGTGGAGCTGTACTCGCCCAGGCCCAGCATGATCCATGCGGCCTCGTCGGTGGAGTCGGAGAGGCCGTCCAGGAACTTGTTCTCGTAGGTGCGGCCGTGGACCGTGGCGAAGCAGCCCTGGTACATATTGTTGGCCAGGTCGAAGGCCACGATGTCCAGCACGCTGGCCGCCTTGATGCGGATGGCCTCGCTCTCGGCGAAATCGGCCAGGTTCACCAGCGCCGGGATGTCTTCGTTGAAGTAGACGTTGGAGTGCCACTCGGAGAAGCCGAACTGGCCCCGGAGGTCGAGCCAGCGCTCCACCAGGGGCGCGGCATGGGCGGCGTGCTCACTGCCGCTCGTGCCGGTGTTGGAGAAAACATCGTCGGCAAAGAGCTGGCCTGCCAGCAGCTCGCTGGAGTGGAAGAGCGCCTGGTGGTTCTCGGTCCAGTAGCACATCTGGTCCACGCCGGGTTCGTCGATCCAGTACTTGAAATCCAGCAGGGTCAACTCGATCAGGCTGCGGGTCTCGCTGTCCAGGGCGCCTGTCTCATCGTCGAGGTAGAGCATGCGCACCAGGGCCGCGGCCGAGAAATCCGCGGTGTCCTCGCGGGCGTCGAGCTTGGCGCAGGCCGCCTGGATGGGATCGATGTCCGCCTCGTGGCCCATGGCCACGCGGCAGACCTGGCCGTAGAGGCTGCCCGAGCCGGGCCCGCTGTTCTCATCGCAGAAGGCCAGGTACTCGGCCTGGCGGTCCAGGTAGGCCTGGGAGGGCTCCAGCGCCACCGCGCTGTAGCCCGCGTCGGGATCCGCCACAGCTGCATCGCCGTGGTCGCAACGCTCGCAGCCGGCTGTGCACAGAGCGGCCAGCAGGGGAGCGGCGCGGCCTAGACGCTCAGACATGAGATCTCCTGGCCAAGAGGTGATTCGAGGTTCGGTCAGCCCGGATCCACCGCCTGCGCTTCCCGCGCGGCGACCCGCTCACGGGCCTGCTCTGCGTGGCCCTCGGCCTGGTCCACGGCCGGGTAGCTGCCGGGCGGGTGGGGCAGGGGACGCAGGCCCATGCGACCTATGATGCGCTTGAAGAACTTGATGATCACGTTGGCGGTCCAGGCCCGCACGAAGGGCACCACCACGCGCGGATCCAGGTAGGGGTTGCGCAGACCGCCGAGCAGGCTCATCAGCAGCACGTGCTCGGCCACCGAGACCGGGCAGCCCTTCACCCGCAGGTAGGGCTGCTTGCGCTTGCGCAGCAGCATCCAGAGCACAGCCAGGGTCTTGGTCACCACGCCCGTGGCCTTGGCCTGGTGGATGCAGCGCTGTCGGCGGGCCACGTAGCAGCTGTCGATACGCGTGGGCTGCCCCCGCAGCTGCCCGTCGAAGCGCGCGCAGTCGCCAAAGATCAGCAGGCGCTCACCGGGTCGCAGCTGCAGCTCGCGGTTGGTGTAGGCGCCGTAGAGCAGCGCCAGCGGCTTGACCTTCTGGCCGGCGTCGGGCTGCAGCTGCTTGATGATGTCGTAGGCCTCCTGGGACGCGCCGGGGCAACCGCCCCAGCAGTAGTCGGTGCGCTCGGGATCCGGGGGCGGACCCGCCAGGCCGCGCATGTTCGTGCCCTCGAAGAAGGGCTCCACGCGCACCCGGTCGTCGTGCAGGCCACCCTGCCGCGCACGCTCGCAGGCCTCGTCCAGGCCGACGTCGCCGCGCAGCTCGATCTCGTCCAGGCCAGTGGGCCCCAGGCCCATGGCGCCCGCCATGCGGATGTGGTCCGCCTGCTCGGGCTCCAGACCGGCGATGCGGCAGCAGATGGCGTCGGTGGCCACGGGGTTGGTTCCGATGACCAGCAGTCCCAGCTGCACGGGTCGCGGCGTCAGCATGCGACCCATGCCGGCCACCACGCCGTCGATCACGATCAGCTTGGGCTGGACCGTGAAGTTTAGATCGCAGATCTTCTCGTCCAGGCGGTAGTCGTGGTCCACCAGTCGATGGGCGTCGTCCTGGATGCCGATGTAGTTCTTGAGCGCGAAGGTGACCGAGGTCCAGGGGTGGGTCTTGAACTTGGGGCAGTTGACCATGAAGTCCGCCCGCGCCACGGTCTGGGGCAGGTAGAGCGAGTCGCGCAGCCGGCCATCGTGCCGCAGGGGCACTTCTACTTGAGGTTCCTCATCGAAGTAGCGCAGGGCGGCGCCGTGGCGCCTGGCCGCGGAGGGATAGCCCGCCAGCCGCGTGACCATACGCGTGGGGACGGTGATGCCGCAGCGCTCGCCCACCACCAGCTCGTCCTGCTCGCCTGGCGGACCCATGCGCTCCTTGATGGCCGCCAGCACGCCGTCCAGCACCTCGGCGCGGGTGAAGGCGTGGGGGAAGACCGTAGGATGGGCGATGACCGTGTTGGGCTTGACCAGGACGCGCCCCTGGGGACGGATGTCCAGCTCGTCCATGGCCTGCAGGACACGGCGATGAACCTGCTCGGGGTCGTAGGCGCCGAGGTTCCAGAGGTAGACCGGGCTGCGGGACATGGGTGCGCTCCGGGGCGGGGGGAGGCGGCGGGCCTCTCGAGCCTGTAACCCCTCTTGTGCTGCCTCCGCGTCAGTTGACTTCGCGGTACATCAGGTTGGCCCCGAACCAGAGCGCGGAGGCCTCGGTGCCGGAGGAGATGTTGGGGGGGTAGGCGAGGCCCGTCCCGTCGCCGTGACGCCCCTCCAACCAGGTCACGGCGTCGGCCGGGGTGATCACCGCGTTGTAGACGTAGTAGTCGAAGCTCGAGGCGAAGGCCTGGTTGACCACGATGTAGTCGCCTGGCTGCAGCTCTGCCGGATCCACACCGACCCAGCGGAAGCCGTGGTACAGCGAGCTGTCCGCGCTGTCCAGGCTGGGCACGCTCTCGCTGAGCAGCAGGGACTGGTTGGCCGTGTCCCACAGGGCCACCTCGGCGCTGCGGGCAAGGCCATCTCCGCCCAGGTCGAAGATGCCCAGGTCGGTCAGCTCGACCGGCCGGGACAGATCGAAGCGCCAGCCCACCGTGAAGTTTCCGTAGTAGCTCCAGGTGTACAGACCGGTGATCTCCACGGCCGCGGTGGGGAAGGGGGGCGGCTGCTGGCCCAGCAGCGTGGCGGCGAAGCGCTCACCCATGACGCGCATGCCGGTCCCCTGGTAGTGCCAGCCATCCGTGGGGTAGGTGCCCAGGTCCTCGGTCTCGAAGGCGTGCACCGCTGGATCCGCGTCGGCCACGGCCTGTTGGGCGGCGCGCACCTGGTCCCGGTAGGCGGCGAGGTCGCGCCCATCGATCAGGCCCAGGGAGAAGGGCAGATCCTGGACCCCCACGTCCTCGCGCACCCGGTCGATGAGGTGGGTCAGGTTGACCTGGTAGGCAGCGGCCCAGAGGTCGTAGGTGGCGTCGCTCTCGCCCTGCATCCAGATCATGCCGGCGATCTCGTACGCCACGCCCTCGTCCGCCAGCGCGTCCAGCCCTTCGCGAACCGTCTGCAGCCAGACCCGGTAGCCCTCGCCCATGGTGGGGTCGCCGTCGTCGCTGCCCGGATACCAGTACTCCGCCAGGTCGGTGCCGCCGACGGCGTGCTTGATCAGGTAGACCTCGCGCTGGGGCTGGGCGTCCGCCATGGCGCGGCCGAAGCTGACCTCAGGGCCGAAGTAGGTGGCGCTGCCGCTGCTGTAGTCGCTGCTGGGCTGCAAGCCACGCCATGCGGGCCAGCCCGACCAGTAGATGGCGACATCATCTTGCGCCACGCGCAGCGAGGGCGGCAGCGCATTGACCTGCGCGATGCCCGCCATATTGGACTGTCCGCCTAGCAGATAGACCAGGGCTGCTTCCTCTGCGAGACCCGTATCGACATCTGTGTCGGTATCTGTATCGCTGTCTGTGTCACTGTCTGCGTCGCTGTCCGTATCCGTGTCCGCATCCGCGTCGCTGTCTCCATCGCCCTCTGCCTCGGGCCAGCACTGGCCGTCGCGCTCCTCGGTGCCGGGGCCGCAGCTCAGTCCGTCGTCGCAGCCGGACAGGAACAGGAGCGCCAGGGAGTGAGTGAGCATGGTTCGCCTCGGGTGGATCGAGGGTGAGTTCTATCTCGTTGAACGGCCGACGGTCCGCTGCCCCGGCCGCAGCTGGTGCTACACTGATCCGGCCAGGCAGCGCGCATGGTGGGGCGCTGCCCTTCGTCCGGAGGATCCATGATCACGAGTTCCGCAGGAAAGCTCTCCGGTGCCGCCCTTCTTCTGCTGCTGGCAGGCTGCAAGGACGAGCCGAAATCCGGCCAGGAGCCAGGTGACAGCCAGGCCGACAGCGATCCCGGCATACACGACAGCCCAGGGGACAGCGCCCCCGACAGCACTCCTGACAGCACCCCCGACAGCGTGGTCGAGGTCCACGAGCCGGGCGAGGAGTTCGACCGCTTCTGCGGCGATCAGGCCTGGGACGCCGAGCTCAACGAGGCGGTGGTGGTGGAGCAGTCCGCCATCTACCAGGGCTACTTCGGCATGGAAGAGGGCACGCTGGAGTGCATGAAGTTCATCCCGCCCCATCCCTTGCACGTCACCACGCTGCGGGTGGGCTTCGCCGGGGATTCCGGTCCCATCAAGCTGCGCCTGATGACCTCCTACGGCCGCTCCTACCCGGACGTGGACAACGAGGACGCCGACCTGATGGAGCCCATCGAGCTGGACCTCGAGCTCAACGGCAGTCGGGACCGCTACGAGTTCGACGTCTCGGACCAGGGCATCTTCCTGGAGCCCACCCAGCACTACGTGATGGTGGCCGAGCAGCAGGAAGGGGGCCCGTCCGTGGCCGTGGAGAACATCCCCGACGACGAGTACTCGCGCCTGCTGATCCTGGTACCGGGCGAGGAGATGCCCTACGGCGCCGACTACAACTACCGCATGGAGCTGGTCGGCTACGAGTTCTGCACCTGGGAGGACGAGGAGCGCTGGTTCGGCGAGGAGCAGGACCAGCCCTGGTCCGAGGACGCCTCGTCACGGGCCGCGGTGGCCGATCTGAACGGCGACGGCCACGACGACCTGGTGGTCAACGCCGGCGGCCCCATCGCCTACTTCGGGGACGGTCAGGGCGGCTTCGCGGCCCCCGACTTCGAGCCCTTCCCCGACGGCGCCTCCAGCGTCTCGCTCACCGTCTTCGGCGACGTGGACAACGACGGCGACCAGGACGCCTTCGCCGGACCCTACGTGGGGGCCGACGACGACGGCGACGGCACCACCAAGGACGAGGGGGACTGCAACGACGC
>CAYVQL010000028.1:0-52564 GCA_964454135.1 uncultured Enterobacterales bacterium | reverse complement strand
CCGCCAGCGCCAACGGCGAGGACGACCAGTTTCTGGCAGCACCACCCCCCGAGACAGCTACCACTGCCAGAATCCGGAGAGCCCCCGCCTCCGCTACTCCTCCTCCCCACCCAACCTCTCCGGAAACAGCGGCTCCATGTCTGCGGGCAGAAAGCGCTCCACGGCCTGCACCACCTGCGCCTCTAGCTGCTTGCGCTCCGCACGCAGCGCCAGCAGCTCCTGGCGCAGCAGCATCCAGCGCCAGCCGCGCCGCAGGATGCGCCCCAGGGAGCGTCCACGTTCCAGCACGCGGATGGTGGCGTGGCCCGACAGCGGCAGCAGCAGCGCGGCCAGCAGGGCCCAGGCCCAGCCCGCCCAGCAGGCTGCGGCCAGCAGGCCGGCGACGTAGACAGGAACCAGCACCAGCAGGCCCAGCACGAGCTTGGAGGTGGCCAGGGCGTCGGCCCGCGGCGTGAAGCGCGCCCCGGCCCAGGCCACCAGCAGGCCCAGGGGGGCGTGCAGCAGCAATCCCGGACCGGCCAGCGGCAGCCACAGGAAGATCAAGGCCAGGTTGGATGCCAGGCGGCGGGCTACGGCGCCCTGCGTGGGGGGCTGGGCCAGGTCGCGGTCGCTGATGCCCCAGGCCTCCAGCCGCGCCAGGTACTCGTCCACGCGCTGGTACAGCGCCTTGACCTCGGGATGATCCCGCAGCTGCTGGTAGCGCTGGCTGAAGCGGCGAGCCAGCTCCACCCGCTGGGCCAGGTCGATGCGCGGGGGTTGGTAGAGGCGCCGCACGCCGTCCAGCACGCGCAGCGTGGCCCAGTCGGGCGCGTTGACGGTCAGGTCGCGCAGGGCGGCTTCGATCTGGGCCGTGAAGGCCTGCACCGTCTCCCGAGGGGCCTGGGCGTAGCGCTGGCGCAGCTCCGGAGAGATGGGGATGGGCGCGCCGTACTGCACCAGGACCCGGCTGCGGAAGCGGCGGCGGCGCACGTAGGTCAGGCCGCAGGGCTGGACGCGCAGGCCGCGGCCCGGGTGCCGCGCGGCGAAGCCCAGGGCGATGCGGGCCGCGCCGGTCTTGAAGCGCGCCAGAGAGGCCTGGCCGTGGCTCAAGCCCTCGGGGAAGATGCCGATGGCGCGGCCCTGTTCCAGGGCTCCGAAGAGGGCCTCGAAGGCCGCCGTGTTGTCGATCTCGTCGCCGTGATCGCTGCGGCGCTTGATGGGCACCGCGCCCAGGCTGCCCATGAGCAGGCGCGACAGGCGATTGCGGAAGAGCCCGTCCTGGGCGGCGAAGAAGACGATGCGTCCGGAAAACGCGATCATCAACGCAGGATCGATCAGCGAGTTGGGGTGGTTGCCCGCCATGATCAGCGGCGCCTGCCCCTCGCCCGGGACCTGCTCCTGCCCCACCGTCTCCAGCTGGCGGAAGAAGACCCGCAGCATGGCGCGGATGACATAGCGGGCGAGGCGGTAGAGCAGCATGGCGGGAGAGGATCCTACCAGATCCCCCTTGCGCGCCTTCCGCTCGGCCCAGTATCCTGCCTCTTCGCCAAGACCCCAAAGCGGAGCGCAGGCATGAAGACTCTCCCGATCCTCTCTCTGAGCCTGGTGCTGGGCGGCTGCGCCGGCAAGAGCTTCGTCTTCTCTCCCGACTACGAAGACCAGCAGGCCTACGCGCAGCGCCTGACCATCGTGATGTTCGACAGCGGCACCCACACCATCGAGACCTGGTCCGACTCGGGAAAGCGCACGGACACGAAAGAGGAGGTGTTCTGGCGCGAGCTCTGCTCCGAGCTGAAGGACGACTTCAAGCTCTCGGAGCACTTCTTCTCGGTCACCTGTTTCTCCCAGCCCCACAGCGATGCGCTGGTGGAGCGCAGCGTGGAGACCGAGACCCGGCGCGGCACCGTGCGTCTGCCCCCCGAGGGCAAGATGTGGTACTTCGACGGCGAGCCCCGGCCCTTGATCCTGTTCGTGGACAAGCTGGAGGTGCTGGACACGGCCTTGGTGGAGGGCGACAAGGTCAAGCCCGTACAGGACATCAGCGGTTGGTTCTCCTGGTGGGACAACAGCAAGGGCGCCCTGGTGGCCTACAACCGCTATGAGACGCGCAAGAAGGGGCGCAAGGGCAAGCTCGATCTGGAGCGGCTGTCCTGGGAGATCGTCACCTGGGGCACCCAGGACTTTCCCTTCGAGGTGAGCAAGTGATGCGCAGGGCTTTCATGGTGTTGGGCGTGATAGCGCCGATGTTCCTCTCCCTGCTCGTGGTCGTGGTCGTGGCGGCGACCATGATCTTCGTCGGGCCGGAGCACATGGACAGCGCCATGCCCTTCATCATGCTGTCCATGCTGCCAGCCATGCTGGGCGCGCTCTGGTTCACGGTGATCTCCTTCTGGTGCCTGTTCGACATCCTGTCGGGCCGCGTTCCCCAGGAGCAGCGCCTGGCCTGGCTGCTGGCCTGGCTCTTCCTGAACGCGTTTGCGGTCGCGGCCTGGGTCTACCTGTACGAGGTGAAGCGCCAGGGCTGACTACCAGTCCAAGCCATCGGCGTAGCCCAGCTCCACCAGCGTATCTCCTGCCACCTGCTTGAAGATCTCCTTGTCCTGTGGCGACATGTCGCGCTCCCAGCGGCCGAGCGAGCGTTGGTGGATGGCCTGCTGGACCTGCTCGGTGGAGGACTCCGCCTCGCTGAAGCGGTGCTCCTGCTCGTGGTGGCGCAGCAGCTCGGGCACGAAGGGCTCGCCCAAGAAGGCCATCAGGTCCCGCAGCACCGCCTCGGGTCGCTGCACCAGGTCTTCGTAGACCACCTCGATGTAGTTGGCGCGGATAGCGGCGTTCTCGAAGATTTGCGTGCGGGTCTGGGTCAGCACGGTCTTCCAGTAGAGCGCCGCGGCGCGGATGTCCCTGGTGTACCAGACCTTCTTCTTGGTGTTGATGTCGATCCAGTCCTGGCCCACCAGGGAGCAGGCCACGTCGCGGCCGTCGCGCAGCAGGTGCACCAGCTTGGCCTTGGGAAAGACCGAGGCGAAGAATCCCAGCTGCGTGATGTTGATGGGGGTCTTCTCGGCCCAGCGCCGCGCGCCCTGGCTGTGCTGGAACTGTTCGATGAAGGAGTGGCAGAAGGCGGCGAAGCTGCGGTTCAGCTGCGGCCCGTCCAGCCCGTAGCTGCCCAGGATGTGCTGCATGGTGTCGTCGTGGCAGGTGTACCACAGCCGGCCGATCATGTTCAGCACCTTGATCTCCGGGCCGCAGGCGATGTGCGGATGGGCGTCCAGGATGACGCGCATCAAGGTGGTGCCGGAGCGGCTGGCTCCGCCGATGATGATGGGCGAGGTGTCGTGGGGGTGCACGGGCGCTCCTGGGGCTGGCGAACTTCACAAAACTTTACCTGGCGGACAGACGCCAGAAAACTGCGGGACCCAGGTTGAGGATGCGGGTCGCAGGCCGCGGCCCATCACCCCCAAGGAGATTCCCATGTTCAAGAGCAAGAAAGACTGCAAGACCGACTCCCGCTGCGGCTCCCGGCGCCGGCGCCGTCGCATCCTCCCCTTCCTCGTCCTGCCCGTGCTCGGCGTGGGCCTGCTGGGCGTGGCCGCGGCCGGCACTACGGCCTTCAAGCACGGCTGCCGCTTCCACGGGCCTGGCTTCCCGGGCGGGCCCGAAGCCCACCGCGCCCACATGGAGAACGCAGTGGATGATATCCTGGACGAGATCGACGCCAGCGACGAGCAGGCGGCGCAGGTGGACGCCATCATGGAGGGCGCATTCGAGCAGGCCATGGACCTGCATGAAGGGCACGACGAGCACCACGCGCAGCTCAAGGCCCTGCTGGTCGCCGAGACCATCGATCGCCAGGCCCTGGAGGATCTGCGCCAGGAGGCGCTGGTCAAGCTGGACGAGGGCACGCTGCTGCTGCTGAACACCGTGGCTGACGTGGCCGAGGTGCTGAGCCAGGAGCAGCGCCTGGAGCTGGCGGAGCTGGCCGAGAGCAGGCACGGCAGGTAGGCTCGTGAGGGGCGCGGCTCGTCTTGGGCCGCGCCCCCCATGCGCGCGAGGTCGGCCATGAACGTACTGGTGATCGACGACGATCGGCGACTGGGCGAGATGCTGAGCTCCTACCTGGGCTCCCACGGGCTGGATGTCCGCACGCGCCTGGACGCCGCCACGGGCCTGGCTGCCCTGGCCCGCGGCGAATTCGACGCCGTGGTGCTGGACGTCATGCTGCCCGACCTGGACGGCTTCGAGGTCTGCCGGCGCATCCGGGCCTCTTCCCAGATCCCCGTGCTGATGCTGACGGCCCGCGGCGAGGAGCTGGACCGCGTGGTGGGCCTGGAGCTGGGGGCCGACGACTACCTGTCCAAGCCCTTCTCGCCCCGCGAGCTGCTGGCCCGGCTGCGGGCCATCACCCGTCGCAGCCGTGCAGGATCGGGACCGACGGACTTGCTGCGCTTCGGCGCTCTGGAGGTGGATCTGGCGGCCCAGCGCGCGCGCCTGAACGGCCAGGACTGTCCCCTGACCAGCCACCAGTTCCGCATCCTGGCCGCCCTGGCCGAAAACGCCGGCCGCGTGCTCTCGCGCGATCAGATCATGGACGCAGTGCGCGGCGAGGCGCTGGAGGCCTTCGACCGCAGCATCGATGTGCACATCTCCCGCATCCGCGCCGCCATCGAGCAAAACCCGCGTCAACCCCGGCGCATCGTGACGGTGCGCGGCGTGGGCTACGTCTTCACCCGCAGCCAGGACTGAGCCATGCGTACGCGGCTTTTTTTGAAGATCTACCTGGCCTTTCTTGGCATCGTGGTGGCCTGCGTGGTGGCGGCCGGCCTGGTCTCGCAATTTTTGAGCGACCGGGGACCGGTGCCCGACCATGTGCACGAGGTGGCCGAGGTCTTCGTGGAAGACCTGCCGGCTGAGCCGGACCAGCTGCAGCAGGTCCTGGTTCGCCGCTCCGAGCGCCTGGGCCTGATCTTCGCGCTCTACGACGGCGAGGGAGCCCTGCTGGCCTCCAGCGGGGATCTGCCCCGCCCCCGCAAAGAGGGCGACCACCTGCTGCACGGCCCGGGCGGCCCCTGCCTGGCCGTGGCCCTGCGGGATGGGCGCTGGCTGGTCTCGGCGGCCCCCAAGAGCCATGGCCACGTGTCGCGGCACCTGCTGGCGCTGCTGGCTCTGGCCGGCCTGGCGGCGCTGCTGACCTACCCGCTGGCCCGCGGCATCACGCGCCGCATCGAGACCCTGCGCCAAGGGGTGGAGGAGTTGGGCGGCGGCGACCTGGCGGCCCGCGTGCCCGTCCAGGGCCGCGACGAGGTGGCCGCCCTGGCCCGCAGCTTCAACCGCTCGGCGGATCGCATCGCCGCGCTGGTGGACAGCCAGCGACGCATGCTGGCCAGCGCCTCCCACGAGCTGCGCTCGCCCCTGGCCCGCCTGCGGCTGTCCGTGGAGCTGCTGCACGAGGCCCAGGATCCGGCCCAGCGCCGGGACCACCGCGACGAGGCCGTGCGCGACGTCGAGGAGCTGGACCAGCTGGTGGAGGACCTGCTGCTGGCCGGGCGCCTGGAGGTGCGCTCCGAGGTGGCGGCGCAGCCCGTGGAGCTGCTGGCCCTGGCCGCCGAGGAGGCGGCTCGCATCGGGGCCGAGGCCGGGGGGGCCCAGGTGGATGTGCTGGGCGACGAGGCCCTGCTGCGCATCATGCTGCGCAACCTGCTGGAGAACGCCCAGCGCCACGGGGGCGCGCCCGTGGCGCTGGAGGTGGCCGCACGGGAGGGAGGCGCCCGCCTGGTGGTGAGCGATGGCGGGCCCGGGGTGCCCGAGGCGGAGCGGGAGCGGATCTTCGAGCCCTTCTACCGACCCCCTGGGCGGCCAGAGGGCGAGGGAGCCAGCGGAGCCGGCCTGGGCCTGGCCCTGGTGCGCCGGGTGGCCGAGCTGCACGGCGGTCAGGTGCGCTGCCTGGGAGCGGCATTCGAAGTGGAGTTGCCCCTGACTGGTTGAGCTGCGGGCTCTCCGCTTGGGGGATCACGGGCCCAGGTTTCGCGCGATCCGCATGCCCACGTGGTTGCAGCGCCCCCTGGGCACATCCGAGAAGCGGGTGGTCGCGCGCACGAGATGGTAAGGGCTGAACCAAGACCCTCCACGGCGTACCCGCGTACGACCCACGGGCGGTCCAGCGGGATCGTCGTCGTCGTAGCGGTAGGGCCCGTACCAGTCCCAGACCCACTCCAGCACATTGCCGCGCATGTCGTACAGGCCCCAGCCGTTGGGCCGCAGCTGGGCCACGGGGTGGGTGTGTCCACCGGAGCTGTCCAGATACCAGGCTTGGTCTCGAAGCTCTTCCACCGGCGGCTCGCGGAAGCCCTGGTCCGCCCAGGCCGCGTACTCCCACTCCGCCTCGGTGGGCAGGCGAAAGCCCGTGGCCTCCTTGTCCCATGCCACGCCCTGGCCCGTCTGCCTGTACACAGGTTCCAATCCCTCTTGCTCTGATAGGCGATTGCAGAAACCCAACGCCTGGAACCAGTCTATGTTCTCTACTGGGCAGGTCGGTCCGCAGGCCGAGAAATACGCAGGATTGCTGCCCATCACCCTTGTCCAGAGCCCCTGTGTCACCTCGGTGGCGCCCAGCAGGAAGGCATTGCTGATGCGCACCTGGTGCAGGGACTCGTCATTGGCGCCAAAGGCCTGCTCCGGTTGCCTGCCCATCTGGAACACGCCGGGCTCGATGCGCACCAGTTGGTCTCCCAGTGCGCTTCGCGTGGCCGGCAGACTGGTCCGCGTCTTGACAAGCACCATCCCGAGCGCCAGCAGAAAGAGCGTTGCCAGCACGATCCAGGGCCACCGGCTCCGGTGCGAAACGAGCATGGGCTCGTCATAACGGGGCGTATCGCATTAGCCATGGAATCATGCGTATCCGCCAGCCATCTCATCCATGGCCACTCGGAGCCTCGCTCCTGCTGGCCTGCCAACCCGGGGAGCGTCCGTCCCCGGCCGGGGCGTCGCGGGTCGTCGAAAGCCAGGACGGGCACTGGGTGCAGGTCAGCGCAGGCGGCCACCACAGCTGCGGCCTGGACGAACGGGGACAGGTCCGCTGCTGGGGCAGGAACGATGAAGGTCAGAGCAGCCCTCCGGCGGGAACGTTCTCGGCCGTCAGCGCGGGCATGTCCCACAGCTGCGGTCTGGGGACGGACGGCAGCGTGGCTTGCTGGGGGAAGGACTACGAGGGAGCGGCCCGGGCTCCGCAAGGGCGCTTCGTGCAGATCAGCGCGGGATGGGACTACAGCTGCGCGCTGCACAAAGACGGGACCGCGGTCTGTTGGGGCTGGGATGTCCTCGGAAGGACCAGCCCGCCATCAGGCGTCTTCAAGAGCGTACACGCGGGCTATGCAAGCAGCTGCGGCCTGCGGAGCGACGGTGCGCTGGTCTGTTGGGGCGATCAGGAGCGCTGGCGGCAGGCGCCGCCCGAGGGCGGCTTCCAGCAGGTGAGCACCGGGGACTGCCACGGCTGCGGTCTGCGGCTGGACGGCTCGTTGGCCTGCTGGGGCTGCAACCGCGCTGGTGAGAGTCGTCCCCCGGCAGGGGCTTTCCTTCGGGTCAGCTCGGGCTACGAGCACGCCTGCGGCCTGCAGGTCGATGGCACCGTGCGCTGTTGGGGGCTGGGCGCTGTGGGCCAGACCATGCCGCCGGAGCGAGCCTTCACGGCCATCGACGCTGGCGCGTACCACAGCTGCGGTGTGACGCGCGAAGGGAGCATCCTGTGCTGGGGCTGGAACGCCGACGGTCAGGATCCCGCCTCCGGACAGGTTTCGGACCAGGGGCAGGAAGGCCTGCGCTACGACGGGAGCTGTCCCTATGAGGGGCTGGGCATGATGTACCTCAAGCAGGGTCGGGTCCAGGAAGCGGGGGACAACCTGGAGAAGGCGGCGGAGCTGAACGGGAACATCGAGCTGGACAAGTTGCAGCGCCTGGCTGAGATGTACGTGGAAGAGGAGCGCTACGCGCAGGCGGAAGCGCTGCTGCTCGTCTGTCTGGAACGAAGCCCCCAGGATGGGCTCATGGCGCAGGGACGCCCTCGCCTCGAGGAACTGCTGCGCGAGGTGCGGGCCAAGCGGGGTGAGCAGGCCAGGTGATCTACTGCTGGGGCTGGGGCGCCATCATGCCGCCAGGCGCTCCTGGGGACTGCCCGAGTTGGCCCCCGCCCTGACCTCCCTGACCTCCCGGACCGCCCTGACCTCCCTGGCCGCCCATGGAACCCCCGCTCATGCCTCCGCTGGGACCGCCGCCAGGGCCGCCGCCAGGGCCGCCGGGACCGCCGCCAGGGCCGGCCCTGCCGCCCACGGACATGAACATCGAGGTGAAGGGAGCCCCCTGGCAGGTGAGCCCCATGTAGTCGGACAGGTTGCTGGACACCAGGACGCTCAAGCGCTGATCCGCGGGCGTGGCCAGGTACAGGGCGTGCGCGATCTCCAGGCGCTTGCGCAGGCTCGACTCGAGGGGTGCGTCCAGCCCCTGGAGCAGGGTCTTGAACGATGCGCCGAAATCCGCGCTGGACGTGTCGAGGGCTGCGACCTCGATGTGCAGATCCGCCAGAGCCTGGGAGACCGCCCGCTGGCGCTGGGTGTCGTCCAGCAGCAGGCGATCCATGTCGTTGCCCGGCTCCAGCTCCACCTCGCCCTGCAGGGTCTGGGCGTCCAGCATATGGGGCGAGACCATCAGGTCCAGGACCGCCAGGTAGGCTGTCATGCCGGCGAACTGGTTCTGGTCGAGGAAAGCTGCGCGCCCCTGGTCGCCCAGCAGCTCCAAGACGCGAACCAGGCCGTCCACGATCTCAGCCCGCATTTGGGCGTCCGCCGCCAGCAGCAGATCGGGCGAGAACTCGGGGGCCTGTGCGGCGGTGGCGCCGTCGGCCAGGGTCAGCAACAGCCCGTTGGCCACCAGGTCGTAGTCCTTGGCCGCTTTCAACAGGCTGGTCTGGAAGCTCTGGTTGAACGTGGCGAGCTCAGCGACGTGGGCGTCATCCAGCGCTGTCACCACTTCGGGAGAGAGCACCATCGCCAGCACCGGATTGTCCGTGCTCACCCCCATGTGCTCCTGTGGAGCCCCCAGCTGTCCCTCGGCTGGCGGCACGGGGCCTGCATCGCCCCCGCATGCGAGCAGACAGCATGCGATCATCGGAGTCAGAGGTCTCATGGGGTGCTCCTTCCTGGATCGAGAATAGCTGCTCGGCAGCGCATAGGAGGGCTCGGTCTGGGCCTCCAGCTGAGTCGGCCCCGATGGGCTCAGGGCTTTTCGAGAGCTTGCAGGGCGCTGATTCCTGTCCTGGCTGGCAGCGGGCGACATCGGGGAGCCCTGAGCATTCGAGATTATTTTGACAATCGGGCGGAAGAGAGAGGTCGGCTCGAGGAGCCACCACGAGACATGCCACTGGGCAGGGAGTGGCATAATGTTCCGCCTAGACAGGAACTTTGCCAAAGGAGAGCGGTGACCGGGCCATCCACAGGAGAATCGTCGCAGGACTCGGGGCGCGTTCGCCGACGCTACCTGGCGCCCGCCGTTCAGCTGGCGGGGTCGCTGCTGGTGCTGGCCGCCCTGCTGCGCGACGCACAGGTGATGCGCGTCTGGGAGTCGCTCGCCGGTTTCTCGCTTCCCTGGTTGCTTGGGGCCCTGGCCCTGAAGGCTTTGGGCGTGACGGCCCGCGAGCTGCGTCTGTGGATCTCGTTGCGACCGTGGAAGAAGCTTGGGCTGCGGCCCGTCCTGGCCATCGGCTACGCCTCGGGTCTGGTGAACAACGTGCTGCCCGCGCGAGGAGGCGACCTGCTGGGCGCGGCGCTGCTGCGCAGGGAATGCGCCGTCTCCGGATCTGCGGCCCTGGCCGCCGTGGGCGTGACCTCGCTGCTGGAAGCGCTGGTGTTCGGCCTGAGCTTGCTGGGTGCCATGGCGCTCGTCGCGGATCGTTGGGGGGAGCTGTTGGGGGCCAGCGCATCGCTACGCGCCATGGGCCTGCTCACGGTCCTCACCCTGGTGGCTGTGTTCGGCTCGGTGATCGTGGTCGCGCTGGCGCGCCGCCTGCGCAGGGACGCGGCGTCCGCCCCCAGGCCGGGAGCGGGTGCCTGGCTGCGACAGCTGGTGGTAGACGCGGGCACTGGGCTGGGCGCGCTGGGCCCCTTGCTGGCCAACCTCGCCCTGGCCGCAGTGCAGGTGGCTTGCTTTACGGCCAGTCTGCTCATGCTCTTCCCGGCGTTGGCGCTCCAGCCCTCCATGCCGGTCCTCGCCGCCATGGTCTTCATGGCGGGGGGCGCCTTCGCCGCGCTGCTGCTCCCCTCGAGCTACGGTGCGGGGCCGGCCGCCGCTGCGGTCCTGGTGCTGGCGCTGTTCGGTGTGGACGAAGCTCAAGCGTTGGCCTTCGCCGCCCTGGCGTGGGTTTCCCACCTGGTCCCCATCGTCGCCCTGGGGGCCTGGCCGCTGTGGGTGCGCCTTGGGCAGCTGCCGCGGTTGATGCGGAGCCTGCGGAGAGACGAGGAGCCGTCATGAAGGTCTTCCTGACAGGTGCCACGGGCTTCATCGGGCATCACCTGGCCCGCCGGCTGCTGGACGCGGGCGACCAGGTGACGGCGCTGGTGCGGCCTGGTTGCCCTATGATGGACCGGCTGCCCCGTCGCGCGGTGCGCCTCTATGGGGATCTATTGGAGCCGCGGACGCTGGTACGGAGCTGCGCCGCGGTCGACGCGGTGGTGCACTGCGCGGCCCTGGTAGGCGTCACCGACCGCGAGGAGGAGATCTTCGCCACCAATGTCGAGGGCACCATGAACCTGCTGGCGGCGGCCGCCGAGGCCGGTGTGGAGCGGGTCATCCACCTCTCCACCGGGGGCGTGTTGGGGCGCGTGCGGTCCGAGCTGGCGGACGAGACCACACCCCAGGATCCCTCCAACGCCTACGCGCGCTCCAAGGCCGAGAGCGAGCGGCGCGCCTGGGCCTTCGCCTTGCGTCGTGGGCTGCCCCTGGCCATCGTGCGTCCGCCCTGGGTCTACGGTCCGGGCGATCTGCGCACCCTGGGCCTGTTCAGGGCCGTCGAGCGTGGCTGGCCCCTGCCTTGGAGGACGGGGGTCCGGGTCCATCCCGTCTTCGTGCACGATTTTTGCCGCGGTATCCAGGCCTGCCTGAAGGCCTTTCCGCGGCCGGTCGGTGGCACCTACCACCTGGCGGGTCCTCGGCCGCTGGAGCTCCGTATGGTGATACCCGCCCTGGCCGAGGCGCTGGGCGTCGTTCCGCCACCCCATGTGCCACTGCTTCCGCTGCGCGTCGCGGCCGAGCTCTGCGACATCGTCGCCGCGCCGCTCCGGCTGCAGCTCCCGCTGACCCGTCGGCGCCTGGCCTTCTTTACGGCCGAAAACGCCTTTTCCACGGCAGCCGCGCAGCGGGACTTCGGCTATCAGCCAAAGCGGATCCTGGAGCAGGGCCTGTCCGAGACGGTCGCGTGGTATCGAGCCGAGGGCCTGCTGGACGATGGGGGACGTCCTAGGGGGCGAAGTACCCCCCGCGCATGATCGCTTCGTAGAGGTTGAACGCCATCTGGCGGTAGCCGAGCTCGTTGCAGTGACCGTCGGGGACGAACAGGCTCTGCCAGGAGTGGCCTTGCAGCAGCAGCTCCTGGAAGCGTGCCTCGTGCGTCACGAAGCGGACGCCCTTCTCGGCGGCGACCTCCCGGGCGATGCTGGAGAGGCCCGAGGGGTTGGGGTAGTCGTGCAGGATGACCTCCGCACCGTGCGCCAGGAGGAGGTCCACCATCTCCTCCAGATCCTGTTTCACCCAGGCCGCGATCACCGTTTTGCGCTCTTGGACGCGCATCATCAGCAGGTAGTCCTCTACCGTGCTGCCGCGCTTGGCGTGTTGCTCCAGGAAGGCCCGGACCTCGTCCTTGCCCTCCTCCCCCGCCACGAGGACCAGGTTCTCGATGCAGCGCGAGGCTGCGGGATCCGCCTTGATGCAGGCCTTGTACCAGGAGATGGCCTCGTTGCGGCGCGCTTGGTGCATGGCCAAGGTTCCCAGCCCGAAGTAGTTGGCGAAGTTGGTCGGATCCGCCTCGATGCCCGCCTCGAAGCGCTCCACCGCCAGCTGCGGATCCCCATCGTTCGTGGCTTGGTGCATGCCCAGGTAGAACTGGCGCAGCGACTCATCCGTCGGCAGATCTCCAGAGGCGTGTCCTGTCGCACGCGAGCCTTCCTCGGCGCGCTGCTCCAGCTGTTGGCCATGGGGTGTCGCCCCGATGCTCCGCTCCTGCCCTCGCTGGCGCAGCACCGTCAGGGCGTAGCGGAAGAGCCGGAAGCTTCGGACATGAAACAGCGCCTGATCCGCGCGCGACCAGAGGGAGGAACGGCGGAGGTAGGCGCCGTAGCCGTAGTAGTTGACGTGGTTCGCAGTGCCCGCCAGCAGGATCGCGAGATCAGGCTGGGAGGACTCGATGATTCCGGGAAGCGCTTCCAGGATCATCGTCGTGTTGTACCCCCCCATGCCGGCATTGATCACGCGGTAGCTCCCGGCGTTGCCGCCGGCGTTGAGCATCTTGTCGAGCTGGGCGGGGTAGGATGCATCCCCTTTGCCCGCCGTGAAGGAGTCGCCGATGCAGAGCACCGTGGCTTCGTCACCACCTCCCTGCCATGCGATGTCCGGGGCCGGGTAGACGAGCGCGCCTCCGATGCGCAGCGAGAGCTCCAGCACCAGGAACGCCGCCACCAATCCGAGGCAGGCCGCGACCAGGCGCTGCGGTATGGACCGTCTCTGCGGATCTGTCGCGGCCGCCATCAGCTGCTCGGGACCTCGTGCCAGCTCTGCCGTGCCAGCCGCCTATAGCAAGGCGGCGTGCGGGGGGCCGTGCCCCCCGACCCGTCGTCCGCAGTATACTCCTCTCCATGCCTGAACGGAGCATCCTTCCCCGCTTGGGGCCCCTTCCCGGCCATAGGCTCGCCATCGCGGCGGCGCTGCTGCTGTCGGCCTGGGTGGTGGTGCTCCCCGCCAGCGCCGCGCCGTGGGCCTGGCTGCCGGGGGATCCTGAGCACACCGACATCGGCGCTACGGTGAGCTACCACTGGCTGATCCACCGTACGGGGCTGCTGGGCGCCATGCACAGCAGGCTGTTGGGCTTCCCCTTGAGCTTCGACCGCACAGTCCTCAACGGCTTCCCCCTGGACGTGATGCTCTCCTGGCCCTTCTTGCGCCTCCTGGGTTGGCCCGCGGGCTACACCGTCTTCTTCGTGGTGGAGTTCTGGTTGATGGGGCTGTCCATGGCCTGGCTGGCTGGGCGTTGGTGGCGCTCGCCGCTTGCGGCGCTGGCGGCCGGAGTGGCCATCCAGTGCTCCGGCGCCTTCACAGCCGAGATCTACGAGGGACGCACAGCCCAGACCTTCGGGGCCATCTTCCTGGCGCCCAGCCTGGGCCTCTACGCGCGGGCACTGTTGACGGGCAGTTGGCGCGACGCCGCTCTCTCGGGACTGGCGGTGGGCCTGGCCATGCTCACCTACTGGTACTACGGCTTCTTCTTCGGCCTGGGCTTTGCTGCGCTGGCCGTCCTCGCCCTGCTCGAGAAGCGTCCCATCGGGGCCGTGTCGGCGGTGGCCGTCGCGGCGTCGTTGCTGCTCGTCAGCCTGCCCCTGCTGCACACCCTGGCGGGTCTGAGGGAGCAGACCGGCATGGATGCCTCCCTGGGCTACATGGTCTCCCGCGGGGGCAACGAGTTCGTCCTCTCGCACCTGATCGCGGACACCTCCCTCAACCTGTCTGATCTGCTGGGGGGGAGGTTCTCGCTGCGTCCCTTCTTGGTGGCCCTCTGCCTGGTCTGCCTCTTGAAGGCCCGCGCCCGCAGGTGGGCTGCGCCCATGGCCTGGCTGGGCATCGGCGTCTTCTGCGCGCTCGGCGTCTGGCTGGAGCTGCCCGGGGGGGGACGGCTGCCCGCCCCCTTCTCGGTCATCCTGGAGCTGCCCCTGCTACGGCGTCTGTGGTGGCCCAAGCGGGCCCTCTTCCTGACCGCTCCGGCTCTGGCCATCCTGGCGGGGGGAGGCGCCGCCTTGCTCATGGCTCGAGGCGGGCGCTTCGCCCGGACCGCCTGGGCGCTGCCAGCCCTGCTGCTGGGGGAGTCCTTCCTCTTCCTTCCCCAGTTGCCCCTGCTGGTGACCCCGGGGGGACCGTCGGCTCGAACCGAGCTGCTCTCGGAGCGCCAGGGCCCGGCTCTGATCCTGCCCTCCTCCTCCGGATACCTCTGTAGGCATGCCATGATGCTCGTGGATCAGGTGCACCACGGCCGCCCCCTGGTGAACTGGACCATGTACCCCAGCGATACCAATGTTCCAGGGAGATACCGCATGATGGCCACGGAGGGCGAGCTGGGTTTCCTCCTGGAATGCGAGCGCGACATGAGCATCGAGCCCTGGGAGTCCAGCTGGCGCGAGGGGCGCAGCCTGCAGCAGCTGGGCGTGGATGCTGTCTACCTGGATGTCGATTTCCTGGCGGAGCAGCACGCCAAGGGCCGTGCCTACCAGGCCTGCGTGGAGCGTCTGCTGGGCCAGGCGCAGCGCGCGGGCAGCCCCTACAATGTCTACCTGCCTCCTGCCACCAGCCCAGGGCAGGGGCGAGGTGCGCCATGAGCGGGGGCCGGGTCCAATCCTGCGGCAAAGGTGTGCTGCTCGCCGCCTGGTTGAACGCCGCCAGCTGCGGCCTGGTCTCGTTGCTGGCTCCCTGCAGCGCCTTGGCGGAGGGCACCCAGACCCTGGTCTTCCAGTTCGCTGCGCCCAACGATGTCGTGCTGGAGCGCGTGCACGTGGAGCTGGACCGGCTCGGGGAAGCGGTGGTCGTCCCCATGACGGACGACGGCACGGTGCGGGGCGACGCCCCCTGGGATGGTGTCTACATTGGCCGGCACGAGGGCGACTACGCGCGCTATGTCTCCGTGCGTCTCTTCGGCCGGCGCAGCGGTGGCGAGAGCGAGTTGCTCTACGCCGGCGTCGAGCGAACGCCCGATCGCAGGCTGGTGCAGCTGGGATGGGGGGGCATGAGAGAAGGGCAGTCGCTGCTGGCGCTGCGCAGCGCAGTGGCCTACCCGGGCAACCGGATGCGCTCTGTGGAGGGCCTGCACATCGTGGTGGGCTTCGGCTGGGCCCTGCTGGTGCTCTGCTACGTGGGCTTTCTGGTCGTCGCACGTCGCCGAAAGGACGCCTCTTGAGCCCCCTGTCCAGGAACGCCATCACCCTGGCCTGCTTCAGCCTGGTGGCCGTCTTGTTCAGCTGGCCCCTGGTCCTGGAGCCGGACGGCCTGTTGATCTCTCGGCAGTTCGACGCCTACAGCATGTTGTGGCTGATCAATGTCGCCCCCAGTGTGGATGCCGATCTGAGCAGCCCTTTGACGGCCTGGCCGGTGGGTGAAGGCCTGCTGCTGGCCGACAGCGACCTGCTGTTGGCCTGCTCCTGGCTGCTCTCCCGCGTGTTGGATCCGGTGTTGCTGGCTTCTGCAATGACCATCGGGGGCCCCACGCTGTCGGCCTGGGCGGCGGAGCGCTTTGCCGCGCGCGGGCTCGGAGCCCGCTGGCCCTGGTCGTTGTTGGCAGGTCTGGCCTACGGCTTCTCGGGCAGCGTCGCCACCTCCCTGCTGGAGGGACACGTCTACGTCCTGATGAATCCATGGTTGCCCCTGTTGGCCTGGAGCTGGATGCGCGCCACCGAGGCGCGTGGCCGCCCCATCCATGGCCTGGCCGCCGGCCTCTTCTGGTCCCTCTGCTTGCTCACCAGCGCCTACCAGGGCATCTGCGCCACCCTGCTGGTGCTGCTCTGGCTGGGCAGGGCGGCCTGGAGAGGCCTGCCGGGCAGGCGCCCCCTGCTGGCCGCCGCGGCTGTCGCTTTGCCCGTAGGGCTGGCCTACCTGCTCCTAGTGCCCCAGGCCGGCAGCAGGGGCCTGCCAAGCGCGGAGGCCTTCTCCGCGCTCAACATCATGAAGAACGGCTCGGCATCTCTGCTGGACCTGGTGGCCTGGTTGCCCTCGGATGACCTGCAGCGGCACTCCATGACTCCTACGCTGGGCTTCACCTCCTTCTCCCTTGCGTTGTTCGCGCCACTGCTGCTTCCCCCGCGAGGACGCTGGAGAGCTTGCCTGGCCCTGGGCGTCGTGGCTGTCCTGCTCTCCCTCGGTCCTTCGCTGCGCTTGAACAAGGACATCGTCGGGTTGCCATGGCTGCTCTACCCGCTGGGCCTCTCCCCGTTGGGGACCTGGTTCCGCTTCCCACTGCGCCTGCTCTGGCTGGCCCACCTGGGCCTGGGCGCCGTGGCTGCACTCAGCGCCTCCCGTCTGGCTCATAAGCGTCCCGCTGTGGGTGTCTCCCTGGTCTTGCTGGTCCTGGCCGACTGCCTCCTCTTGAGCGGAGTGCCCTTGAGGACTATCCAGGAGCCCACCTCCGTACCGTCAGCCTACCGCTCGCTGCCGGCGCGCGGGGCGCTGCTGGAGCTGCTGCCGGAGTTCCTGGGCTCCTCGGGAGACCGCGGCCAGGCCTTCATCAACGCCACCTGCAACTACCAGCGGCTGCACCATCGCCCCCTGCTGAACAACTGCCTGCAGCCCCTGCCTCTGATGCCCGAGAACCCGCAGGCTCCCGTCCGGCGCTGGCTGTGGAACGAGCTGTTGGGTTCCGATGCTGGAGGAGATGTGGCGGCGACCCTGGCCGCGTTGGATGTGAGCGCGGTGGCCTTGCATCCTGATCTCTTCCCCCGGGGCACCCGCGAGCGCCTCCGGCAGGGTCTGGAACAGGCGCTGGGACCGCCGGCGCACGAGAGTCGGGACGGCGGAGAATACGTCCTGCTCTTCTTGGTCCGCAGCGTAGCCGATGGCGATCCGATTCATGCCTACCAGGCATTGCGGGAGGAAGGATGGTGAGAGCTTGCGCGCTCCTGGCCTGTGTGCTCCATGCCCAGCCGGCGCGCGTCGGTGGAACTGGCTTCTTGCTGAAGCTGGTGGATCCGGGGGGCATCCTCACCGAAAACCCCGTGGCACTCATCGAGGGTTCGGAGCACCCCCAGATCATCAATGACGATGGCAAGCTGCCCGACGCGGTGGCAGGTGACGGCGTCTATTCGGGGCCGCTCTCCAGCGCTGTCGATGGACCGCTTGGCCTACAGATCCAGCAGGGGGATCGCAGTTGGCGGACCGAGATCGAGGTGGACCGCAGCAGCAGTGAGCCCCTGGTCATGTTGCAGCTGGACGCCCAGGGCCAGCTTGTCGACTGGGAGCGGGGACCGCCAGGTGCGAGCCCGCGCATGGCCGGCAACCCGGAGAAGAGCACAGGCTTCCTGCTGAAGGTGCACGACCCCGGGGGGCTCTTGGTCGATGCGGCCACCGTCGTCCTGAGTGCCGAGGGATCGGCCCGTAGCGAGGGCACCATCAACGACCTGGGCAAGATGCCCGACTCCAGAGCCGGCGATGGCTACTTCTCCGGTCCCGTCTTCATCTCCACTGTGGGTCCGCTGCACGTGGCGATCCAGCAAGACGAGCAGCGCTGGGAGACGACGGTGGAGGTGGGCGCCGACGACGCGGAGCCGGAGATCAACCTGCGGCTGGAGGCGGATGGTCAGCTGCGCGAGACCGAGGCGGAGGAGAGGCTGCGCCGACCGGAAGAGCGGCAGGCGGTGATCGCCGACGCCTCGGGTCAGGTCATCCTCACCAGCAGCACCCACGGCACCCAGGGTCTGTGGCTCTGGATGGTTCTGTTCTCCGCCGCCGGTGCTGGGGCCGGCATCGCCGCGCAGCGGCTGGGCCGACGCCCGGGCGCCTCTTGCCGCCTGGGGAGTGCGGCACAAGAGGCCATACCTCCGCGCCGACTGGCGCCGGGGGATGCGCTCCTGGCTCTCCGCGGTCCCTTGGCCAGGTATCGGGTCGTGCTCCTGGGAACCCTGGAAGAGGAGTGCGAGAACGTGATCCCCTGCCTCGAGACGGCTCCACTTCCACGGGAGTTGCTGCGCGCGGTGGAGGCCCTGGCCGTACAGGAAGGACCGCCGGTGGCCTTGCTGCTGAGTGCCGCGGATCTGCTGGATGCGTCGGGCCTCGGCGATCCGCTGGAGGCCTTGGTTGCGGAGGTGGGGGGGCGCTTTCCGCTCTGGGTGGCGGGCGGTCCCCCCCACTGGGAGCGCTGGAGTCCGTCGCCGGGGGCCCCCCCGGGATCCTGACGCTGTGTTACCCGCCAGAAAAGGTATCGCATGGCCAGCCCGCTCCGCCCCGCAGCTCTCCGTCGCTACACCCCCTGGCTGGCCCTGGCGCTGCTGATCGCTGCCTTGTGTGGCTTGGAAGCCATCTTTCGTGGCTATCAATCCCCAAACTTGCCCGTGCTGGATTGGATTCGGCCTCACTCCTTGCAGCTGCGCCGCTGGTATATGCTGGGGGTGCTGCTGGTCCTGGTGAGCTATCGCGGGGCAGCAGGGCGCCAGGACTGGGTTCGCTTTCCCCTACGTGCGCTTGGGCTCGCCGGCTGCTTGCTGGTGATGCTCAGCCTGTTGCTGGTGCAGGATTTTCGCTTCAACACCTTGAGCGCGGAGGGGGAATCCAGCCCTGTGCCCGTGGTCGTGGACGGTCGCCTGGAGCAGCGGCATTGGAAAAGCCACCTGGTCAAGGGAAGGCCGCTGCTGCTGCTGCCCGACATCATTCGCAACGAGCGCGTGGTCTCCCGCATCGCGCGCGGCCTGCACCAGTACGGCGCCCAGTTGGCCCTGGGCGCAGGCGGCCTGGAACCAGCCCAGGCCGAGCGGCAGCGCAAGCTGCGTGGCTTGCTCTGGGCCCTGCAAGAGGGGCTCACCAGCGCGATGCACGGCCTGAGGGGTCTGTGGCTCCCGATCTTCCCCTGGCTGGCCTGGGTCATGGTCCGCGGGCGCAGGCCCGGGCCGCGCGCAGGGGCGCTGGCCCTCCTGAGCCTCTGGAGCCTGAGCCTGGCCATCCCTGTGGTGAACCTCGTGATCCTGCTGGTCTTGCGGTCGTTCGGTCTTCCGGAAGGCCGGGACGGGGCCTCCGTCCTGTGGGCCAGCTTTGGGTTCCTGCTGGTCGCCGGCGCTGTGGAGCTGGCCGGTCGCCTGTTCGACTGGCCGCGCGACTCCGCGCCTCGGATCCGCGCGTCGCGGGGCCGGGCCATGGGGCGTCGGCTGCGCAGGAACCTGCGTGCCGTGCTGCCCCTGCTGCCGGCGCTGTCCTTGGCCTGCGGGGGGCCTGGGGGCGAGCTGCAGGAAGTCGCCGCCCCCCCTGTGCAGCAGGCCGCGCCCGACAGCCCGAATCTCCTGCTGCTGCTGATACCGGGCCTGCGGGCCGATCCCCGCGGGAGGCCTGCCGCCGAGCAGGCCTTCTACGGGGGGCTGGGGAAGACACCCAGCCTGCGTTTCGACGCCGCCTACGCCCAGAGCAGTCATCCCTTCACCAGCCTGGGTTCCCTGCTCGTGGGGCGCTACGCTTCCGCCATTCCGCTGTGTAGCCTCTACGAGAGCTACGCCACGTCCTCTGCCGAGCCGGCCTGGTGCACCCGCATCCCCGGCGACCAGCACACTTTACCCGAGGTCCTTGGCATTTACGGCTACCGAACAGCCTTCTTCCCCGTGGCCTTTCCGGGCGCCGATCTGTTGGCGCCCCGGTTCCAGCACTGGCAAGACTGCTCCGACCAGTGGAACGAGGAGGGCACGCGCTGGGCGCAGCTGAACGCCCGCGTGGGCTCCTGGTTCGGTCAGGCTGAGGGGCCCAGTTTTGCGGTGGTGGTCACCCCCGACGCCATGGTCAGCTTCCGAGACGAGCTGCGGCAGGCCATGGGCATCCCAAAGCATCAGCGTCACGAATGGATCCCTCCAGTGGGGCCCAGCAGGAACGAATCGTCGACCTGGTCGCTCTACGCTCGGACGGCCAAGACCATGGGGGTGGGGCTGTCCGAGCTGATCGACAGCGTCGAGTCCCAGTCCGTCCGCCCGCTCGTGGTCGTGGTGGCCTCCACCAACGGGGTGAACCTGGGAGATCTGGTGGGAGATGGCCACGCGGCCCCCCTCGAGGGCGTGCTGCTGGATGGGATCCTGCACGTGCCGCTGGCCATCTTCGAACCCGAAGCCACCCGGACCACCCAGGTCAGCCAGGTGGTGGAGCTGGCAGACATCCTCCCAACCCTGCTGGGACTGGTTGGTGCCACCCTGCCGGCCAGCCTGCCCGGCGAGGATCTGCGCAGCCTGGCAGGGAAACAGGACCAGGCTGCCACGGCCTACGCCGAGTTCGGTGACATGCTGGCCCTGCGCCAGGGAAGCCACCTGCTCACGTTCCGCTGCTTCTTGCACGGGCGCTCCTCGCTGGATCCCGAGTTGACCGAGCGCTTGGTGGCTTCCAGTCCCGAGGTCGACGCTTCTGGCTACCACCTGCACGATGTGGTCAACGATCCCGCCCAGATGCGGAACCTCTCGCAGCAGGAGTGGACCCGCGTGGTCTATATGCGCAGCAAGCTGCTCGAGATCCGACTGGGGCCAGGCGCGCCACCCTCCGAGGCCTGGAGCCCGGAGAATCTCTGGAAGCTGCGCTTCCCACCTGAAGACGGCTACTGGTAGGGCGCGGCATGTCCTTCGCTTCGCCTCGCTTGCGACGCCGGATCCGACGGGCCGTCCCTCGCGCCTGGCCCTGGCTCGTGCTGTCCCTGGGAGCGGCCCTGCCCCTGCTGCGCGTGCTGCGCCATCCCACACAGTCCCTGCCCGGCAGCATGGCGGGCGACATCTACAAGCACGCCTGGCCCTACTGGCACACGCTGGCCCTGGTGCGGGAAGGAACCTGGCCGTACACGCCCTACTTCAACGCCCCGGAGGGTGGCGTTCTGCTGGACGTGATGCTGCTGCCTTCGGTCCTCTTGGCGCCGCTGACCTTGGTGGCCGGGCCGGTGTTCGCCTCCAATACCTGGGTCTGGCTCTCGCTGCTCGCCGTGGGGGGAGCCAGCTACGCCCTCTGCAAGCGCTTGACCGGCTCCGAGCTGGGAGCCCTCTGCGCCGGCTTGAGTGCCCAGACCTCACCCTACCTCCTGGGTCATGGGCTCACCAGCGGGGTGCACGAGCGCCTATCCATCTGGATTTTCCCCTTTCTCATGCTGGGCCTGCTGACCTTGCGCGAGAAGAAGAGCCGCCGGTGGACCTTTGCCATGGTGGCGATCACCGGCCTCACCACGCTGCACTGCCACACCTTCGGCGTGTACGCCGCAGTCATGCTGGTCCTGGCCCTGCCGATGTTGCTGTGGCCCTTCGCGGGGGCCCAGCTCTGGCCCAGAGCCAGGCGCCTGTTGGTGGCCTATGGGGGGATGGGCGTGATGATGGCGGCTGTCTTCCTGGTGGCGCGTTGGTTCGTCCATCAGCCGGATTTCCTGGCTGGCGTCTTCGTCAACCGGGTAGAGCTGAGCCTGGGCGTCACGGCCGACTACGTCGAGGTGGCCACGCCCGCCTCGTTGCTGGATCCCTTCAGCGTGCAGTTGCAGCGGCCCAAGATGGTGGACGACGAGCTGCACAATCTGTCGTACATCGGCTGGGTGCCCCTGCTGGCCATTCTGGCTGGCCTGTGCTGCGCCCGTCGGCGTGGTCGTGGGCTGTCCATGGCTATCATCGGATTGGGCTTGTTCTTCGCGGCACTCTCGCTGGGGCCCATCGTCCTGCTGGGCAGGTACTACATTGAGAATCCCTGTTACCAACTCGTCGCCCACCTGCTTCCTTTCTGGGGCGGGCTGCCTGCGGCCTGGGAGCATATCGGGGTGTTCTCGGCGTTGGCGGTGCTGGGCCTGGCCGAGCTCGTCGCCGCCCCGGCACAGCGTGGCGTGCGTCTGGCCCTGGCATCGGCGTTGTTGGTGGGCGTCTGGGCCGAGCGGGCCTGGGCCCTGCCCGTGCCCGTGATCCTGGACGTGGCGGACGCCCGCGTCTCCCCCGTCTACGACGCGGCGCGGGGCGAAGGAGGCCTGGCCGACATGCCGCGCATCTGGAAGGGCCAGTTGATGACACGCGGCACCATGTTCCTGGCCCAGACGCGCCACGAGCATCCCCTTCCTGTGGCCATCAATCTCAGCTTGACCGACTGGGATAGCTACCCGCCGCTCAAGAACGGCTCCACGGACGACTGGGGTGCCGCCGCCTCTTGCCTGAAGCGCCGCGGCTTCCGCTGGATCGTGGTGCACCGTGATTGGTTCTCGGCAGAGGACGAGGCGGCGCAGTGCGTCGAAGGACTGCAGGCCGTCGTGGGCCCGCCCTTGGCGCATACCGAGGACGAGGCGCTCTTCGACCTGGCGGATCTGGCCGAGGCCTCCTTTGGTCGCGATCCGCTTTGCCCTTGAAGCCACGGGCCGGGGCGGGGCTATTCGCTGGCGGACTCGGGACGGCGCTCCGGAAGGGCGCTCCCCATCTCCTGGAACAGGGCTCTGGCGATGATCTCGTGGCCCAGGGTGTTGGGGTGGACGCGATCCAGCATCACCCGCGATACGGGGAGACCCTGTCCCAGGAAAACGGCGGGCAGGTCGACCAGGGGCGAGCCGGTCTCGTGAGCCACCCCGGTCATAGCCCTCCGATAGTCGTTGAGCCGGGTCCCCAGTTCGCCTGGTTCGGGGATGTTCGGGTCGTACTCCGGGGGGACATCGACGCTGGCGATGGGAATGACCAGCAAGGTCTCTCCCCCTGCCTCGCGCTGCTCCGCGACCATGGTGGCGAGGCATGCTTCGTAGGAGGCCAGCTTCGTGATCGGCTTGGACAGGCTGCTACGCAGCCGTGCGGACAGGACCGACAGCAAGCGCAGGGCGGCGGTTCGATTCAAGGGGCCTAGCCGGGTGCCGGTGAAGACCATGTCTTTGGCCAGCGCGGTCCTGCGGTCGCTATGCATACTGTAGACGATCAAGATGTCGGGGTTGAAATCCGGTCTCAGACGCCGGAACAGCCGCAGCGACTGGGAACAGGTGAAGCCCGGGATTCCGCCATTCTGCACATCGACCGGCCCACTGGCGGAGAGTCGGTCTTCGAGGCGGCTCGCGAAGCACTCCTCGTCCCGCACGCCGTGTCCGAAGGCCGACGAGTCGCCCAGGACGAGGATCCGGAGGGGTTCATCTTCTCCTGCTTCTGGCAGGTACGGCTCATGCCCCCGCAGGCCGATGGCATTGACACGGACGGGCAGCCCAAGCCAGCTGATTTCCGCCTCTGGAGGCAGTTTCCAGCCCAGCTCTCGATCGAAGATCAGCTCTGTTTCGCTCAGCGCCTCCGCTTCGTCGGGCAGGTGCTCCAGCAGCAACCACCCCGCGATCTCCAGGCATGCCAGACAGATCAGGAACACGGCCCCGGCCAGCAGCGCACCCCGGCGATAGCTCGGTGTCATGTCGGGTTGGAATCCTGTCGGTTCATAGACAGGTCTGGAACGCCTTCAGGTCGCATGCCATCAGGGGCTCGGCGGCGCACTTCCAGAACGCCTCGTCGGTCTCGAGATCCGCGAAGGAGGCCGCGCACCAGGTCTCGCATTCCGACATCCCGTTCCCCCACTCATGCGAACCGTCCAGCCAGGAGCATTCATCCAGGCTGTCGCAGAACATGGAGCAGGCGTCCCCCGTGGGGGAGTTCGTGTCCTCCGGGGGGGGATCTTCTTGCTCGGGGGGCGCGGCGGTGTCTCCCGTGAACTCGCAGAGGCAGGATACCTCCACCTCCAGCGTCTCGGGGCAATTGGTACAGCTCGAACAGAGGGGGATGAGCATCAGGCCGGCAAGGCCGGTCAGGGCGGAACGCTGCATGATGTTGTTGCCTCCTTGGCATAGCCTTCTGGCAAAGGCTAATCGCTCTCCGCGGGCATGTCGCCCGCGGGCTCGGACGGGGCCCCCTCCGGCAGCGCCTGCATGGCCTGCCGGATGGCCTCTGCGATCAGCAGGTGCCCCAGGCGGTTGGGGTGCACCATGTCGAGGTACAGCGCGCTGCCCCTGCCCTGGTTGAGCGGCTGCAGGTCGAGCAGCGCCGCCCCCGTGCTCGCCGCCACCTCGCGGATCACCTGGCGATACGCGGGATCGCTGTGCTCCAGGGCTCTGAGCAGCAGCTCGAAGCTCGCCCTGGTGTCGCGCTCATCCCAGACGCAGACCTCCGGGTCACGGTTGACGCGGAAGGGAAGCAGCAGCAGCACCTCGGCGTCGTCCTGTTGCGCGGTGCGCACCATGGCCTCGAGCTGATGCCGGTAGCGGTCCGGTGGGACGCGCGGCACGAGCTCGGGCGCGTAGATCGGCGCGCTGCTCTGACGGGCCTGCAGCTGGTAGCGCAGCAATCGAAAGAGCCGGCTGCGGGCGAGGGCATCCAGCAGCGCCGTCATCCAGGGCGGCTGCAGGTAGGCCTCGTCGGGCCTGGGAGCCAGGAGCATGTCGGCGAACATGTCGTGGATGATCACCAGGTCGAAGTCGTGTTCCACCAGGAGCTCGTCCAGCAGCTGACCAGCTTGCACGGTGCTGTAGCCGGGCACACCGGCGTTGAGGACCTGCACGGGCTGCGGCCAGCGCTCGTGCAGGCCCGCTTGCAGCTGGGCGCTGAAGGTCTGGCCATCCTCCACCCCCTCGCCCCAGGTGGTGGAGTCGCCCGCGCTCAGGATGGCCGTTCCGCCCGCGTTCGGGCGGAAGGGAGGGCTCCGCAGTCCCAGGCTGTTGGTGCTGACGGAGTAGCTGCTTCCGGGCGGGCCAACCTGTGTCAGGCGGGCGTGGGCACGCTGGCGCCAGAACAGTCTGGGATCGTAGACGAAGAGCTGCCCCATCTCCCCCCGGGCGGGATTCTGGGCGCCAAAGCCCACCGGGTAGGGCAAGGCCGGAACCCGCACCAGACCCGAGGCCAGCTCGGCTGCCAGCAAGACCGCCAGAACCAGGCCGGCCCCCAGGCCCAGGGCCTTCAGCTTCTCGGCCTTGGGTGGGATTGCTGGCACTGGGGAATCCTTCGGCGACCTGCGGCGAGCTTAACATTCGCGACTTGACACGGTGTTTGCCCCCTGGAGAACGCCTCATTACGCTCTCTGGCGAAACGAAACGAGCGATATGCAGGTTCGCCTTCTGGTACAGCGGCACGCAGGATGGATTCGTTGATCGGGCGTCAGCAGCTCCGCGGCTTGGCGCCGGTGTTGCTGTTCGTTGGCGGGGCCTGGGCCGTGACGGTCTGTCGACTCACAGGTCGTTGGCGCAGCCATCTGCCCTGCTCCTCACCTCGTCTCTCGGATGACCTGGTTCTGCACCTGTGGCAGTACGGCTGGCTGCGGCAGTCCATCGCCGAAGGCTTCACGGGGTTCCGCAGCGACCTGTTCACCTTTCCTGCCCAGTTGGACCTGCTAACGGTCTGGGGTGGGCACCTGGATCTGCTCCTGGCCGCGCCCTTTGCCGCTCTCGGCGAGGTGGTGCTGGCGTCCAACTTCGCCATGACGCTGCTGTTGGGCAGCTGCGGCCTGGGCGTGTACCTGCTGGCTCGCGGGGTCACGGAAGATCGCGTCGCATCGGCTATGGCCGGCGCCCTCTACATGCTCTCTCCCCCCGTGCTGAACGAAGCCCTGGCTGGGCGCACGGAGCAGCTCAGTGGTGGCCTGGTGGCCATGTTCCTGCTCTTCTCCGGTCGTTGGCTCGCACAGGGTCGCCTCAGGTCGCTGTGGCTGGCCCTGGTCTTCTTCTCGCTGGCCTCGCTGGCCTGGCTGGGCAGCGCCGTGCTCTGCTCCTTCCTGCTTCCCGCGCTGGGCCTGGGATTCTTGCTGGTGGGACCGCGTGGGTCCTGCTCACGCATGCGGCTGGTGGTCCGCGCCCTGCCTCTGGCGGGCTTGTTGGCCCTGCCCTGCCTGGCCGCTCAGGCCTTGCTGGGGCCACGCCTGGGCACCCCTTTCCTGCTCCCGGCTAGCAGTGAGCGCTGGGGCCTCGTGATGGGTGAGCTGGCCAGGGAGTGGCTGCAGCGCAGCGACGTGGCGCGGGTCGCCCTGGAGGACCAGTTCACGCCCTTGCCCCTGGGGCGCCCGGCGGGTGTTGGGATCGTGCTGGTCCTGGCTGCGCTGCTGTCTCTGGCCTGGAGAGAGCGCGCCAGGCGCGGTCTTCCCTGGTGGTTGGGCGCCCTCCTGCTGCACTCGCTGGCCCTGGGGCCCTGGCTCATTCAGCCTTCTGGCATGGCGGCGGTCCCGTCACCCTATCAGTGGCTGCCCAGGCTCGTTCCTTTTTTCCTCCGCTTCCACTGGCCCAACCGCTTCCTCCTGCTGGCGGGGGTCTGCCTGGCTGTGCTGGCGGCGCTCGCCGTCTCCAAGGCTCGCGATTCCCTGCAGCGCCGCTTCGGACGCCGCTGGATCCTGCTACCCGCGGCTTTGCTCTGCGTGGGCGCTTTGCAGGTCGGTCAGCGCTTCCCTCTCCCCGTGCAGCCGCTGCCCTCTCCCCCGCAGGCCTATCAGCAGCTCGCCCAGGACGGCGCCGGCGCACTGTTCGAGCTCTCCCCCGGGCCGACCCCCACGGAACGGGAGGGTTCGGACGAGGACAGCGGCTACGTCCACAGCCCCTTTCTGGCCCAGCTCGAACACCGGCTGCCCTTCTGCTGCCTGGACATCCCCGATAGCCTGAAGCCCACGGCGCTGGTCCGGTTGCAGGAGCGGGACGATTTCTTCGCCTACCTCAGCAGCAACGCCCTCCGGCCTCCGCAAGCCTACCCCTCCATCTTGAAGTGGGAGCCTGATCGCGGGGCTCTGCTGCGGATGGGCTTCAGCCACGTGGTGGTTCAAGGCCAGGTCGAGGACTTTGCGCGCAAGGGATGGTGTCCCGCGCACCAGGGTTCTTCGGCGCCCGGCCGCTCCCAGGAATTCTACTGCAGTCCCTACCAGGAACTCTCGTTGGTCCTACGGCATCACCTGGGCGACCCCGTGATTCAGCAGAAGCTGGAAGACGGCGTCCTGGAGGTCTACGAGATCCAGGCCCCCTCTTCGCACGAGGATCTTGCAGTCGAACCCAGCCAGGAGAGGCGCTAGCGCATGGGCGCTGTCCGCAAGCTCCTGCGCAGGCTGCAGCCCGAGCAGCTGGGCCTGGGCCTGTTGGCTGCCCTGGCAGCCACCTTCCCCTTGGTCATGCTTCCTATGACCAGCTTGCCGGGATCAGAGCTGGTGGGCGCCTACTCCCACGTCTGGAAGTACTGGTGGACCCACCAGGCCTTGGTCGAGCTGGGCACAAACCCAGCTTTCTCGCCCTTGCTGAACCACCCTGAGGGCTTGGAGGTGGGCTACTACCTGGCCAGCTTCATGAACGGCATCTGGAGCCTGCCCGTCACCCATTGGTTGGGCCCGGTCGCCGCCTTCAACTTCATCTGCCTGTTGAGCACGGCTACGGGCTTCTGGGCCGCGGCGCTGTTGGCCCGCAGCTCCGGCCTGACCAGACCCGTAGCGTCCTTCACCGGCCTGGCCTGGAGCCTCTGTCCCCATCACCTGGGCTTCATGATGGGCGGCGCGATCGAAAACCTGGCAAACGCTTGGATTCCCCTCTTTCTCCTGGCCCTCTTGCGGCTGCTGCGTTGCCCGGCCCTGACCCAGCGGAGCGAGGAGGAATCGACCCCTCTCGTGCAATGCGGCTGGGCATTCGCCCTGGCCCTCTCCCTCTTCCTGGCCGCCATGACCTCGTGGTTCACGGGGCTGATCCTGGCGGCGCTGGGCGGTATGCTCTGGCTGGCGGCGGCCTTCGCCTGGCGTGAACGAAGCCTGGTGGGAATGGTGTGGGCAGCGGGCGGGCTCTGCCTGGGTGGCCTTGTCGTGATGCTGGCGGCGCGCTCCCTGCTTCCTTCCCCGCCGGCCACGGCAGAGCCATTGCTGATGGTGAACACGGCCCACATCTCCGCTCTGCGCATGGGTGAATTGCGAGCGTTCTCCGAGGAGGAGATCTTCTCCTCCACCACGCTCTGGCTCAACCACCACCTGGTGCTTACTCTCGCCGCCCTGGCGCTGCTTGGACTCGCCTCCCGGCGCGGGCGCTGGTGGCTCCTCTTGACCCTGCCATTCGTCCTCGATTTCCTGCTGCCCCAGGGCCTGTTCCGCAGCCTGCATATCACCGCACCCGAGCAGCCGTCGGTCATCTTCACCGCCGTCGCCTTGATGATGGCGGACGCCATGCGACGCCTGTTTCCCCTGCATCTGCTCTTGGCCCTGGCCGCGGGCCATGGGCTTGGCTGGCTCTGCGAGCGCCTCGAGAAGGGGGACTGGCTGCGAACGGCCCGCGGGCTGCCCGTCTTGGCGGCGCTGTTGTGGACCCTGGAGGCGGTCTTGAGCTCCCCGGTGGCGCTACCCATCGCGAGCTTCGCCGTGACCGTCCCGCCCCATGCGCGCCACCTCGCCCAGGTCGAGGGCGGAGCCGTGATCGACTTGCCCTTGATGGTGGAGGAGGGCACCGACGAGAATCCGTGGATCAAGAGCGCCCGTAGCCGCTACCTCTTCGAGCAGACCGTTCATCGCCACCCGGTCCTGACCGCGGTGGGATCGCGCCTGAGCTACGACCCGCAGGATCTCGGGTTCCCGGATCCCCTCGTGCTGCGTGTGGATGCCAGGTGCCGGGGACTGGGCGCGGTGCAGCAAGGAGCCTGGGACGGAGCCGAGCTCTACGAGGCGGGATTCCGATGGATCGTCTTGCACGCGGTGCCCAGCCGTCCGGCCTGCCAGCAACTGCAGGCCTTTGAGCTGGGCGTTTTCTTTGGAGAACCTCTGCTCTTTGAGGATGGCGTCAGGCTGTATCGCATCGAAGAAGGGCGGTGACGGCCTTCGACATCTGATTGACAGGAGCTGGCGGGGCTTCTAGGATGGAGACACCTGCAGCTTGGAGAATCCATGAACTGGCGTCCTTCCCCTCGCCCGACTCCCCGCCCCAAGAGGCCTTGATAGCCTCCGCTGAAGGCCACTAACGCTCGATACGCTTGAGCAGCTTCTTCCACGAATCGGTGATCAAGAAGCTCTCCTCCATGTCCTCCGCCATGCGCGCGAAGCGCGCCCAGGGTACGGCGAAGCTCAGGCGGTCAGCGGGCACGAAGGGCCGCGCCGAGACGTCGAACATGCCCAGCACGGCCCGCTGCCGCTCGCCGCGCGCCTCCCGTAGCGGCTGCTCCACGATGGCGCCGCAGCCGGCGCAGAAGGGGGTGCAGACCCCGCCGTTGCGGTCCTCTTCGCGGAAGTTGGCCAGGGTGAACAGCCCGGCCAGCGCGTCGGGCGTGGCGAAGAAGATCACGACCTGGGGCTCGTCTTCCTCTTGCAGCTGGTCCCAGCGGGTGAACCGGGCCCAGGGCGCCGGCGCCTCCAGGCGCGGCTGCGCTGCCATGATGCGTGCCACCAGCTCGGGCGACCGCTTGTAGCGCTCGCCCTCCACCTTGCCCGGGATGCCGCAGGACAGGAAGTGCTCGAAGTGCGGGCGCAAGGGGGCGTCGAAGCCCAGGTAGCGCTTGCCGCCGCTGCAGCCGATGCTGTCGATGGCGAAGGCCCGGGGCGTGCCACGCCGCACGGCGATCAGGTCTCCCAGCAGGCAGCTCCAGCCCGCGGGGGGCTGCTTGCGCTCGGCGCGCCCCGCGTCGTGGCTGTGCTGGAAGCAGATGGGCAGCTCGGCACCGGGGAAGAAGCGCTGCCAGCGCTGCAGGAAGAGATCGCGGAGCGCGAGGTCCATGGGGGCGTCCTGAAAGGGGGTGGAGAGAGCCTAACCAGGCCTGGGGCGACGGAGCGGGGGGCGAGCGGGGCGGCTGCTCAAGGTATGGCGGCGCACTGGGCGGGTTGCGCCACACGGGCCGTGTAGACTGGGCTGGCCATGGACCGCAGCTGCCTCCTGATCGTGCCGCCCTTGCCTGAAGGCAGGGACCTGTACGGCCACGCGGTGCGCTTGGCCGAGGTCACGGGACTGCAGGCCCGCGACCTGCGGCAGCGCCTGTCCCGGCCGCGCTGCGTCCTGCTCTGCGTGCTGCCGGAGCTGGAGCCCATCTCGGCCATGGCGGCGGAGGCGCGCGGCCTGGGCTACGCGGCCCTGGCCCTGGACGAGCGCGAGCTGCGGCACGGCGGGGGAGCCCCTGTGGCGCGCAGCGCCCGCGTCGACAGCAAGGGGCTCGCACTGCTGGATCGCCACGGCGCCCCGCTGCTGCGGGCGGACGAGCGTGCGCGGCTGCTGCTGGTGGTGGGCGACCTGGAGCGGATCCCCAGGAGGACGCGTCAGACCTCCGCCGCGGCCCGCATGCTGGAGACCGGGCGCGGCCGGGCCGGCCTGCGCATCTTCGCCCGCGGTCCCCAGGAGTGGACCGGCTTCGCCCTGTTGAGCGAGCGTTTCGACTACCGCTCCCTGGGTCAGCCCCCGGCGGCTGGTCGCATGGCCAACTTCCGGCGCCTGCTGGAGCTGCTGGAGCAGCGCACGGCGCAGTGCGATCGTGATCTGACCTATGGGCAGGCGGACCAGCCGCCGGCCAGGGGCGTGCATACGCAGCTGGAGGCCCCCGCCGCGCGGAACTTCGAGCTGCACGCGCGGCTGGTGCGGTCGATCTGGTTGCGGGGGTTGATGCAGGAGGGGTGAATCCCGCTCACTTCGCGCAGTCGATGTCCCGGTCGTCGATGAAGCTGTCGCAGTCGTTGTCGATGCCGTCGTCGCAGATCTCTTCGGCTCCCGGGTGCACCTCGGGATCGAGGTCGTCGCAGTCTATGTACGAGGCGTAGCCGTCACCGTCGTCGTCCCGGCAGGTGTCGTCCTCGTAGTCGGTCGCGCCGTCGCAGTCGTTGTCGATGCCATCGCCGCAGATCTCCTCCGCGTCCGAGTTCACCTCAGGGTCGCTGTCGTCGCAGTCCCAGATGGCTCTGTGCCCGTCCCCGTCTAGGTCCAGGTAGCCGGTGTCGACGTGGTCGGTGGGCTCCACGATTCCATAGGCCGTGTCATTGCGATCATCCTCGCAGCCGATCAACACCCCCAGCAGCAGCGAGACGCGCTTCCAGAAGGGCTGGGACATGCTCGCCTCCGTTTCGATGAACCTGCCCGCATCCTGCAGGGATGCTACGCTGCCCATATCGCCACTGTCAACGAACATCCGAGGAACAAAGGGCTTGACGCGCGATCTGCCCAGAGCGGACCTGCTGCTGCGCCCCGTCAAGCGTCTGCGCCGGCGCGTGCTGCCCTGGTATCAGCACGCCGTGCGGCAGGCGCACGAGCTGCGCTACCTGTTCCTGGAGCTGACCCAGCGCTGCGACCTGGCCTGCCTGCACTGCGGCAGCGACTGCAGCCACGATCCCGCCATGCCGGAGCTGCCTTTCGACGACGCCCTGCGCGTGATGGACGAGATCCGCCAGGCCTACGATGCCCGCCGCATCACGGTCGTCCTGTCCGGGGGCGAACCCCTGCGCTACGAGCGCGTCTTCGAGCTGGGCGCCCGCCTGCGGGGCATGGGATTCCCCTGGGGCATGGTCACCAACGGGCAGTCCTGGAACCAGGTTGCACTACGGAATGCGGAGCGGGCCGGGATGGCCACCATCACCGTGAGCCTGGATGGCATGGAAGCCGAGCACGACTGGCTGCGGGGGCGGGCGGGCGCCCAGCGTCGCGCCCTTTGGACCATCCGGCAGCTGCTGGCCCATCCTTGCTGGCAGAAGATGGACGTCATCACCTGCGTGAACCAGCGCAACCTGGACCAGCTGGACGCGCTGCAGCGGCTGCTGTCCTCCCTGGGCGTGCCCGGCTGGCGCCTCTTCACCATCTCCCCCATCGGCCGTGCGCTCTCGCAGCCCGAGCTCTTCCTGGACGAGGCAGGATTCAAGCGCCTGCAGCGCGAGATCATCGCCCTGCGCGCACGGGGCGGAATGAGGATCGAGTACGTGGAGTCCGGCTATCTGGGCCCCTGCCTGGAGCGCCGCACGCGGGATCGGGAGCACTTCTGCCTGGCAGGCATCCGGGTGGGGGGCGTGATGGCCAACGGCGACATCCTGGCCTGCCCCAACATCGACCGGCGCCTGCGCCAGGGGAACATCCACCGTGACTCCTTCGTCCAGGTCTGGGAACAACGCTACCAGCGCTTCCGCGATCGACGCTGGATGCGGGTGGGAGAATGCGCGCAGTGCGATGAGTGGCGTTGGTGCCAGGGCAACGCCCTGCACAATTGGGACCTGGACGCGAACCGTCCGCGGATCTGCGAGTTTAGGGAGTTCGATCTCGGTTCTTTGTAGGGATGATCTCTCTTCGAAGGTGCATGGAGGGCGAGACCTTACCTCTTCTTCGGGCAGGCCGGTCCTTGATCGTTTTGTAGCCGCACGCCCTTGTTGGCCCGAGAGGATCCAGGTAGAGAGGTCCGTCCCGATAGCGAAAAGGACCTCTCATGCGTATCTCCATCGTCTTCGCGTTCCTCGCGCCCCTCGCCCTGGCGGCCTGCGCCGCCGAGCAGCAGCCCGTCGAGCCCCAGCCCGCGGTGAAGGCCGCTCCGGAAGAGCCAGCGCCCGCCGCCAAGGCCGAGCCCGAGTCGCACGATCACGCCGACCAAGGCCCCCTCTTCGCCGAGGGCGTGACCCGCGAGGTGGAGGACCTCGATAACGGCGCCTCCATCAGCTTCACGGTGGAAGACGCCGCAAAGGTGGCCGAGCTGCAAGAGGCCGCCCGCGCCAAGTTCGAGGGTGAGGGCTGCTCCCACGGCTGCATCTGTCAGAAAGAGGGTGTGGAGCGTGCGCTGGAGAACGTGGAAAAGGGCGTCAAGCTGACTCTCACCTCGGCAGACGCCGTGTTGGTCACGGAGATCCAGGCCCACCTGGCCAAGAAGGCCGAGGGCGGCAGCTGTGGCTGCGGCAAGCACGAGGACAAGGGTGGCCACAGCTGGTCGGTGCTGCACTCCGACGGCGTCACCCGCGCCGCCGAGAACATCGACAACGGCGTCAAGCTGGTCTTCACCGCCAGCTGCCCCAAGCTGCAGGCCACGCTGCTGGAGGCGGCCCAGGCCAAGGTGGAGCACATGAGCGGCGCCGGGCCCGACGCCCACCACAAGGACAGTCCCATGCACCACGAGAGCGTGACCGCCTCGGCCGAGGCGGCCGAGGGCGGCGCGTCCATCAGCTTCGTGTCCAGCGACGCGGCCGTCGCGCCTCAGCTGCAGGAGTACGCCCAGAAGTGGACGGGCGCCGGCGGCCATGAGCACCACGCCCACGGCGACTGCCCCCACAAGAAGGCGCAGGAGGCCGAGGGCCAGGCGACTACCGAGTAAGCGGTCTGCTCAACCCCGGGGCGAGCTGGCGCGCGCCCTGTGCTGCCGCCAGAGCCGCCCATAGGGATGCCGGCTGTCCAGCAGGGCCAGCAGGCGGAAGTGGGCGGTGCCCACGGCCATGGCGAGGCACATGCCGGCCCGCCGCAGGCCCGGCTCCCAGCCGAAGCGGCGCCAGATGCGCCAGGCTCCGCGCAGCGTGTAGAAATCCGAGATGGCGTCCATGAACTGTTTCTGCAGCTCCCAGGCGCTCATGCGAGCCGGCTCGAATACGGCCCGCGTCAGGTCGTACTGCTCCCAGCCCATGTCCAGCAGTCGGCCTTGCGCCTCCAGCTCGCTGCGCACAGGCGTGCCGGGAAAAGGTGTGAGCAGGGCGGGCTGCAGTCCATAGGCATCCACGCGCCGTGCCAGCCGCACCGCGCGCCTCAGATCGTCCAGCCCGTCGGCGTCCAGGCCATTGACGAGGCTGACGATCAGCTTGATGCCGTGGCTGCGCAGCGCCTCGCAGCAGGCCACGATCTGTCCAGGGCTCTGTCGCTTGCCCACAGCCTCCAGCGCCGCTGGGTTGAGGGACTCGACCCCCAGCAGCATGCGGTTGAAGTTGGCCCGTCCCAGCAGGTCCAGCAGCTCGGAATCCTGCCCCACCTCCACCCGCCCGAAGAAGAAGCTCTCCCGGAAGACGAGCCCGCGGCGGATCATCGCCCGCAACAGCTCCTTGGCGCGCTCGGGGTCCGCTGCGAAGTCGTCGTCCTGGAAGTAGACGTAGCGGAAGCCGCGGGCCTGCAGGGCCTGCAGCTCCGCCAGCACGTCCGCGATGCCGCGCTGCCGGTAGGGGGCGAACATGCGCGAAGTTGTGCAGAAGCTGCAGCGCCGCGGGCAACCGCGAGCCGTGAAGACGTTGGCCGCCAGGTAGCGACCGCGCAGCAGGTCGTAGTCGGCAAAGGGCAACGCATCCAGGTCCTCCACCGCAGGGGAGCGCACGATGGGCTGCCGCAGGCGCCCCTCCACCGCATCTACGACGACAGGCTCTGCCTCCCCCACGATCACCTGGTCCGCGTGCTCTGACGCCTCCTCGGGCAGGGCCGAGGGGTGCAGGCCTCCCATCAGCACCCGCTTGCCCAGCCGACGGAAGCGCTGGGCGAGCGCGTAGGAGCGCGGCGCGGTGCTGGTGATGACGGACAGGCCGATCAGGTCGAAATCCTCGAGCTCTCTCAGATCCACGTCCCGGTAGAGCTCCTCGAAGACCGCCACCTGGTGGCCCGCATCGCGCAGCACGGTGCCCAACAGGAGCGGTCCGGTCTGCGGGTTGGGCCGACCTCCGTAGATCCAGCCCCCCAGCCTGAAGCTCCTGCTGCGCTTGCGATCGTCAGCCGGCGTGAGCAGGGCGATGCGCAAGGTGGCTCCGGAGCTGACTCGGGGACTTCGTTCGGAGCCCCATCTTCGCATGCGAAGGCAGGTGATGGGGCGTACGGACCGTCCCTCGCCCCGGATACCAGGCTGCGGTGCGTCCAGCGCGGCGGGCCCCCCGTCATGGACTCCGGATCCCGGCCTTGCCATATTGAGGGATAATCTCACGTCGCATCGCCATCGAGATCATGAACTCGCGCGCCTCCCTCGCCCTCGTCGTACCGCTGTTCGTCCTCGCCTGCGAGAAGGACGGGCGAAGGAGGCCCTCGACCGACGACACGACGCCCACCTACGACACCGGCCCCGTCACGGACCCCGATCCCGACTGTGACACCGGCCTGCTCGACGACGACGGCGAGTGCGTGCCCGCCGCCTGCGGCACCGGCACCTGGGGCAACCTGGAGCTGGACGAGAGCACGGTCTTCGTGGACCTCGCGGCCGCGGATGGCGGCGACGGCAGCGAGGCCGCACCTTTCGTGTCCATCCAGGATGGCCTGGACGCGGCGGCCGACGCGGACGGTGGCATGGTAGCGGTGGCCGCCGGGACCTACCAGGAGACGCTGGAGCTGGGTCGTGGGCATGACGGGGTGCATCTGGCGGGGCGCTGCAGCGAGCTGGTGGTCATCGATGCGAGCGTGGGGGGTGAGTACACCTCGGGGATCGCTGTGAGTGCCAGGACCTCGGAGGTGGAGGTCTCTGGCTTGACGGTGAGCGGGGCGCCCTGGGCCGGCGTGTTCGTCGGCTCGGGAACCCTCACGCTTCGGGACTCGACGGTGGCGCGGAACGAGTACATGGGCATTGGAGCCCACCAGGAAGGAGTCTACGAGACATCGCTGGCAGTGGAGTCTTGCGAGGTGACGGGGAACGCAATGGCTGGCGTGGCGGCCGACGAGTCGGGCACCACGGTCATGCTCCAGGGGACGATCATCGAGGGCAGCGAGCCCGACGAGAATGGGCAGTACGGATATGGCATCACCGCCTTCGGCGGAGCGAGCCTGAGCGCGACCTCCTGCGAATTATCGGACAACACCGGCATCGGCGTCTTCGCCTACGACGAAGGCACCACGGTGGCGCTCGAGGGGACGACCATCCGGGACACCCGGTCCCAGGGAGACGGGCAGGGAGGATATGGCGTCCATGTCTACGGCGCCGCGAGCTTGATGGCTGAGGGATGCGAACTCCTGGAAAACCGAGGAGCCGGTGTCCTCTCCTCCGGAACCGATACCGCTGTCAGCCTGCAGCGCACGACCATCCAGGGCACCCAGCCCAGCGAGAGCGGGGAGCTTGGATTCGGCGTCCTCATCCATGATGGCGCGCACCTGAACTGTGAAGACTGCTCGATCCTGGAAAGCACGAAGACGGGTGTGCACGCCACGGGCTCCGGCAGCACGGTCATTCTGCGGGAGACCACCATCAAGGACACGCGCACAGACGAAGAAGCGGTCTATGGATTCGGCATCGATGTGCAGGGAGGCGCCAGCCTTGAGGCGCAGGCCTGCGAGGTCTCCGGGAACCGGGCGGCGGCCGTCTATGTCAGCGAAGACGGCACCACGGCCAGCCTGCGGGAGACGAGCATCCAGGACACTCTGCCGGACGACAACGGCCTGGCCGGCTACGGCATCCTGGTCACCGGGGGCGCGAGCGTGGAGGCCGAGGCCTGCCAGATCGCGCGGGTCACCACCGCGGGTGTCGTCGCGTCGGACGCGGGCAGCTCCGTGTCCCTGCGCGAGACGACCATCCACGGCACCCAGGCAGACGGAAACGGGGACTTCGGACTCGGCATCAATCTCGTCTCGGGCGCGAGCGTGGAGGCTGAGGCCTGCGAGCTCTCGGAAAACGTCGGCGTCGGCATACGGGCCTATCAAGACGGCACGTCGCTGATCCTGCGAGAGACCGTGGTTCGCGACACGCTGCCCGACGACAACGGAGAATACGGATTCGGCATCCAGATCTCCAGCGGCGCCAGCCTGGAGGCGGAAGCCTGCGAGCTGTGGGGGAACAGGGGGACAGGCTTCACGGCTTCGGGGGCGGATACCACCGTGAGTCTCTGCGAGACGACCATCCGCGACACGCAGCCGACTTTGGATGGGCAGGGAGGGTTCGGCGTCCAGGTCAGCGGTGGCGCCAGCCTTTTGGCGGAGGCCTGCGTTCTGTCCGGGAACACCTCGGCAGGCCTCTGCGCGGGAGAGTCCGGCACGACCGTGACGCTGGCGGATACCAGCATCGTCTCCACTGCCGCAGGCGAGGTCTACACCATCGGCAATGGCATCACCGTTCAGGACTACGCGAGGGTCGAGGGGACCGGGCTCGAGCTGTCTTCGAACGAAGGTCCGGCAGCCTACATCGTCTCCGAAGAAGCCCACTTCAGCTGCTCGGGATGCAGGCTGCAGGACAACCAGTTCGCCGCGGTGGTCGTGATCTGCGACGCTTCGCTGATGCTCGACGGCTCGGTCGTGGAGGGGACGGGCGCGCAGGAGAACCTCGGGGGGGGCATCGGCATCTACGTCGAGCCCTACCGGAAGGAGCACCCTCCCTTTCTGGAGATCTCTGACACCACCATCCGGGACAATCCCATCGCCGGCGTCTGGCTCTCCGGCCAGGGCAGCTACTCGCTCTCCCGCAACGCCATCCACGGCGGCGAGGGTTGGAGCCGCGGCTCCCTGTCCAAGTGCGGCGACGCCGTGTTCGCCAGCAACGGCGTGACCGCCTGGGACGGAGGCCTGGGGCTCTTGCTGGAGAGCAACGAGCTGAGAGACGCGCGGGGCGCCGGCCTCTTCCTGGACGATGCCTCGGCCTCGCTCTCTGGCAACACCTACGCGGACAACGCCTTGGATCTGGTCAGCCAGGGCGACCGCTGCGATGCGCCCCCGGATGGCTACGAGAGCGAAGACATCGCTTCCGCGGAGCTCTGCCCCAGCTACGACTACGCCACCTGCGTCGATGAGTTCAGCCTCTTCCTCCAGCTGGCGCTGCCCAAGTCGGGGATCGGCGCGGCGCAGGCACCCCGCAGGCCCTCCCCACGGACCGCTCCGCACCTGAGCGCGTTGCCCCTGCTCTCCCCGCTGCCGCCGTCGCCGCCTCCGGAGCTGTACCGGCGAACCGGAAGGCCTGCGCCGGCGATCCGGTTGCTCCCCGCGATCGGACTCGAGGGGTAGCTGCGAGAATCCGTACGCCGAGAACAGGCCTGATTCCTCCGCGTCTCGCGCCTCTGCAGGATCGAGCTGCGCTGGTGGATGGGGCCCGGTCATCCTTGTGGCCGAATGACCGCAACGATGACCAAGGCCGGTGGATGGACCGGGGCGAGCCAGGCTCGATTGTCGCCCTGCCCCTGGCTGCGGGTCGCCTGGGAAGACAGGCGAGCCCATGGCCATCACCCTGCGACCAGCGTCGTCACGGGCTCGCTCTACGTGGAGCACCTCCGGTGAATGCGCCGCGCTGCGGAAACAACCCGAACAGGCCGCCGCTGTGGAGGAAGAGCAGGTGATCCTGGGGCCCGAAGCGTCCCTGGCGCACCTGGTCGCATAGTCCCGTGAAGGCCTTGCCGGTGTAGACCGGATCCAGGATCAGGCCCTCGCTACGGGCCAGCTTGCGGATGCAGGCGATCTCCTCGGGGAAGCTGCGCCCGTACCCGGGGCCCACGTAGCCCTCCAGGATACGGTAGCGGGTCTCAGGAATGCGGATCCGGCTGCCCTGCAGCGCGTTGAACTCGTCCACGATCCCGGCCACGCGCCGCTGGAAGTGCTGCGCGTCGTCGCAGACGCATACCGCCAGCACCTCCACGTCCAGTCCCAGCAGCTCGCGGCCCAGCAGCAGCCCCGCCAGGGTGCCGCCCGAGCCTAGGGCGCAGACCAGGTGGCTGTAGGGCAGCCGCCCCCGCTCGTCCAGCAGCTCGGGCAGCATGGAGACGTAGCCCCAGGCCCCCAGGCCGTTGCTGCCACCCTCGGGCACGATGTACGAGCGCTTTCCCTGCGCCCCCAGGCGCTCGGCAGCGGCCAGCATATGCGCCTGCCGCTCGGGCCATTGCGGCGGGGTGATGAGCTCATGGCTGGCCCCCACCAGGTGGCAGAGCAGCAGGTTGCCGTCCAGCTGCTCGGGCTGCGTCCCCCGCAGCACGAGGTGGGCCTCCATGCCCAACATGCGGGCAGCCACGGCCGTGGCGCGCGCGTGGTTGGACTGCAGGCCGCCGCAGGTGATCACCGCGTCGGCCCGCTGGGCCCGGGCTTCGGCCAGCAGGTACTCCAGCTTGCGCACCTTGTTGCCCGACAGCGCGCAGCCGGTCAGGTCGTCGCGCTTGACGCTGATCTGCGGGCCGCCCAGCGCGGCGGACAGCCGCCGCAGGGGGGTGACGGGGGTGGGCAGGTTGGCCAGGCGCAGCCGGTCGGGTCGCTGCAGGATCATAGGGCCTCCTCTGCGCGTTCCTATCGAGCCTCGACCGGGGCCGCCCGCGCGGGCGGGGCCCCTACGAGCTATGCACGGGAACCGTGGCAGCGCCAGCCCTGCCCGAGGAGTCCCCCATGAGCACCGGCATCCCCTTCCTGATCGAGCAAGCCTTGCAGGACGACATGACCCACATCGTCTGCAAGGAGCTGGCCCCGGCCGAAGGGGGGCGCAAGGCCCTGTGGCTCGTCAAGGGCCAGGTGCGCAGCGACACCAGCGATCCCGCCGAGCTGGTGGAGTTCCTGGAGGAGCTGGCCGAGGACGCCGCTGGCGTTCGCGTCTTCGTGGACGCCCCCGTGCTCTCGCCCGCCATCTCCGATCTGACCTGGCTGGCCATCGCCAAGGCCGCCGAGCAGCGCGAAGACGTGGTGCAGGTGCGCCAGGACGAAGCCGGGCTCTTGATCCGCGCCCGCCACCAGCCCAGCACCCTGGGCCAGAAGCGCAACCGCCTGCCCAAGCTGCGCAAGCGGCTGGCTCCCGTTCGCCTGCGCGCCGAGCCCCTGGGCAGCTGCCAGGACGTCGAGTTGTTGAGCAGTCTGCCAGCGACGCAGGCCTTCATGGCCGGCGCGCTGGAAGCCCTGGGCCTGGCCCCCGAGGCCCTGCACACCTCTCGCATCATCCCCCGCTACCAGCGCCTGGAGATCTGGCTGGACAGCCAGCTGGAGCCCGTGGCCCTGCTGCGCCTGCAGCGTGAGCTGCGGGATCGCAGCGACGTGGAGCTGGTAGCCCGCCAGCGCATCTCGGCCGTGCGCGCCCGGGACGAGCTGAATGCCGCCCTGGGCCAGCTGGACTGGCTGGAGGGCCACCGCCTGCGCTGGGACGACAAGCTGCGCGGCCTGGCCGTCACCGTCGAGACCGAGCTGGGCCGGCGCGAGTCGCTGGACCGCTTCTTCCGGGGCTGGGAGCGGCGCCTGGGCGTGCCCGTGGCCTACCAGTTCGACACCGGCCGCAGCCTGATGACCGGCCGCATCGCCGGGGCCTTCCCGCCCGAGGGCATCCTGACCCGCATCCATCACGCCGACGAGCAGCTCTACGTGGTGGAGGGCTTGCTGCCCCTGAAGGACCCGCAGGAGCTCGAGGATTGGTCTGACGAGATGGAGGAGGCTTGGGGGATCCAGATCGTCTTCGAGCAGCCCTTCCTGCGGGCGCCCGATCTGCGCCACCTGGATCGGCTGGGCTCCGACCTCGAGACCATCGCCCTGCGCTACAACCGCCCGCGCGCCTACCCGGCGGCGGCCCTGGACGAGGCCCAGGCCCAGGCGGCGGCCTTCGACCTGCAGCAGGAGCTGCCACGGCGCCGCGACATCCGGCGCAGCGCCGTGCTCTCCATCGATCCCAAGCGCACCCGCGACCTGGACGACGCCCTCTCCATCGAGGAGATCCGCCCCGGCGTCTTCGAGGTGGGCGTGCACATCGCCGACGTCTGCCCCTTCGTGGCCCAGGACGGCCCGCTGGACGCCGAGGCCCTGTCCCGCGGCTTCACCACCTACCTGAAAGAGGGCGAGATCCCGGTGCTGCCGGAGATCCTGGCCAACCAGATCTGCAGCCTGCACGGCGGGCAGGACAGCCTGGCCTTGAGCCTCTTCGCCCGCCTGGACGCCCAGGCGCGGCTGATGGACTTCGAGCTGGCGCGCACGGTCATCCACAACCACTGCCGTCTCAACTACAGCCAGGCCCAGGCCGTGATCGATGGCGCCGAGCATCGCTTCCAGCGGCAGCTGCGCGAGCTGCAGCGCCTGTCCGTGCTGCTGCGGGCCCAGCGCAAGGCGGCCGGCAGCCTGGACCTGAACCTGGAGCCCGAGCCCCAAGCCCCGGCCCACCAGCTGATCGAGGAGTTCATGCTCTTGGCCAACGAATGCGTGGCCCGCTTCCTGATCCGCGAGCATCCCCTTCAGCTCTGCCTGTACCGCACCCATCCCCAGGTCAGCGAGACCGACTGGGGCGCCCTGCAACAGGTGGCCCAGTTTTTGGGCTGCGATGTGCGTGTCCGGGACCAGGCCAGCATGCAGGCCGCCATGGAGGAGCTGGCCGGCGGCCCGGGCTTCGAGGTCTTCCGCTTCCACGTGGGGCAGGTACTGGAAAAGGCCACCTACCACTTCGAGCAGCTGGGCCACGGCGCCCTGGCCAAGATGCACTACGCCCACTTCACCTCGCCCATCCGGCGCTACAGCGACCTGATCGTGCACCGCCTGATCGAGGACGCCCTGTACCGCGAGGAACGGGGCGGCAGCAGCAGCTACACCCGCGACCAGCTGGTGCCCATCCAGGACCACCTCAACGCCATGGAGATCCGGGTGGACGCCGCCTCTTTCGAGAGCCACCGCCTGGAGGAGCTGCGGCGCTACGACGGCCGCACGCGCAACGAGCCAGGCATCTTGGTCGGTCTCATGCGTGGCCGTCTGTGGATCCGGCTCGAGGACACCGACCTGCGGGTCACCGTGCCGTACCAGGATCGTGGCAGCTACGGCCAGGAGATGCCCGTCCGCGTCACGGATCAGCGCAGCGGCATGTCCTACGCCCTGGGGCAGGCCGTGCAGGTGCGAACACGCGGGGTGGACTGGGCGCGCAAGAGCATCGATGCGGAGGTGGTGGGCTGAGAATCAGTCGAGCTCCCCTACGCGTCTGCGCAACGATGCGGCCAGCGCAAGGACCGCCTCCACCAGCCCGTCCAGCTCCTCGCCGGCCAGCCCTTCCACCTCCAGCGTGACAGCGTCGTCCCCAACGCACGAGCCCGGGTGCCCGTGCACCACTTCCAGCAGCGCGCCCCGCAGTTCGTCGTCGGCCAGCAGGCGTCGGGCGCGTTCGGGTTGCCGGCATTCCACGTGCAGCAGGGGATCCAGGATCGGATCGCCCAGGCGCAGGCGCGGCTCATGTCCGCGCCGGTCGCGCAAGGCGACGCGCAGGCCCTGGGGCAGCGCCTCCGGCATAGAGACGTCGATCACCGTCCAGGGGCCGGGCTTGCCCGGCAGCAGGCCACCGAAGACGGTGAGCTCCTGTCCATCGACCTGGCCTTCCAGCTGGATGCGCTCGTAGATCAGATCCTCGCGCAGGCCGTGGCGAGCGGCCAAGCGCCGAAAGGGCAGCAGCGCCACCTCGGTCAGGGCCTGCGTCAGCTGCAAGACCTGGCGCACGTAGCGTTCGATGTCTTTGTGCACGTGCAAGGGGTAGCGCACCTCCAGGCAGCCCCGGTGCCGGGTGTAGCTGGCCCCCGAGCGTGAGAGCCGCAGGAGATCCTGCAGGAACGCTTCATCCGAAGCGGTCTCCCGCCATGTCGCCCCTGCAGGATCCTGATCGTCGCGGGCGCGTCGGGCCAGGGAGACGCCCAGCTCCTTCAGGGAGGAGGCCTGGCCAGGCCGCACGAGCGAGCGCTCGCCGTCCAGCGCGGGCAGAAAATCCGGCAGGGGGAAGGAGATGGTCGTACTCTTGCCCACCTCGTCTCGCGCCTGGGCGGTCAGCAGCCGCATGTCCAGCTCCAAACCCTCGTAGAATCCGGTGATCCTCCCGAGCTCCGGGTCGATGAGGCCCCCGCCCGGGGGCTCGCTGAAGTGGCAGCCACGCTCCAGGGCCCAGGTCCGCCAGTGGTCCAGCCGGTGGCGCCGCTCCAGCCGCACCCGGGCCACGCTCACGCCGGCCACGACCAGAAAGCCCAGCAGGACCGAGACCACGATCAGGGCATCCACGCCTTCCTCCTCTCAGTGGAAGCGAGCTTCCACTGCCAGCATACCCGGGCGGCGCCGAGAGGTGGGAGTTGCCCCTGGCGTCTATCGTCCGCTATACCAGCCAGTCCCCGTGCGAGACTGCCCGATGAAAGCCCTGGCGCCCAACGCCGTCACCGCTCTGGCCATGACCTGTGGCGTGGTAGCTATCGCCGTGGCCATGCAGGGCGATCCCCTCGAGGCCAGCTGGTGGATCCTCTACGCCACCCTGCTGGATCGCCTGGACGGCGCCCTGGCCCGCGGCCTGGGGGTCTCCGGGCCCTTTGGCGCCCAGTTCGACTCCTTCGCCGACTTCGTCTCTTTCGGCATCGCGCCGGCTTTTCTCTTTTTGAGTGCCGTCGGCGGTGAGCTCGACCCGCTGCTGCTGCTGCCCATGCTGGCCTACATCCTGGGTTGCGCGGTGCGCTTGGTGCGCTTCGGGCTGGCGCCAGGCCGGAAGGTCTTCGAAGGCCTGCCCAGCACCATGGCGGGCGGCGTCTACGCCGTGGCCATGAACGTGGCTCTGCGGCACGGCCTGTCGGGCCAGCCCTTGCTGCTGATCTTCTCCGCCCTGCTCGTCGCCTTCGGTGTGGCCATGGTCCTGCCCTGGCTGCGCTACGGCAAGATCGGGGGCGGCAACACCCGTTTTCTGCGCCGGAGCCTGGTGGGGGTCTTCTTCCTGTGCGCCGCGCTGATCATCACGCGCAGGCTGCCGGAGCTGGTGTTGGGCATCACGGCCTTTCTGATGGTGAGCGGCCCCTTCCTGACCCCTTGGGACCAGCGCAAGGGTTAGCGCGATGTCCGCCAGATCCCTGCTGCCCTGGATCCTGGGGATCCTGGCGCTATTGGCGGCAGCCACTGCGGGCTCCGTCTTCACGGTGGCGCATATGATGAGACAGGCCTCCGAGTTGGCCCAGGACATGGTGGCCTCGATACCGCAGGTGCAGGCTGAGGCGGCGTCGTTCGCTGCGGGGCACGACCAAGCGGACTGCGTTACCCGCGCCCTGCAGCAGGGTGAGGCATGTGTCGGCGATCAGCAGGAGCTGGTGCTCTGTCGGGTCAACGCCTCTCGCTTCATGACGGTCTGCCTGGAGAGCGCCACGCCTGTGGCCTCGCTCTGCGATGGCGTGCCATCCTGGCCGGAGGGGGATGGCGGCTGGGGCCTGGAGCAATGCCGAGAGCGCGGTTTCGAAGAGGATCCCTGCGGCATGTTGCTCTTCGGGCTGGTGACGTACTGCGAGACAGCTCCGCCCCTCAAGAATGCCCGATGACCGCCAGCTCGCCGCGGTCCAGCCAGATCAGCCGGCAGCGGAAGCAGGAGTCGATCATCACGTTGCCCGGCCCGTAGTAGGGGTGCACGTCCATGATGCGGTAGCAGCCGGGGCAGGAGATGTGACGCTCCCACTCCTCGGGCGCGATGGGCGTGGGCGGCAGCCGCGGGCCCTGGTGCAGCGCCTGCAGCGTCTCCACCAGGAAGCGGAAGGCGGCGATGCTGGCCAGGATGCCCTCGCACTTGGCACAGTGGGCCACGGGGGTGCCCTCCACGCTGGCCTGCACCAGGGGCAGCTGGCAGACCGGGCAGTCGCGTTCGGCGGGCGCGTCCGCCGCCACCACGCCGTCCTCCGAGGCCCGCGGGAAGAAGAAGCTCGAGCACTGCTCGCAGAAGAAGTACTGGCCGTGCCGTATGGTGCGCATGGTGGCGCCGCAGGAGGAGCACTGCACGATGTTCTCCGGGGCTGGGGCTGATCGCAGGATAGCAGCTACGCGCGGTGCGCCTGGCCGCCCTCACTCCTCCGGCAGGTCCAGCCCGGGCAGCGGCAGACCCGGCAGCTCTCGATAGCGCTCCAGCAGCTCGGTCTGGCGGCTGCGCATGTCTGCGAAGCGGCCCTCGATCATGACCCGCAGCGGCCAGGTGGTGAGCTCCAGGGGGTCGCCGTTCCAGACGACCAGGTCGGCGCGCGAGCCGAGCGCGATGCCTGCCCGGTCGTCCATGCCGAAGACCTGGGCCGGCACCGTGGTGATGGCCCGCAGCGCCGCTGCGTGGTCCATGCCCTCGCGCAGCGCCATGCCGGCCACCTGGCGCAGGTGACGCGCGAAGATGCTGGAGCGGTTGGAGATGATCACGGGCACACCGGCCTGGGCCAGCAGGGCGGTGGCGTCCTCGCGCGTGCGCAGCTTGTCGAAGCTGCTGGGATCCAGCCCCGCTGGGTTGACGATCACGGCGACCCCGGCCGCGGCCAGGGCCTGGGCGTGCAGCCAGGCCTCGGCCCCGCCCACCAGCACAAGGCGCAGCCTCTCGGCCTGCGCGAAGCGCAGCAGGGCCTCGATGTCGGCTGCGCGGTCGGCGTAGACCATCAACGGCTGCTCGCCCCGCAGCAGCGGCTGCAGCGCCTCCAGCTCAAGGCGGCCGGCCGCGTAGTCCCGGCTGCGGTTCTGCTCGTAGCCGCGGCGATCGCTGGCAAAGGCGCGGGCGTCGGCCAGCAGCTCGCGTAGCCGGCGGATGCCCTCGGCCGTGGAGCCGTGCTCGGCGTCGATGGTGGCGACCATGGCCGCACCGCGGCGCGCCACGCTGTCGGCTTGGCTGCTGCCCGCCAGGTCGACCCAGGCCGCCTGCCCCGGCACCATGCCGCCGGTGGGCGTGATCAGGGCCGAGGTGATGCCCTCGCGCCGGGCGATGGGGATGGCCGTGGCCAAGGGATCGTAGGAGTCCGCCACGTCGTGGGCCGCCCGCACCGGGTGGCCGCCGGCGTCGTGGCGGTGGGTGCTGGGCTCGCCGTGGATCTCGATCAGGCCCAGCTGCCCGCTCACGGTGACCAGGCCCGGGGTCAGGGCCTGCTCCGGCTGCAGCTGCACGCGCTGGCAGCTGCGTCCCTGCCATGTGGCCTGCTCCGCGTCCAGCTGCAGGTCCGCGATCGTCGCACCCAGCGCGCGGATGCGCCCCTCGGCCACCACCACGGTCCAGCCCTGGCGTGCCCCGGAGGGCGTGTGGGCCGTTCCCCCGTCGAAGACCGTGCAGGGCGCTTCTTGGGCCTGGGTCGCCAGGCTGAAGCCGGCGCAAAGGAGGGTCAGCAGAAGGCGCTTCATGGCCGCACCTCCCCGCCCAGCTCGAAGTCGGACCAGATCTGCGGCTGGTCGATGTCGTAGCGCAGCACGCCGCCGATGAAGACCAGGCGCGCCTTGGTCCGGGCGCTGAAGGGGTGACCGTTCCAGACCGCCACGTCGGCGCGCTTGCCCGCCTCCAGGCTGCCGGTCAGCTCGTCGATGCCCAGCACCCAGGCCGGGTTGATGGTCACCCACTGCAGGGCGTCGTCCTCGCTGATGTCGATCCCGGCGCGCAGGCCTTCGCGGTAGGCCTTGGCGGCCTCCTGGTTCAGGTACTGGATGGTGGTGGCGCTGTCGGAGTGCATCGTGGCTCGCCCCCCGGCCTGGTGAACCAGGGCGGCGTTCTGGGGGATGCCGTCCCAGGCCTCCATCTTGAAGCCCCACCAGTCGGACCAGGTGACCGTGGCCACCTGGCGTTCGGCCAGGATGTCGCGGATCTTGTAGGCGCTGGTGGCGTGGTGGAAGGCTCGGATGGAGAAGCCCAGCTCGTCGGCCAGCTGCAGCATGGTCAGCATGTCGTCGGCCCGGTAGCAGTGGATCTGGGGCAGGAAATCCCCGCGCAGCACGCCCATCAGGGTCTCCATGTCCAGATCGCGGGCGGGCGGCGGGGATGGCTCGCTCTGCTTCTTCTTGCGGCGCCGCCCTTCCTCTCCCCCTTCGGCCTGCGCCTCCCACTCTTCCCACTCGCGCAAGGCCTGCTGGGCGTCGAAGAAGGCCTGGCGCATGTCTCGCAGGTGCCCCATGCGCGTGCTGGGGGAGCGCCCCTTGGCGCCGTGCACCTTCTTGGGGTTCTCGCCGCAGGCCATCTTGATCGACTCGGGGGCGCCGACAAAGCGCATGGCGCGGCCTCCGCGATGGGGCACGGGCTGCAGCACCACGCCGCGGCCGCCCACCAGGTTGGCCGAGCCGGGCAGGGCCAGCAGGGCCGTCACGCCGCCCGCCACCGCGCGCTGGAAGGCCAGGTCGGCGGGCTTGATGGAGTGCTCCGCCCAGACGCCGGGGGTGGAGGCGGCCGTGACCTCGTTGCCGTCCTCGCTGGCAGCGGCCCAGGGCCAACCGTAGACGCCCAGGTGGGAGTGGGGGTCGATCAGCCCGGGCGTGATCCAGTGGCCGGGCAGCGAGAGCTCGTGGGCGCCCTCGACCTCGGGGGGCGTGCCGCCGCCCACGGCCTTGATCAGCCCTCCTTCCAGGACGAGCCAGCCGGGATCGTAGCTGTGTCCGGCCGCGGTCATCACGTGGGCGTCGCGCAGCAGCACGGTGGCGGCCTGCGCGTGGGCGGCCTGCTCCACGGGCGCCATGCCCTGGGCTTCCAGCTCGGCCAGGCTGGCGGGGGCTGTGTCGGGATCGGCCCAGGCCGACAGGATCAGCGGCAGAGGCGTGATGAGGCTCGGCATGGTCGTCCGGTGCGGAGAGAGGGAACAGTGTACTCCGTCCGTCCGGGGCCTACCTGCGACGACGCTAGCTTCTCCGACGCTAGCTTCTCCGGCGCCGCCTCCTGCGACGGCGGGCGGGCTTGCTCTGGCCCTCCTGGCCGGACCCGCTCTTTTCCTGCGAGCCCGATTGGCTGGACCGGGCCGGGCGGGCGGGGCCGCGCCTGGGCTTCTTGGGCCGGTTGCCGGCGGCTTGGCGGGGGGCTGCGGCTTGGTCGCCAGCGGCCTGGTTGGCGGCGCCCGGCGCCTTCTTCTTCTTCTTGCGGCGGCGCCGCGAGCGGCGCTTGGCCGGCTTCTCTTGCTGGTCGGCGGTGGCGGTGGGCGACTGCTCGTCGTGGAAGACCGGCGCCCGGGGTCGGCGCGGAGGTGGCAGGCCCAGGGCCTCGCGGCGGCGGCGGGATTCCTCCTCGGCGGCCTCGATCTCCTCCAGCAGCGAGGCGGTGTCGGTCCTCTTCTTGGGGCGTTGATGGCGCCCGGTCAGCGGCGTGTCCGGGATCAGCTGGCCGCGTTGGTAGAGATCCCAGATCTCGAAGCCGTACTTGAGCCTGCGCAGCTCGGGTGCGTAGCGGCCGAAGAACCAGGTCAGGTTCTTGACGTCCCGCAGCAGTAGCCGCTTGGCGTTGCTGTTGCTGGATGGATCCACGAACTGGGGGAAGTCGATCAGCACGGGGCCGTCGCGGCCCAGCAGGATGTTGAAATCCGACAGGTCGGCGTGCACCACGCCCGCGCAGAGCATCTTGACGACCTCGCGCAGCAGCTGTTGGAACATGGCCTTGGCCTCGCGCCGGGTCAGGTCCAGATCCGCCAGGCGCGGGGCGGGATGGCCCTCCTCGTCGCAGATCATCTCCATCACCAGCACGCCTTCCACGAAGGCCAGCGGCCGGGGGACGCGCACGTTGGCGGCACAGAGGCGGTAGATGGCGTCCACCTCGGCCTCGTGCCAGGCGGCCTCGTCCAGGGCGCGGCCGTAGCGGGAGCGCTTGTTGATGGCCCGCTGGGTGCGGCTGTTGCGCACGCGCCGGCCCTCGGTGTACTCGGCGCGGTGTTTGAAGCTGCGCTGCTGCTGCTCCTTGTATACCTTGGCCACGCAGGGCTCGCCTTCGGAGATCACCAGGAAGAGCTTGGCCTCCTTCCCGCTCAGCAGCGGGCGCACCACCTCCTGGATGATCCCCTGGTCCATCAGTGGCGCCAGGCGTTGGGGAACCCGCATGTCTCGTGCATCTCCTGTCCAGGTGCTCCCAGGTGCGGGAGAACAGCGCACTCTAGCCCGGGGGAGCGTTCTGTCCAACAGCCAGCGTGCTAGGATGATCCCATGGCCTCCCTCCACCTCTCGAGCTGGTCCTGCTTGCTGCTCTGCGCCTGCTCCTCCTCCAACCTGATCCTGCAGGGCGACAGCGCCGAAGAGACGGCCCTGACCGACTCGCAGGGCTCCCAGGACTCGGACGATCCCGACCCTCAGGACGACACCGCCACCGAGCAGATACCCGACAACGAGGTGGAGACCTGGTCCACGCCGGCCATGTGCCACGTGAGCATGGATTGCTCCCAGGACATCCCGGACAGCAGCAAGGTGCCCTGCGAGCTGCGGGTGGAGAGCGACGCGGGCCAGCTGCTCTACGGGGGCTGGGCCGGCGTCGAGCTGCGCGGTCGTTCCTCTTCCAGCTTCGCCAAGCACCAATACGCCGTGGAGCTGTGGAGCGACGCTTCAGGCGCCGAGACCATCAACGCCGATTTCTACGAGATGGGGGGCGAGAGCGACTGGATCCTGGGCGGCAACTACGCGGACCGGGCGCTGTTCCGCAACAAGCTCTCCTACGACCTGTTCCAGTCTTTCGGGGGCACCGAGCGCTACGCGGCCGAGAACGTCTTCTGCGACCTGGTGCTCAACGGCAGCTGGCTGGGGGTCTACACCTGGGGCGAGCGCGCCAAGCGCGACGACGACCGCGTGACCATCTCCGACCGCGACGACGGCGAGAGCTTCATGGTCAAGAACGACGACAGTGGCGGCTTCATGAGCTCCACGGATTTCTACGGCGTCTGGCAGCTGGTCTGGCCGCCGGAGAACGAGGCCAGCGCAGCGGCCATCGCCAATATCCAGGCCCAGCTGACCGCCTTCCAGGCGGCGGTCTCAACCGGGGACGAAGACGCCATCTGGGCGTTGGCGGATCTGGATAGCGCCGTGGACTTCGTGATCCTGCACGAGATGAGCCGCAACAACGACGCCTACTTCCTGTCGGTGCACGCCTGGAAGGACGAGGGCGGGCTGATCCACTTCATGCCCTGGGACCTGGACCTGGCCTGGGGCGGCTACCCCAACACCAGCTGCGACTGGGACGCCTGGGTGTCGTACCGCTCGCCCGCCATCGGGGCCTTCGCCAGCTCGCCGCGCTTCAAGGAGCGCCTGTCGGAGCGCTGGCGCGAGCTGCGGGCGGCCCAGTTGGCCACGGATCAGATCGTGGCGCGCATGGATCGCTACGTGGAGGTGATGGGCGACTCGCTGGAGGTCAACTTCGAGGTGTGGACCTTCGACGAAATAGACTTCTGCTTCAGCAACCAGTGCTGGCTCTGCCCGGTGGAGAGCTGGCAGGCCGAGCAGGAAGGCATCCGGCAGTGGACCACGGACCACCTGGCTTGGATGGATGAGAATATCGAGGGGTACTAGTCTCGGGTTTCGCCACTTCTATCGGGCTGTCGCACCGTGGGCCGCGGGCCGTGACTCGTGCGCGTGCTCGTGTCTCGTGAACCGATCTGCGGCCTGACGCTCCTCGCGCTGTCCTGCGGCCCGCGGCTCGAGCGCGAGCTGGGTTGGTTCCCCAACAGGGGCCTGGGCCTGGGGCTGGATCTGCGTTGGGGTGGGGACTGAACCTGGCGCAAGACCGCTACCGCTCTCCGTCCTCCTCCTTGCACCCCACCCGGTAGATCTGCAGCTGCGTCGAGCTCGAGGTGGCGAAGGCCGGGTCGCGGTTCAGGTGCACGGCCGCGACGTTGCCCTTGACCTAGGCGCGACCGGTGATGGGCGCCTGGTCCGGCTGGCGCCCGTCTGCCAGGTAGAGGCGCCCGCCGTAGTCCGAAAACAGGCCCACCCCCGGGGATTCCTGTCGTTCCGAACCCAGTGCATTGCGGTATCCGACGACCACATAGGTGCCAGGCCCGAAGAAGGGATGCACGTCCAGCTGCTGCCTGACGTCCTTGGCGACGCCCTCGGAGACGAGCATTCCCGTGGTTGCCTCACGAATGGCGTACTGGGCCGCGCGGGTGTCGATCCGGCGACGATCCAGCCAATCGTGCTCTTCCATGCCTTCTCTGCCCTTCCTCAGGTCGAATGGAGAATCATAGGATAGGTCGGCAAGCGGAAGCAAGGGCTTTCACCGGCGTCCACGACAAAGCGCCTGGCCTTGAGATTCGGCTCTGGCCAGCGGAAGTCTCGCGCTCACTCCTGCCAGGCTGGTGGAACGGGCGCATCATCGCCCGGCTGACCGGAACCCGCCGTGTCAACAGAAATACTAGGCAGCGCACCATGTCATGTGCATGCTTCCGCAGGAGTCGTCTTGTTCCCCGCCATCCTCTTGCTCTGCGCGTCCTCCCTGGCCGCCCCCATCGTCAACGGGCAGCAGGCCAGCGAAGAAGACTACCCCATGACCGGGGCGTTGCTGATCGACGCGCCCTACCACTACGGCGATCAGGAGATCCGCTACGCCGCGCTGCTCTGCTCGTCCACGCTCATCGCGCCCGACACCGTCCTGCTGGCGGCCCACTGCGTGGACATCGAGACCGTGAGCGGCGGCGCCATCCTCGAGAGCGAGGCGGCTCTGGCCTGGTCGCGCCAGGCGGATCTCGGCGAGTGGGACCTGGCCCACGACCCCGAGTCCTTCCCAGCCGACGCCATCACGCCGCGGGCGTGGAGCACGCACCCCGACTACGCCTACAGCATGTGGTCCGGCATCACAGGTCCCGACCTGGGCCTCGTCTTCCTGGACGAGCCCGTGGAGGGCTGGGCGCTGGGCTGGGTGCCCACGGCGGACGAGGGCCAGCAGGTGGTGAAGGGCGCCCAGGTCACCGTGGTCGGCTGGGGCATCGACGAGCCCGTCGCTCAGCCCGAGGCGGGCCTGGGCGGCCACAAGAAGATGGGGAGCTCGACCATCTACACCGTGCTCGAAGAAGAGATCGCGGTCGGCGATGGCGACGAGGCGCGCCAGTGCTTCGGCGACTCGGGCGGTCCGGCCTTCATGCAGCTGGCCGTGAACAGCGCCGATCCCTCGCGCGTCGTGGGCGTGGCATCGGAGTGCGTGTCGGTCAGCGGCTGCGAGGAGAGCGGCGTCTGGAACGTCCGCGTCGATGCATTCCGAGACTGGATCGACCAAGAGATGCGCGACCGCTGCGCGGACGGCACACGCTCCTGGTGCGAGGTGCAAGGGCTGCCGTCTCCGGAGGACTTCGAGGACTCGGGCCTCGACGACACTGGCGCCACGGGAGACACCGGAGGCGGCGACGACGGCGACGGCGGGGAAGAGCCAGGCGGTTGCGGCTGCGCCGCGCGTGGCCAGGTCAGCAGGTCGGGTCAGGCGTCCTCAGTCGCCATCGCGCTCGCGGTGCTCGGCCTGAGGCGAAGACGCGCCACGAGCTGATCGGATTCGCGCTCGTCGGGCACAACTGGGTGTAGCTCCTTGAGTAGCGAGGAATCCCATGTGCCGCATTGCCACTGCGTTCACGCTGGTCGCCATCTTCGCGACCGCCTGCTCTGGCCCCAAAGAGGAACAGGGCGGTCCCTGCGGCGGGGCAGCGCAGCAGGTCTTCTACCAGGACCACGACGGCGACGGCTATGGCGTCGAAGAAGCCGCCACCCAGGCCTGCAGCCAGCCCCCGGGCTTCGCACCGGCGTCCGGTGACTGCGACGACGAGGACGCCGGCGTGCACCCCGGCGCCGAGGAGGTCTGCAACGGAGCGGACGACGACTGCGACGGCCTGGCCGACAGCGGGATCCTCACCACCTGGTACGCGGACGACGACAGCGACGGCTTCGGAGATCCCGCCAGCGCCGTGCAGGACTGCCAGGCCCCCGCCGGGGCGGTCGCCGACGGGACCGACTGCGACGATAGCGACCCCCATACCTACCCCGGGGCCCCGGAGGAATGCGACGGCGACGACGACGACTGCGACGGGCGCGCCGACCAGGGGGAGGAGGGCCACTGGTACGCCGACGCCGACGGAGACGGCTTCGGCGATCCCGACACCCTCGAGCTGACCTGCGATCCGCAGCCGGACTGGGTGCAGGATGGCAGCGATTGCGACGACAGCGACGCAGCGTTGAGCCCGGCCGCGGCCGAGGCCTGCAACGGCGTCGACGACAACTGCGACGGGA
>CAYVQL010000027.1:0-52632 GCA_964454135.1 uncultured Enterobacterales bacterium | reverse complement strand
GCCCGGCAAGCAGATGGCGGTGGACGCCGAGCTCAACGCCGGCCTGATCGACGAGGCCACGGCCCGCACGCGGCGCTCCGCCATCTCGCGCGAGGCCGATTTCTTCGGATCCATGGACGGTGCCAGCAAGTTCATCCGCGGCGACGCCATCGCCGGCATCTTGATCACGCTGGTGAACATCGTCGGCGGCATCTTCATCGGCGTGGTGCAGATGGGCGTGCCCTTCACCACCGCCGTCCAGAACTACACGGTGCTCACCATCGGCGACGGCCTGGTGGGCCAGGTGCCGGCCCTGATCGTCAGCACCGCCGCCGGCATGCTGGTCACGCGGGTGCCCGACGAGGACGCCCAACAGCTGCACAGCCAGCTGGGCCGCCAGCTGCTGGGCTCGCCGCGCGCCATGGGCATGATGTCGCTGGCCGTGCTCGGCTTCACGGCCATCCCCGGGCTGCGCATCCCCTTCCTGCTGGTGGGCGGCGTGGCGGGCGTGGCGGCCTGGCGCCTCAGCAAGCGGCAGAAGCTGGCCGAAGCGCCCGAGGACGCGGCCGTGGTCGAGGAGCGGCGCGAGCCGGACCTGCGGGAGATGCTGCACGTGGAGCCCCTGGCCATCGAGCTGGGCATGGAGCTGGTGGCCCTGGTGGAGGAGCGCAAGGGCGGCACCCTGGTGGAGCGCATCCAGCGCATCCGCAAGCAGTTCGCCCAGGACCAGGGTCTTGTGGTGCCCGCCGTGCACCTGCGGGACAACCTGCGCCTGGACGCCGGCGAGTACCGCGTACTGCTGCGCGGCGAGGTCATCGGCCAGGGGCGCGTCATCCCGCGCCAGTGCCTGGCCATCGACCCCGGCGACACCAAGGGCCCCCTGCGCGGCGTGCGCACCAAGGACCCGGTCTTCGATCTGGACGCCGTCTGGATCCCCGAGACGGCCAGGCTGCGCGCCCAGGCCAAGGGCTACACCGTAGTGGACATCCCCACCGTGCTCACCACGCACCTGACCGAGCTGCTGCGCCAGTACGGCTACGAGCTCTTCGGCCGCCAGGAGCTGGCCGACGTGCTGGAGCGGGCCAGCCAGTCCCATCCGCGCCTGGTGGAGGAGCTGGTGCCGGACGTGCTCTCTCGCGGGGCCGTGCTGCGGGTCTTTCGCAACCTGCTGCGCGAAGGCGTCAGCGTGCGCGACAGCCAGAGCATCCTGGAGGCCCTGGCGGAGCACTCGGCCCGCAGCCGCGATCCGGACGTGCTGACCGAGCTGGTGCGCCAGCGCCTGGCCCGCCACATCACCCATCGCTTCGCCTCTCCGGAGGGCGTGCTGCGCTACCTGGCCCTGGCCCCGGACGCCGAGAAGCTGGTCAGTCAGAGCCTGCAGGCCATGGACGACGGCACCACCAAGCTGGTGATGGATCCCCAACTCGCCCAGCTGCTGCTGCAACGGCTGGGCCAGATCATCGATCGCCACCGGGGCGCCGAGGACCTGGTCCTGCTCTGTCCGCCCCTGGCCCGCGGACCCTTCCGGCGCCTCTCGGAGAAGCTCTACCCGCGCGTACCCGTTCTTTCTCCTGGCGAACTGCTGCCCACCGTGCGACTGGACCGCGTCGGTCTGATATCCCTGGAGCAGCAGCCTGAGCCCCCCTCCCCCGCGCAACCTCGGCGCAGCCGACGCGCCAGGCCCCGTCCCCAGCGCAGACGGAGCTAAGGAGGCCCCCCCGTGTACACCGCTTCCCAAGACACCCCGCCCCACCGCAGCGTGGACGGTCTGACTAGGGAGGAGACCTGCGCCAAGTACCAGCGGAAGATCCTGTTCCTGGCTCGGCGAATGGCCTCCCGCATTCCCGCTGGCATCGGTATCACCTGCGAAGACCTTGCGTCCTACGGGGCTCTGGGCCTGCTGGAAGCCTTCGACAACTTCGACGAGGAGAAGAGCATCCGCTTCGGGACCTACGCCGAGTACCGCATCCGCGGCGCCATGCTCGACTCCTTGCGGGCCTCCGACACCATGAGCCGCCGGCGCCGCACCCTGGCGAACCGCATCCAGGATGCCGCCCACCAGCTGACCATGGAGCTGGGCCGCGCGCCCAACCCCGAAGAGGTGGCCGATCAGCTGGAGATGGACCTGGAGACCTACTGGGATGCCCTGGATCGCACCTCCCAGGTCTCCATGGTCTCCATGGACGAGCGCTGGGGAGACGACGAGGAAGGCCTGAGCATCGCCGAGACCCGCATGCCTGCCTCCGGAACCGATGTGCTCGAACTCCTCTCCCAGCAGAACCTGCGAGACGAGCTGCAGCGCTCCATCCATGCCCTGCCCGAGCGTACGCGCCAGTGCGTGCTGCTGTACTACGGTCGCAACCTGACCCTGGCCGAAATCGCCAAGGTCTTCGATCTCACGCCATCACGAATCAGCCAGATCCTCTCGGGAGCCCGCAAGCGGCTGCGAAAGACCCTGCTGGCCAATAGCGAGTTGGAGTGGAGGGAAGCCCTATGAGCCGAGACGTCTACGCATCCCTCTCCGGCGCCTCCGCGGCCTGGACCCAGCTGGAGATCATCGCCAACAACCTGGCCAACAGCTCCACCGCCGGCTTCAAAGAGCAGCGCGTCACCTTCTCCCTGGAGGAGGCCTCGGCGGATCCGCTGGGCGATGTCTACGTCGAGTCGGACGTCGCCGTGGCCAATATGGAGAACGGCCCCATCGTGCGGGACGAGATCCCCAGCCACTTGGCGCTGCGCGGCCGCGGCTTCTTCTGCGTCGGCGAGGGCGCCCACCAGATCCTGATGCGCTCCGGCGCCTTCCAGCTGGACGCCGAGGGCCACCTGGTCACCTCGGGCGGGCTGAAGGTGCAGGGCCAAGCTGGCGCCATCCAGTTCGAGCCCGGGACCAGCTTCACGGTCTCGGCGGACGGCACCGTGCTGGACCAGCACGGCGCGCAGGTCGACCAGCTGCGCCTGCTGAACTGCGACGATGTCGTGCCCCTGGGCGGGACCAGCTGGCGCGCGAACTCGTCGATCTACGAGGCTGTGAACCTCGAGGTCGTGCAGGGCGCCCTGGAGGGCTCCAACACGGATCCCATGCACGGCATGGGAGAGCTGATGGAGGCCAGCCGCTACTTCGAGGCCTACCAGAAGGCCATGCAGGCCTCTGACGAGATGGACGGCCAGCTGAACAAGATGGCCGGCTCGTAGCTATCCGCGCCGCTGGGTTTTTTTATTCGTTGCCCCCTTTTTTTACGCCCGTTCCCTAAAGTCCGCAGCCCAGCGACCGATAGAGGGTTGGAACGCGAGAATGAACATGCGCCGGATACTACCTTTCATCGCCATGTTTCTCTGCGCACCCCTGCACGAGGCGCAGGCGGCGCGTATCAAGGACGTGGCGCGTCTGTACGGCAAGCCGGTGCATTCCCTGACGGGCTGGGGCCTGGTGACGGGCCTCAATCGTACCGGAGACTCCAGCCGCAACGAGGTCACCATCCGCTCGCTGGCCAACCGGCTGCAGGGCCTGGGGACCACGATCGCGGCCGATGACATCATCTCGCGCAACGTGGCGGTGGTGATGGTGACGGCCCGCATGCCTGCGGACGTGCGCTCGGGCCACCTGCTGGACGTGGAGGTGAGCTCGGCAGGAGATGCCCGCAGTCTCGAGGGGGGCGTGCTGCAGCTGACGCTGCTCTACTCCGTAGACAGCAGGGCCTACGCCCAGGCCTGGGGTCCGCTGGTCATCGGGGGCTTCAGCGCCGACGCCGTGGGCAACCAGGTGCGCAAGAACCACCCCACCACCGGGCGCATTCCCGAGGGCGCCGAGGTGATGGCCGAGCTGCCGAACCGCTTCGATCTCTCCCAGCAAGAGCAGCTGGAGTGGATCGTCAACCAGCCCGATTTCACCACCGCGAACCGCATGGCCACCGCCGTCAACGAGCACTTGCAGGGCGACTACGCCCTGGCCCGGGACGGCGGCACCGTGGTGGTCGAGATCCCCGACATCTACCGCCACGATGTGGTGGCCATGGTCGCGGAGGTGGAGTCGATCACCATGGAGGTCGACGCCCAGGCGCGGGTGGTGGTGAACGAGCGCACCGGCACCGTGGTGATGGGCGCCGACGTGAGCATCTCAGCCGTGGCCGTGGCCCACGGCGGCCTGACCATCGAGGTGCAGCGGCAGAGCAACGTCAGCCAGCCGGGCCTGCTCTCGGGCGGCCAGACGGTGGTGCTGGACAACACCCGCATCAAGGTGGAGGAGCAGGAGGGGCGCGTCTCCATGGTGGAGGGCGCCACCATCGGCGACCTGGTGAACGCCCTGAACAACCTGGGCGTCACCCCCCGCGACCTGATCACCATCCTGATGTCCATCCACCGCGCCGGAGGCCTGCACGCCATCGTGGAGACGCTGTGAAGGCGGACCTGTTGGGCTACGCCTCCACCCTGGCCCAGCAGGCCGGCACCCCGCAGCCCGCCAAGACCGCCGAGAACCGCCAGGCCGCGGAGCAGTTCGAGGCCTATATGGTCGAACTGATGATCCGCGAGATGCGCAAGACCGTGCCCGAGGGCCTGCTGGCCTCCGGGGGCGCCGAGCTCTTCTCGGGTCTGCTGGACCGCGAAATAGCCAGCAGCATCGCCGGCGCCGGGGGATTCGGCCTGGCCGAGGCCCTCGAAGCCGACATGAAGGCCGACGGCGCGAATCCCCTGCGCACCGTGCGCGAGCCAGGGTCGGCCAGAGTCGGCGGGCGGCGCGCCCCCTTCGCAGGCCCATCCCTCCCGACCGATGGCAGCATCACCTCGCGCTTCGGACGCCGCGCCGATCCCTTCACCGGAGAGAGGCGCTTTCACCAGGGTCTGGACATCGGCGCCGGCGCGGGCAGCCCCATCCGCGCCATCGACGCCGGCGTGGTCACCATGGCGGCCGAGCGCCCCGGCCTGGGCCGCGTGGTAGTGGTGGAGCACGCCCAGGGCTGGACCAGCCTCTACGCCCACTGCGAGGCGCTGGATGTGGTGCCGGGCCAACAGGTGGCGGCCGGAGAGGAGATCGCCACGGTCGGCAGCAGCGGCCGTTCCACCGGTCCCCACCTGCACCTGGAGCTGCACCATCAGGGGCGCGCCGTGGACCCGCAGAAGGCCATGGGTTGGCGATGAGAAAAATCGGCACCGAACAGAAGCCGCCAGTCTTGCCGACAGTTCGAGGAGCTTCCGCAGCGCTGTTCCAGGGCTGCGTATGCAGCCCTGCGCCGCTCATCAAGCGGCGAAGATGGGGGGGAGAGGCGGTGTCCGCCTCGGATAGGGGGGGAAGAATCTGTCTTCCCCCCAAAAAAACGGCGCCGACTGTTTCCGCCGACATTGTCGGCGGAAATGGTCGGTGCCGAAAAATCTAAGAAAGAACTAACAGTACGTCGCTTCCGATCCGAAAGAAGCGGCACAGGTACCCGAACACAAGGGTCTCCTCATGAAGGTCTCAGCGCTCATATCACCTCCCGCAGTCGAGCCAACCTCGGCACGGGCCAAGCGTGCCCCCAACCGCAATGAAGCGGGTGGCCAGGTGAGCGTCGAGCTCTCCGGTGACGCGCGCTGGACCCAGGACGTGCGCAACGCCGCGTCCCAGCTGCCGGAGTTCCTGCCCGAAGAAGTGGAAAGGGCAAAGGCCGATATCGCCGACGGCAGCCTGGAAGACGCCGCAGATTGGGAAGAGGTGCTCGACGCGATGCTGGCCGAGATCTGACCCGCCAGAAATATCCTGCTTCCTTCCTTGAGAACCCGCTAACGATGGCGGGTTCTCGTGCGTTTTGAAGCGCAACGCGATCACGCACCCCCACGCCAGGAGAAAGAGCTCTTTCTCCTATTTCCTTGCGTATTTTCGAGATGGGACAAAAAAATCGAAACTAGCATTTATCATTTTCGACGGGTGGTCCGAAAAGCCAGGCGAGGAGCGTGAGGAAAGACGCCGAGGGCTCCTCGGTCAAACCCGAAACAACAGGAGTGGAAGATGGGCCTCACCGTCAACACCAACACCGCATCACTCAATGCCATCACGAACTTGAACCGCACGCAGCGCGCGCTGCAGGGGACCTACTCCCGCATCTCCAGCGGCCTGCGCATCTCCAAGGCGGCCGACGACGCCGCCGGGCTGGGCGTGGCTGAAGCTCTCGCCGCACAGCAGGCCTCGGGGCGGGTCGCGATGCGCAACACCAACGACGGCATCAGCGTCATCCAGACGGCTGAGGGCGCCATGGACGAGGTGGGCGACATCCTGAGCCGCATGCGCGAGCTGGCCGTCCAGAGCTCATCCGAGACCCTGGCCGACGACGAGCGCGCCTATATCCAGGACGAGTTCCTGCAGCTCTCGGCCGAGGTGGACCGCATCGCCGACGTGACCTCGTTCAACGGCACGGCCCTGACCGATGGCACGACCACCTCGCTGGACGTGCAGGTGGGCATCATGAACACCGTCAACGACCGCATCGCCATCACCCTGAGCGACCTGACCTCCTCCACCTTGGGCGTGGACACGGCCGCGGTGGACCTGTCCGCCGCCACCACGGCGCAGGCGGCCATCGATGTCATCGACACGGCCATCGACTCGGTCAGCGGCTACCGCTCCGACCTGGGTGCGGTGCAGAACCGCCTGGACTCCGCCCTGGCCAACATGGAGAACTACGTGGAGAACCTGGCTTCGGCCGAGAGCTCCATCCGGGACGCCGACTTCGCCTGGGAGACCGCTGAGCTCGCCAAGCAGCAGATCCTGCAGCAGGCCGGCACCTCGGTGCTCGCCCAGGCCAAGGCCATCAACCAGGGTGTGCTCAGCCTGCTGGGCTAGCTCCTGGCGCATTGCCGCCGGGTTTCACTCCTGCCCGGCGGCAATTCCCCTAAACTCCCCCGTCCTGCGACCGCATATATAGAGAAGGCCCCTCTGGGAGATTTCGACCATGGCCATCGCAGTAGACGGTATCGTCTCCGGACTGGACACCACGGCGATCATCGATTCCCTGGTGGCCGTCTACTCGATCCCCAAGGAGTCCCTGGAACAGAAGGTCGAGGACTACGAGGAGACGCAAGAGGCCATCTCCGGCGTGATAAGCCGCATGGAGGACATCCAGGCCGCCCTGGAGGCCATCGACACCAGCTCCGAATTCCGCGCCTACAGCGCGAGCTCGAGCGACGAGAACGCCGTACTGGCCGAAGTGGACGGCGACGCCATCGCCGGCGCCTACGAGGTGGAGACCACTCAGCTGGCCACCTCCGAGATGGAGGTCTCCGAGGCCTTCGCGTCCATGAGCGATGCGGACACCATCGCGTATGGCACCTACAGCATCACCTACGGGGGCACCGCCACCGAGATCACCCTGGACAGCAGCGAGACCTCACTGCAGGACCTGGCCGACGCCATCAACGACACCACCGACGGCGTCGAAGGCGTGACGGCCTACATCATCAACAACGGCGACGCCGCCACCCCCTACCAGCTGGTGCTGGTGGGAGAGGACACGGGCGCCGACAACACCATCGAGTTCGCGGCGGTCAGCACCGCCGGTGCGGGCGTCGAGCCCACGTTCACAGAGACCCAGGCCGCGCTGGACGCCGAGGTGACCGTCAACGGCATCTCCATCGCCTCGGACTCCAATACGCTGGACGACGTCATCCCAGGCATGACCCTGACGCTGACCGAAGTGACCAGCGGCGCGGTGACCGTCACGGTCGCTCAGGACACCGAGACCATGGAGGCCAACCTGCAGGCCTTCGTGGACGCCTACAACGAGCTGGCTTCCTACATCGACACCAACAGCGTCTACAACTACGACGAAGGCATTCGCGGTCCCCTGGTGGGAGAGACCAGCGTGACGCTGCTGATGAGCTCGCTACAGAGCGCCCTGACGGCGCAGTACGAGTCCGGCAGCGAGTACGACGCCCTGTCCAAGATCGGGCTGGAGCTGGACAGCTCTGGCACCCTCAGCCTGGACTCAGAGGCCCTGGACGATGCCATGGCCGCCAACTTCGACGAGGTGGAGGCCCTCTTCACGGCAGACAACGGCTTCACGGCAGCCATGCTGACGGGCTACGAGAACGGCCTGGGCGAGGAGATAGGCGCCGTCTTCGACCTCTACCTGGACGAGGACACCGGTTCGCTCGAGACTCGCTACGACTCTCTCGAGAGCCGCATCGAGGATGTCGAGGATCAGATCGCGGACTACGAGGAGCGCATCGAGCGTTACGAGGAGCGATTGCGCGCCCAGTACGAAAACATGGAGGTTACACTGGGTTTGCTGGAGGCCACCACCTCCTACCTCGAGGCCATCCTCTCCACGGATGACGATGATTGATAGCCATACGAAACGGGGATTCTCTCCCCATGACCGGAGCCTGCCATGAGGGGAATCCAGCAATACCGTAGCACCGCCGTCGAGACGGCCAGCAACCAGATGCTGCTCATCCTCCTGTTGGAGTCCGCCATGGAGAAGCTGGAGCTGGCCTTCGAGGCGCTCGATCAGGGCGACATCAGCCAGTTCCGCAGTCACCTGGCCCACGTGCGCGAGGTCTACAGCGAGCTGATGGTCTCTCTGGACCACGAATACTCACCGGACCTCTCCGCCAAGCTGCACCGTCTCTACGTCTGGTGCATTCGCGAGCTGGCCCGGGCCGGCAGCAGCCGCGACGCCGAAGCGCTGCGCGGCGTCCAGCGTGTCACCGAGAGCCTGTTCCTCACCTGGAGCAAGGCGGTCGAGGACGCGGCGTGAACCAGGTCGAGCGCTGGCGAAGCGAGCTGCGCGAGACCGTCGAACGAATCGAGGCGGGCGAAGCGCTGACCGTGGATCACATGCGCCACTTCTTCGAAGAAGCCCGCGAGCTCGCGGCCCATGCCAACACGGACGAGATCTCCTCCGTCCGCGCCGATCTGGGCCGCCTGAAGAGCGCCGTCCAGCAGCGCCAGCAGGCACTGGAAGCTGAGCTGGGCGAGCTGGGCCGTCGACGCCAGGGCATCCGCGGCTACAGCCAGCTGCGCTCGACCCAGAAGGGCCAGCGCCTGCGCCGCCGCGCCTGAACCAGCAGCCTGCTCGCGGCCCGCGGCTCTGGGATGGTGCGCGGCTCGTCCGGTCCTGCGCTCCGGGATCCGCTGCGCTTCGACATTTTTCGAGAAAAATCGCGCTGAGCCCTAAAGTTCCTCCGCCGCCGACCGATTAGGGCGTAGCCACGGAGGACAGCATGAGCCTGCTCGACACGCTCCAGATCACTGCGTCCGGACTCACCTCGCAGCGCGTGCGCCTTCAGACCATCGCCTCCAACATGGCGAATGCACGCACTACCCGCACAGACGAGGGCGGACCCTACCAACGCAAGATGCCCGTCTTCGAGGCCAAGGCGGTGGATCCCTTCGGATCGCTGCTGGAGCAGGAGCTCTCGGCGCCCGAGGTCACGGCCATCGAGACCGACAAGTCGGATCCGCTACGCATCTTCGATCCGCAGCACCCCGATGCGGACATGGACGGCTACGTGCTCTACCCGGACATCAACGTGCTCGAGGAGATGGTGGATCTCATGGGCACCGCGCGTTCCTTCGAGGCCAACACCAAGGTGGTGGAGGTCACGCGGAACATGGCCCACGACGCCCTGGGCATCGGGAGGTAGGCATGTCCGGACTCCCCATCCTGGGTGTCGGCGCGCCGAGCTACCCCACGGCCAGCCCCCTTACCAAGGGCGCACCCTCGGGCGACGGCCAGGCCTTTGCCGACACATTGAAGCAGGCGCTCGAGGACGTGGACCAGTCGCAACACCGGGCGGACGCCAAGCTGGCCGAGCTGGCCACCGGGCAGTCACCCGACCTGCACGGGACGATGATCGCGCTGGAAGAAGCTGACATCACGCTGCGCGCGACTCTCAGTGTACGCGACAAGATGGTGGACGCCTACCAGCAGATCATGAACATGAACATCTGACGCAACAACTGTATCGCAGGGCGCGGAGACGCCCGCACCCCAAACGTGGCAGGAGCCTTCCATGGCCACAGCACCGCTCCTCGACCCCACCGATCTCACCGGGATCCAACGCGCAGCCATCCTCGTGATGTACCTGGACAAAGAGGTCGCACGCACGCTGTTGCGCGAGCTGCAGACCGAAGAACTGCAACAGATCGGACTGGCCATGGCGACCATCGAGGACGTCGACCAGGCCGTCATCGAAGAGGTCGTGGCCGAGTTCGTGCGCGTGCTCTACGACGTCAGCCTGATGCCCAGCAGCGGCTCTCACTACGTCAAGAACGTCCTGCCCGACCTGCTGGAGGAGACCAAGCGCGACGAGGTGCTGCCCAACGTGTTCCGGCGCGTCGATGCCGAGTTCAAGAGCATGGTGGAGGCCCTGCCCGCCAAGTCCCTGGCCGCGCTGCTGCGCGACGAACACCTGCAGACCCAGGCCGCGGCGCTCTGCCTGATGGGGCCTGGCAACGCCGCGCGCGTGATGACCCACCTGGACGAGGAGCTGCGGCCCGACATCACGTCCCGCATGGCGCGGATGGAGCACATCCCCGGCGAGCTGGCCGACGACATCGTGGAGTCCATCCGCTCGGTGCTGGGGGGCAAGGTGGACCAGCTCTCCGTGGGAGGCGTGGAGCGTACGGCCCGCGTGCTGGGCAATATGGACCGCGAAGAGAACGAGGACGTGCTGGATCGCATCGCCGACGAGGACGACGAGCTGGCCCAGGCCCTGCGCCGCCGCATGGTGGTCTTCGACGACCTGGCCGAGATCGACGACCGCGGCATCCAGACCCTGCTCAAGCAGGTGGACCGCGAGGAGCTGGTACGCGCCCTCAAGGGAGCCGCCAACCAGACCCGCGAGCGCTTCTACAAGAACCTCTCCTCCAGGGCGGCCGAGGACATCAAGGAAGCCATCGAGATCCTGGGGCCGCTGCGTCGCTCCGTCGTGGACGAGGCCCAGACCTCCATCGCGTCCCTGGCCCTGGAGCTCTCCGAGCGCGGCGAGATCTTCCTGCCCATCGGCGACAGCGAGGACCTGGTATGACCCCTCACCTTCCGCACCCCGTGCACGCGAGCTCACGCTCCCTTGTCGGCGGCCGAAGCGGTATTGGAGGCACATCATGGATGTCAGCTTGAGCGACGTGCCCAGCGTCACGGAAGCCGTCACCACGAGCACGACCGGCGGCTCGGATCTGGACGAACAGGCCTTCTTGAACCTGCTGATCACACAGCTGCAGTACCAGGATCCCATGAACCCCCAGGACAGCCAGGAGTTCGTGGCCCAGTTGGCCCAGTTCAGCTCCCTGGAGGAGCTGATGTCGCTCAATGACGGCATGGACACCCTGTACATGGCCACCAGCTCCATGAACAACGCGGCCATGACCCAGCTGATAGGCAAGGAGATCGTGGCCTATGGCGACAGCTTCTCCTATTCGGGCGAGGGCGAGGTCTCGCTCTGGTACGAGGCCGAGGGCGAGGCGACAGATGTCACCATCAACATCTACGACGAGGAGAGCGGCGAGCTGGTCTACAGCGAGTCCCTGGGCAGCGTGGAGGAGGGAGAGGGCGAGTACGTCTGGGACGGCAGTCTCACTGAGGGGGGCACCGCCGAAGAAGGCACCTACTACTTCGAGTTCGACGCCACCGACGCCGACGGCGCCGAGGTCGGCATCAACCCCATGGTCCATGGCGTCGTGGACACCATGAACTACGAGAGCGGCTCTCCGGTGCCCGAGATCGGCGGCGTACCGGTGGAGCTGGGAGATATCCTGCGGGTGGAAGACGCCAGCGGGGAAGACGGAGAAGCGGCCGACGGGGCCGACGAGGAGGTCAGCGAAGGCTCCGCCTGAAGGAGCGCCGCTCCGTGGCGGATCCTCCGTCACGGGGAACAACACCGATCGCAGAAGCCACGCCGATGGCAGGTTCGCAGCGCCCCAGGGCAGCCGGTTCCGCCAGACGCCAGGCCCGAGCTTTGTCCGCCGGGCCATTTCAAAGGAGGAAGGATGTCCCTGTTCAACACTCTCAACACCGGAGCTTCCGGGCTGGGCGTCAACAGCGACTCGCTGTCGGTGATCGGCGACAACATCGCCAATATGAACACCACCGGCTTCAAGAGCAGCCGGGCCAGCTTCGCCGATTACATGCCCCAAGATGTCTCGGGCCTGGCCGGGCCCACCACCATCGGCTCGGGGGCCGCCCTCAACACCGTGGCCACGCTCTTCGGCCAGGGTTCCCTGAGCGGCACCAGCAGCGCCACGGACCTGGCCATCTCGGGCTCCGGCTTCTTCGTCGTCGAGGACGGCGACGCCAGCTACTACACGCGGGCTGGCGAGTTCTACCTCGACGAGGACGGCTACATCGTCACCGCCGACGGCATGAACCTGCAGGGCTACGGCGCCGAGGACGGCACCCTCTCCTCGCTGATCGGCGACCTGCAGATCGGCACCGAGCCCGTCTCGGCCTCGGCCACCAGCGAGGTCTCGATCTCGGCGGCCCTGAGCACCAACGCCGAGTGGGACGAGGACGGCGATGGCACGGCCGACACCTACCTCACCACCGGGAACCTGGACGGAAACGGCTACACCTGGGACGAGCTGGACGACTACGCCGACGCCACCACCTCCCTCACCGTCTACGACTCGCTGGGCGAGGCCCACGAGGTGACCATCGCCTTTGAGCGCACGGGCGAGTCGGACTGGTCTTTCTACGTCGTGATGGACGGCGCCGACGCCACGGGCGGCACCGAGGACTACCCCTTCTGCCTGGCCGAGGGCACCATGAGCTTCGACTCGGACGGCCAGATGACCAGCTTCACCCAGACGAACGTGGATTCCTGGGATGCCACCTGGTCTCTGGCGAACGGCGCCAGCCAGCTCTCGATGGACTTCCTCTTCGGCCTGGATGACGCCGGCGACGAGACCGACGGCAACATCACCATGACCGGCGACGAGGACTCGTCCTTCTCGGCCATCTCCCAGGACGGCTACCCCCAGGGCGAGCTGACCAACCTGGCCATCGAGAGCGACGGCACCATCACCGGCACCTACACCAACGGCGAGGAGCTGACGCTGGGCCAGGTGGTCCTGGCCAACTTCACCTCTGAGAGCGGCCTGGACCGTCTGGGCAACACCCTGTTCTCCGCCACCGCCTCTTCCGGCGACCCGGCCGTCGGAGCGGCTGGCAGCGGCGGCCGCGGCAGCATCGTCTCCTACGCCCTGGAGTCCAGCAACGTGGAGCTGGAGGACGAGTTCGTCACCATGATCACGGCCCAGCGCGGCTACCAGGCCTCTGCCCGCGTGATCACCACCGCCGACGAAACCCTGCAGGAGCTGGTCAACCTGGTGTAGGGCACCGACCATTTCCGCCGACAGTGTCGGCGGAAATGACCGGCGCCGTTTTTTTGGGGGGGAAGGCAGATTCTTCCCCCCCTATCCGAGGCGGACACCGCCTCTCCCCCCCATCCTCGCCGCTTGATGAGCGGCGCTGGGCTGCATACGCAGCCCTGAAACAGCGCTGCGGAAGCCCCTCGAACTGTCGGCGGGATCGGCATCTTTGTTCGGTGCCTGGTGTGGTCACTCCCAAACACCACGCAGGCAATCCACTGACACCAGCACAAGACAGCTGCGCCCCGCGCCCGCCAGGCCGGGGCGCCGCGAATTTTCACAAACAGGCCGATTTTCTCCTAAAGCGAACGCCGTCCCGACCGATAGCGGGCTTGTCGAAACGCAACCAGCAGTTCCTGGGCAAGGAAGGAGTCGCACTTGGCGCGTCGCCAGAAAAAAGCGCCTGCGTCCGAGCCGGGCGCGCCACTCTGGATGGTCACCTACTCGGATATGGTCACCCTGCTGCTGACCTTCTTCGTCATGCTGCTGGCCATGGCCAACTTCGAGGACCTGACGCGCCTGAATGCCGTGCTGGAGTCCATCCGCACGGCGCTGTCCATGGGCAACTACTCCACCGAGCTCTCCAACGACGAGAAGGGGACCGACCCCATGGCCTCCACCCCCGAGGCCAACGACCACATCAATCCGCTGGTCTCGCGGGTGAGAGAGGCCCTGGAGGCCCACCTGTCGGACGACCTGGTGCGCATGACGCGCAACCAGACCGAGATCCGGGTCGAGATCGACGAGCGCGTGCTCTTCGCCCCCAACCAGACGCGCGTGCACCCCGCAGCCTACGCCTTGATCGGCGATCTGGCGCGGGCCCTGGCCGACGAAGAGGTCACCATCATCGCCGAGGGCCACACCGACACCACCGGCAGCGTGGAGGAGAACTGGCTGCTGTCCGTCAAGCGGGCGGTCTCGGTGATCGTGGCGCTGGAGAAGCAGGGTCCCATACCGGGAGAACGGCTCGAGGCCCGCGGCTTCTCCTGCTACCGCCCATCGGATACGGTCACCGACCGTGCATCGAGCTGGAACCGCCGCGTGGAGATCATCATCGAGGCCGACAGCCGCTCGTCCTACACCGCGCTGGACACCTTGATGGGCCTCAAGGGAGGAGACCATGGCTCCGAATAGCGAAGACGTCGAAGTCGAGCTCGAAGAGGGCGAGGAGGCAGCGCCCCAGCGCGGCAAGATGGCCATCCTGGCCGTCGCCCTCTTCCTGGCAGGAGCCGGTGCCGGCTTCGGTGCTTCGTTCTTCTTGCCCGGAGACGACCAGGCCGAAGACGAAGCCGGCGTGGAGGAGCTGGCCGAGGGGGATGGCGAGGAAACCGAAGCCGCAGTCCCCGACGGCATCATCGTCTCCCTGGGCGATTTCATCGTGAACCTGCGGGGCGGCGGCGGCGGGCGCTTGCTGAACATGGAGATCCAGGTAGAGGGTTCCCAGGCCAGCATGGCCTTGATGGAAGAGCGCAAATCCCAGATCCGAGATGCCCTGTTGACCATCGTCAGCGACTACAGCTTCGCCGAGGTGGAGGGCGTGAACGGGAAGATGCGCCTGCGCGACGACTGCCTCGCGCGCATCAACGGCATCATGCGCCCCCAGCGAATCGAGCGCATCTACTTCACAAGGTTCGTCGTGCAGTGATCCCGGCACGGGAGCATCATCGAGGCTAGGCGACATGAATCCCATCATCTCCAAGCTCATCTCTCCGGACAAAGAGACGCCCACCGCGCTGCCCGACGTCGAAGAGAGCCTGCGGGCCGCGGCTCGTAAGCTGCAGCGACAGCTGGGAAGCCGCGCAGGGGGGGAGTTCCGCGTGCGCCCCACGAAGATCCGCATCAAGCCCCTGCGCATCTTCATGGAGGACAATCGCCCCAAGGAGCCCTCCATCTTCACCATGTTCGGCAACGGCAGCAGCCGTCAGCCAGGCCTGATCTTGATGCCCGGCAAGCTGCTGAGTCGCCTGACGGGCTGCATGCTGGGCGAGACCGGCGACGCGGGGCTCTTCTTCCGCGCCAAGCACCCCATCACGGACCTGGAGATGCGCTTCGGTCGGCGCATCTGCCTGGACCTGCTCTCGGGGCTCTCTTCCCACTGGCCTGATCCCAACGGCTCCCAGTTCCAGATCGAGCAGATGGCGCCCCACGGCCGCTTCATCACGCCCGATCTGCGGAGCGATCCGGCGGTGGGCACCATGTTGAAGATATCGGCCAATGGCTCCGAGCTGGGCAAGACCCTGCTGACGGTGCCGTTGCCCGAAAACCTGCCCTCCATGGGTGCCCAGCAGAAGAACGGCGCGACCATGGGAGAACAGGATCTGCGCCGGCGCGCCCTGGAGCTGCCCCTGGAGCTGGTGGCGGAGCTGGCCCGCGTCAGCCTGCCCCTGGGCCGGGTGCGCGATCTCAGCGTGGGCGACACCATCCCCCTGGGGCCGGCCGCCACCGCCGTCCTGCGCGTACAGGACCGCGCCATCCTGGAGGGAGAGCCGGGAAACTCCAACGGCTACCATTCCCTGCGGGTGACGGAAAAGCTCGTATAGGCGCCAATGTCGCGCCTCGGCACCGATCAAGAAACGCCGATCCCGCCGACAGTTCGAGGAGCTTCCGCAGCGCTGTTTCAGGGCTGCGTATGCAGCCCTGCGCCGCTCATCAAGCGGCGAGGATGGGGGGGAGAGGCGGTGTCCGCCTCGGATAGGGGGGGAAGAATCTGTCTTTCCCCCAAAATTACGGCGCCGGCTGTTTCCGCCGGCGCTGTCGGCGGAAATGGTCGGTGCCCGCCCCTCTCACCAGCTCCCTGGCCGCCCCCTCGGGTAGCCAGGAGCGCTCAGACGTGTCACCATGGATCCGAACCCCCGCGGAGCAGCGTTTTTTTTCTGCTTTTTTTTGTGTTTCCGCTCAAGTTGACAGAGCGCCGACCGATACTGGGTCTGGATGAACGGAAGACGACCAGACTAGCAAGCGAATTCGCCATGCGAGGCATCCATGCAGGTTGAAAGCACATCGTCGCTCACCGGTTCCGACGCGTTCCTGCGGCAGATCCCCATCGACGTGGTGATCGAGCTGGGGCGCGTCCAGATGACGATCCGCGAGCTGGCTTCGCTGAGCCCGGATGACATCCTCGAGCTGGAGCAGCCAGCCTACCAACCCTTGTCCGTGGTCGTAGCGGGCAAGATCATCGCGCGCGGCGAGCTCGTGATGCACAACGACACCCTCTCTCTGCAGATCACCGAAATCCCCGCTCCAGGACAGACCAGCCTGCTCTAGGCAACCTGCGGTGCGAACACCCCGCCGGAGACCCCATCGTGTACTACAGCAGCCAAAGCGCCCCCGAGCACCGCATCATCGAGGGGCTGGACCGCGCTGGCATCTGCGAGCAGTACCAGGGAAAGGTACTCTTCCTGGCCAAGCGCCTGGCCGATCGGCTGCCCATGGGCTGCAGCATGACCGCGGAAGACCTCGCGTCATACGGGGCCATCGGACTGCTGGAGGCCTTCGAGCACTTCGACGAGAGCTTCAACATCCGCTTCGGGACCTACGCTGAATACCGTATCCGAGGCGCCATGCTGGACACCCTGCGCTCGCTGGACACCCTCAGCCGCCGGCAGCGCAACATCGCTCGGGAGATCGAAGACGCGCGCGACAGCCTGACGCTGGAGCACGGGCGGCCTCCCTCCCCCGAGGAGATCGCCGAGCGCCTCGACATGGACATGGACAGCTACTGGGATGCAGCCGATCAGGTCTCGCCCATCACGCATATGAGCCTGGAGAACCAGGAGAGCGTGAACGATGGCGCCCAAGGGGGAAGCAAGCTGCTCGACAGCCGCCTGCACCACGACGGCGAGGAAGTCCTGCTAAGCCTGGCTTCAAAGGACACGCGAGCCATGCTGATGAAGGCGGTCCTCATGCTGCCTGAACGAAAACGCCAGTGCGTCATGCTGTACTACGGCCGAGGGTTGTCTCTGGCTGAGATCGGTGAGACCTACAGTGTCAGCGTCTCGAGGATCAGCCAGATCCTTAGCGAGGCGCGCAAGACGCTTAGAAAATCCATCAAAGAGTTCATCAAAGCACAAGATCTAGACTGGCGAGAAGCTATTTGACCACAAGCCGGGAGGGCTAGGGAGAACAAGTTCCTGTCACAGTTCCGCTGACAGCTGACTGCCAACTGAGAGGTTTCCCATGCGTGCGCTCTACGCCGCCGCTACAGGTTTGTCCGCGCAACAGTCGCGCATCGACAACATCGCCAACAACCTAGCCAACGTCTCCACGACGGGCTTCAAGAAGAGCCGTGAGGTCTTCGAGGACCTGGTCTACCAGGAGCTGGCGGTGGGCGATCCCTCCGAGCAGATCACGCGCCCCAACAACCTGCAGCTGGGCACGGGCACGCGCATCGTCGCCATGAGCCGCGACTTTTCGGCTGGCAGCATCCAGTCGACCGGCAACGAGCTCGACCTGGCCATCGGAGACGCCGGCTTCTTCTCGGTCGAGGCGCCCGATGGCACGCAGCGCTTCACCCGTGACGGGCACTTCACGCTCAACAGCGACGGCGAAGTCGTCAACAACGCCGGCTATCTGCTGAGCCCCGGCTTGCAGGTCCCCGATGACGCCGAGTCTCTCACCGTGGCCCAGGACGGCACCGTCGCAGTCACCTACGCCGACGATCCCACCGAGCCCGTCAGCATCGGTACCATCGAGCTCTACGACTTCCCCAACTCCGGCGGACTGACTGCCCTGGGAGGCAATCTCTACGCGGCCACCCCCGAGAGCGGGGAACCCTTCCCAATGGACCCCAACGACGGCAAGGTCAATATCCAGCAGGGCTTTTTGGAGTCGAGCAACGTGGATGTGGCCGAGGAGTTGGTCTCCATGATCGTGGCGCAGCGCGCCTTCGAGCTCACGAGCAAGGTCATGGAAGCCGCGGACGAGGCCCTGCAGGTCGTCTCCAACCTGAAGCGATGAGCGTACGAAATTGACCCTCCTTCTCCCCTTCCTGCTTTCAGCCCTCACGGCAGCCGCCGCGGGCGAAGTCCTTTGTCCGGCGACAAGCTGTCCGCCGGAAGACGGGCTTGCGAAGCTGGAAGACGCCGTGCGCTCCCACGTGGCCTCGCGCCTGGACGTCGACGCCGACGACGTGGAGCTGCTGCAGCTGGGAGTGGAGGAGCTGCCCCCTTGCGCCGGCAGCGCCCGGACCGTGGTGGACAGCGCCCCCGGGGAACGCTTCCACGGGCACGCCGACCTGAGGGTCACGCTCTACGACGCCAAGCGCATCTGCGCCAAGCTGCGCCTGCGCAGCCGCCTGCGCGTCTGGGTACAGGTCCCCGTCAGCAGCACGGACTGCGAGCCCGGCGCCGAGCTGCGCTGGGAGCTGGGCAGGGCGCAGCTGGAGCAGCTGCAGGGCTCGGCCGCGGACCCGCAGAGCCTCGAGGGGCGACAGTGGCTGACGCGCACCTCGCTGCGCGCTGGAGAGCCCTTCTCCGAGGTGGATATCCGGCCCCGGCCGGATTCCGCTGCCGGAGCCCAGGTCAGCCTGCTGGCCGGCTCTGGGGCGCTGCTCATCGAAGCCCCCGGCCGCCTGGTGGCCGACGCCCAGCTGGGCGATCGCGTCAGGGTCGCCAACCTGGCCACCAAGGTCGTGGTGGACGGCATCCTGCTCACGCCGGGCTGCGTCGTCGCCGGACCCGTCTCTGAGCGCCTGAAAGAGGTCTGCAACCATGTCACGGACTGATCCCCGCCTGCTGGCAGCGCCTCTCTTGCTGGCCATATCAGCCAGCGCGCAGGCCGATCCCAGCGCACCGCCCCAGCCGCCCGTGGTGAGCCCGGCGCCGGCTGCACCCAGCGCCCCCCCGGGCAGCCTCTGGAACGAGCGCAGCGCCAGGGCCATGTTGGGCATGGACGGCAACTCGCGCCAGGTGGGTGACCTGATCACGGTCATCGTGGCGGAGAGCACCTCCACCAGCCTGCAGGCCGACACGGCCACCGAGCGCAAGAGCAGCATCGGCGCCAAGCTCGCCAGCCTCTTCGGCATCGCCACGGGCGTCTCCAACGCCAACGCGAACCTGGAAGGCGGCATCGGCCTGGGCACGGAATACGAGAGCGCCTTCGACGGCGGAGGCACGACTTCGCGCGAGTCCTCCCTCGAGGGCATGCTCACCTGCAAGGTGATCGAAGTGTTGCCAAACGGCAACTTGCGCATCTGGGGCTGGAAGAAGGTCCGCTCCAACAGAGAAACACAGTATCTGGTGCTCACAGGCACCGTACGTCCCCGCGACATCCAGCTCGACAACACCGTTGAGAGCTATCTGCTGGCAGAATCGGAGATCGAGAACACCGGCAGCGGCGTGATCGCGGACAAGCAGGGACCCGGTCTTGGACAGCGTGTCGTGGACCGCGTCTGGCCATTCTAGCTACGAAAGGTAAAATCCCTAAAGTCTTCCTACGCTGATCCGAGTAGCCATCCTGGAGGTCCTGATGAACATCACTGGTATTTACGGTCCCGCGGCAATCCAACCCGCCGCCCCGACCACCACCAGATCGGCCCCAGCGGAACAAGAAGCTCCCCCCGCGGGTGTGGAGGTCAGCTTGTCAGCCGGTGCCACTTGGGTCCAACAAGTCAAGTCCGCGGCGGCGACTCAGACCGAGGGCGTGCGGCCCGAAGAGGTGATCCGCGCCAAGGAAGAGATCGCAAACGGCACGCTCGAGAGCAATATCGACATGGACGCCATGCTCGACGCTCTGCTGATGGAGCTGTGATGCCGGTATCTGTGAGCAGCAACGGGGGCAGGATCGAGACCCAGGCCGCGCGGAAAGACGCAAGCGCTGTCTCGATCCTGGTCGTCGAGCTGCTCGACACGGCCGAGCGGCAGCTGGAAGCAGCGCGCACCCTGAACGCGGAAAACCTGCAAAGTAGCACCAGGAAGAGGCAGGACCTGCTCTTCCACCTGGAGCTGGCGACACAGGATCCGCACGGCCCGCACAAGGGGCGGATCCAGCTCTCGAGCTCAGACCTGGAGGGTCTGCGGCGCTTGAGGGCGGTGGATCAGCGTCTCCAGCGCGTGCTGCGCAGCGCTTCGGCCAGCTTCGAGCTCGCCATGGGCCTCGGCACTGAGCAGACCTACGGCGCCAGCGGAAGGTTGGCGAGATAGCCATGTCCCTGCTGAGCACGCTCTCCGTGGCCCAGTCAGGCCTCCAGGCGGCATCCAGCGCCATCTCGGTCGTGGGCAACAACGTGGCCAATGCGTCCACCGAGGGCTACCACGCCAAGTCGTTGAGCACCAGCACAGCCACGAGCGTGCTGCAGAGCGGCAGCTGGTTCGGCACGGGCACGCAGATCGCCAGCATCGCGCGGGCCAGCGACAACCTGCTCTCGGAGCAGCTTGTAGACGCCCAGGGCGACGAGGCGCGGCACTCCGCCGCCAGCCAGATCCTGAGCGTCGTGGAAGCCGAGTTCTCGGAGACCGACGCCAGCGGCGTCGCCACGGCGCTCTCGGAGTTCTTCGACGCCCTGGAGGCGCTCACCGCTGACCCGGCGGACAACGCCCTGCGCATGGACGCCGTCTACGCGGCCGATGCCCTGACCGCCTCCGTGCAGGACGCCCACAGCTACCTGCAGAGCAGCGCCGACGACGCCAAGGGCGTGATCGAGAACCAGATCTCCAGCATCAACGAGACCCTGGAGCAGATAGCCTCCCTGCAACAGGCCATCAGCAATGACGCCGACACCAACGGGCAGGGGGACCTGTTGGACCAGCGCGACGCCCTGATCTCCGAGCTGGCTGACAGCATCGGCGTGAGCGTGGAGTACGGCGAGGACAACGAGGTCACCCTCTTCCTCGATGGCCACGCGATCCTCAACGATGGCGAGGCCCGCACGTTGAGCTACGGCGAGGACAGCGACGGCAACCCGACGATCTCGCTCTCCAGCGGCGAGGGCTCCTACGAGGTGACCGACGGCGTGGGGGGCAGCATCGGCGGGCAGCTGGACGCGCTGGCCGTGATCGACGCCTTGCAGAGCGACCTGGACAGCTTCGTCTCCAACCTCGCCGACGCCTTCAACGCCCAGCACGCCAGCGGCTACGACGCCAACGGCTCGGCCGGCGGCGACCTCTTCAGCTACACCAGCGGCAGCGAGGCCGCCAGCTTCCAGGTGAGCGCGTCCATCCTGGACGACGCCAGCCTGCTGGCCCTGGCCGGCGACGCCAGCGCCGCGGCCGGCGACGGGGACAACCTGAGCGCCATGATCGACATCCAGGACCAGGGCATCTTCGGCAGCGCCAGCCAGACAGCCGAGGAGTTCGTCTCGTCCATCTACGCGACCGTGGGCCAGGAGGCTTCGGCGGCTGCTGCCAGCGCCGACAGCGCCGCGGCCACGGCCAGCGACCTGGACGCCTTGCACAGCGCCATCACCGGCGTCAACCTGGACGACGAGGCCGTGGCCCTGATCCAGTGGCAGGCCGCCTACCAGGCCGCCGCGCGCGTGATCAGCGTCACGGACGAGCTGCTCGGCGAGCTGATGGAGATCGCCCGATGATCAGCACCTCCTACAGCTCCAGCCTCAGCTCCATGAACCAGGCCGTCAACAAGCTTGCTTCCCAGATCGCCGACCTCCAGGAGCAGGCCACCACGGGCCTGGCGGTCACCAAGCCCTCCGACGCTCCGGAGCAGATCGAGCAGATCCACCGGCTCTCCTCCGAGCTGGCCGACCAGGAGACCTGGACCGACAACGCCGGCCGCGCCACCAGCTACCTGGACGTGGCCGAGACGGCCCTCTCCGCCATGAGCGACCTGATCAGCCGCGCCACCGAGCTGGCCACCCAGTTCTCCTCCGAGACCTACACCTCCGAGGACCGGGCGGACGCCGCCGCCGAGGCCGAAGCCATCCTCTCCCAGCTGGTGGGCCTGGCCAACACAGAGGTGGGCGGGCGATACATCTTCGCAGGCACGGCCTACGACAGCGCCGCATTCGACGATGACGGCAACTACCTGGGCTCGAGCGATACACCCAGCACCATGGTCGGAAGCGACCAGGAAGTGGCCACCGGATTCGACGGCAGCGAGCTCCTCCAGGGCGACGTGGACATCTTCGCCACCGTGAGCGCCCTGGCGGACCTGCTGGCCGACACGAGCAACGCCGACGCTGCGGACGACATCGCGGCTCTGCTCGGCGATTTCTCCGACTGCACCGACCAGCTGAGCGGCGCTCGCTACGACGTGGCGGTTGAGTTCAACAAGGCCGAGGACGCCATGCAGCTGGCCGAGAGCATGGAGACGACGCTCGCCACCAGCCTGGACGACCTGACCGCCGCCGACAGCGTCGAGGTGTACACGCGGCTGGCGGAGCTGCAGACCACCTATCAGGCCGTCCTCCAGATCATGGGCGCATCGTCCGGCACGAACCTCTTCTCGTATATCTAGCAAACAACCCCTTTCCGATTCCGATCGCCTCCTGGCGAAGACGTCTCAATCCTGAGACGCCGGGCCCCAGGAGCGCTGCACCCCCCACAGGGATCCGCAGATACCGACCGCACGACCGGATCCCACGCACCGCAGCCCAACACACAGGAGCACACCATGGCACTCACGGTCAATACGAACACAGCATCGCTGAACGCCATCAACAACCTCAACGAAACCAGCAGGGCGCTGAAGGGGACCTACGCCCGCATCTCCAGCGGGCTGCGCATCTCCAGGGCGGCGGACGATGCCGCCGGCCTGGGCGTGGCCGAGAGCCTGGATGCGCAGATCGCCAGCGGGCGCCAATGCATGCGCAACACCAACGACGGCATCTCCATCGTGCAGACCTCTGAGGGCGCCATGGACGAGGTGGGCGACATCCTGAGCCGCATGCGCGAGCTGGCCGTGCAGAGCTCCTCCGAGACCCTGCCCGACGAGGAACGCGGCTACATCCAGGACGAGTTCGTCCAGCTCTCGGAGGAGGTGGACCGCATCGCCGCCGTCACCTCCTTCAACGGCCTGGCCCTGTGCGACGGCACCAACACCTCGCTCTCGGTGCAGGTGGGGCTGTACAACACCACCAATGATCGCATCGACATCCCGATGAACGATCTCAGCGCCAGCGTGCTGGGCGTGGACACCGGAACCCTGGACCTGTCCGCCGCCACCACGGCCCAGGCCGCCATCGACTTCCTCGACACGGCCATCGACTCGGTCAGCAGCTATCGCTCCCAGGTCGGCGCGGTGCAGAACCGCTTCGACTCGGCCCTGGGAAACATGGAGACCTACGTGGAGAACCTGGAGTGCGCCGAGAGCCAGATCCGGGACGCGGACTTCGCCTTCGAGACCGCCGAGCTGGCCAAGCAGCAGATCCTGCAGCAGGCCGGTACCTCGGTGCTGGCCCAGGCCAAGAACATCAACCAGGGCGTGCTCGACCTGCTCCGCTAGGGCTCGAGGGACGGCAGAAATTCCTCAAGCCGCGGCCCTTCCGTCCGATAGAGTGGCGGAATGCCGGGACGGCTCTATCAAGGAGCAGAAGATGACAAAGCACCCCGTTTCATGGGGAAAGACGCTCGGCTGCGGTGCACTGGCCTGCGCGCTGACCTTCTCTGCGCCTGCGCTCGCCGAGAGCGATGGTATCGGGCTGATCCTGGGCGCACGCGGCATGGGCGAGGTCTGGCAGGATCCCCAGGTGGCCCAGGTCTACCGTTCGAGCCGCTTCGGCGGCACCGGCTTCGCCACCTACGGGGTCTGGCGCTTCCTGAGCGTCTCCGCGGAGGTGGGCTACCACCGCATGCTGGGCGACGCCGTCAGCCAGGGTACGGGGGGGATGATGGAAGACGGCACCGTGATGGAGCTGATTCCCCTCTCGCTCTGCGCGGAGGCCACCCACAAGCTGGGCGGCGTGGAGGTCTTCGGCGCCCTGGGCCCGGCCGCGACCCACTTCAGCGAGATGGCGCCGCAGCAGACCACGAGCGGAACCAAGATCGGCGCCGTGCTGATGGCCGGGGCGCGCATCGACACGGGCCTGTACGAGAAGAGCATCCGTCCGGACAGGCAATCCCGGCTGCGGAGCGTGGAGCTCGAGGTGCTTCTCGGACGCCGGCAGCACCAGATCTTCGGCGTTGGCGAGGGCCTGAACCTCTCCGCCTGGCGCGTCGGCGCCGGCCTGTTGGCGAGGTTCTGATGCCCGCAGCCACGCTGCGCGGGCCGGGGTGCTAGCGCCATGATGGGCCACCTGCCGCTGCTGCTGGCTATGCTCTGCCCCCAGCTGAACGCCCAGGAGGGAGAGATCTCCGTCCTCCTGCCCCCCTCGGCCACGCTGCAGCCCTTCACGCCCATCAAGCCGGGCATCGCCCAGCTGATGGTGCGCGGCTGTCCGACCGATGTGGCGGACCTGGAGGAGGCGCTGGAGGACCGCTCCGTGCGCGGCATCATCGACATCGAGGTGCGATCCCTGGGAAGCGGCAGCTGGTACCTGGTTGTGCAGCTGAGCGACCGCCGCAGCCAGCTGGAGGCCGTGGTCGACAGCGGCAGGTTGCACCTGCGCGCAGGCAGCGGCCAAGCCCCGCCGACCCCCAGCCTGCCTCCCCCCTCGCTCAGCCTCGACGAGCTCTTCGAGGACAGCGAGCCCAGCCCTCCGGCTGTGCCGCTGGACCTCCCCCTGGTCTTTCTGCAGGGTGAGGCCCTCACCCCAGCTCTCGACCCGCTGAGCTACCAGACCCTGCTGCCGGTCTACGAGCCAGGTGCCGGCACGGCCTCCTGGGCATCCATCGATGACGCGCGCCAGGCCTACCTGGAGTCCAACGACGAGCGTGAACGTTCCCTGGCTCTGTACGGCCTGGGCTGGCACTACCTGAAGCTGGGCTTCTCCGCCGAGTCCCGCTACTACTTCGAGCAGCTGCAGCACCACCCAGGCGCTTTCTCACCGGGCACGGTCGCCATGATCCGCGCCCGCGCCGCGCTGGCCTCCGCCGCATGGGAAGACGCCAGGAAACAGCTGGGCCTGGCCCATGCCGCAGGCGCCTCGCAGGAACAGGTGGCCGAGGCCCTGGCGTTGATCAGCCTGGCCACGGGCCGCCCGGCCCGCGAGCCCATGGCGCGGCTGCTCCTCGACACCACCGGCCGCCCCGAGGCCTGGCTGCTGGCGGCGGAGCTGTTGCAGCGGGCCGGTGCTTTCGAGACCAGCCTTGAGCCCCTGGAAGGGCTGCAGGCGCGGGTTCTGCCAGAGCACCGTCCCTGGGTCGCCCTGCGCCAGGGTGACGCCCTGTCGGCGAGGAGGGAATTCGTCGCAGCACGCCGCGCCTACAACAACGCCCCGCCCGAGCTGAGCGAGTGCCGCCTGTTGCTGCTCGAGCTGCTGGAGCATCGACCGACCTTCTGGCCGCGGGCGATCCCGGCCCTGGGCATCCTGGCCCGGGGCGATGGCTACGCCGCTGCCGAGGCCATCTACCTGATCGCACAGATCGAAGAGACTTTCCAGGAGGTGCCGGGGGCGATGGGCGACCTGAAACGCCTGCTGCGCAGGTTCCCGCAGCGCTTCGTCTCTTCCGACGCTCCCCAGCGGCTCTGGGGCCTGTTCAACGAGCGCCTGACAGGCCTGAAGGAGCAGCGCCGCTGGATCGAGATGGCGGCCCTGCACGAAGAGACCTGGTCACGGGCTCTGTCCGAGAGCGTGGACGATCCCGCTCCCCTGTTGCTGGTGGCGGACGCCTATGAGTCCCTCGGGCTGCCCGAACATGCCCGACGCGTGCTGCGCGATGCCTTCCACATCCTCGGCCGCGAGAACGCCTCCAATCCCGGCTTGGTCCTACGCCTGGCCCAGCTCTACGTGGACAGCGAGCGCTACCGGGAGGCCCTCGACACGCTGGCCTACCTGCGCAGTGGCGAGGTCCCGGTACAGCTGCGCGGCAGGCGCGAGCTGCTGCGAGCCCGCGCAAAGGACGCCGCGGGTGACACGGACGGCGCCACACAGGCGCTGGTCGTCGCCGCCCGCTACGATGAAACCAGGGAGGAAGCCCAGCTGCTGCTGGCCATGCGGGACGCTGAGGCCGGGCGCTGCGCGCAAGCCATCCCCTCCCTGCGTCGGCAGCTGATGCCCGAGCAGCAGCTGGCGCGCCACAAAGACCCGCTCCCCTACCTGTCGCTGGCGCGCTGCCTGATGGCCGAAGGCCTCACCGAAGAGGCCGCCGAGGTCGCCAAGCAGGCCGCCGGTCGCAGCACGGATCCGGCGGACGCCCGCCACGCCGCCTACCTGGCCCTCAACGACGCCACCAGCGACGACCCCGAGGATACCCTCCTACAGGAGTCACTCGCAGGTGACGACATCTGGGCGGCCCTGAAGCGCGATGAGCTCGACGCGGCCATCTTCGCCGAGGAGATCCGGTCTCGTGAAGACTAATTACTTTTTTTTGATTTCCACCCTAAAGTGCGGCGACGATCGTCCGATTAGGGGGCGAACGCGGAACAAGAGGAGGTCGCCATGAGCAGTATGCTCTTCGACTCGCTGCACCACGGCCTCCAGCAAGTATTGGACCTGCGGCAGACCCAACACTCGTTGACCGCAGCCAACCTCGCCAACGCCGACACCCCTGGCTACAAGGCCAGGTTCATTCCCTTCGACCAACTCCTGGCCGCGGCCGTGCAACAGACGCCCGGACTGACGATGCAATGCGAAGAGGCGGGTCACCTGGATGCCGCGGGTCAAGACGCGACCCGCCCCGAAATCGAGGAGATCGAAGCTCCACCGTGGTCTTTCGATGGCAACTCGGTGGTGGCCGAGCGAGAAACCGCGCGCCTCACCGAGAACTCCATGCTCTATAGCGGGGTCAGTCAGGGCATCAGCCGTCGCCTGGCCATGTTGCGCTATGCCGCAGATGATGGACGCTAGCCCCATGTGTGACGGGAGGGGCCGTTGAATCCTTTCCTCGAACAGATCAAGCAATTCTACACTGGCTTGGAACCCAGGCAGCAGCGCGTTCTCTGGGTAGCGGTCGCGCTGAGCGTCATCTTGATGACGGCTGTGGGCATCTGGGCGGCCCGCGACAGCTACAACACGGTGCTCGTCACGCGTGACGCCGAGGAGCTGCGCAACGCCACGACCGCGCTGGACGAGGAGTTGATCCCCTACCGCGTGGATTCCGACGGACAGACGCTGCAGGTGCCCAGTCAGATGATGGGTCCCGCGCGCATCTCCATCGCGGCCACGGGCACCACGGTGGGCCTGGAGCTGCTCGAGGAGATCGGACCCGGGACGACACCCCGCCGCGAGCTCTGGATGTATCAACGCGCCTTGCAGGGAGAGCTGACCCGCACTCTGGTGGCGCTGGACGAGATCGAAGCCTGCCGCGTGCACCTGGTGCTGCCCGAGCGTTCGGCCTTCCTCAAGGGAGACAAAGATGGCTCGGCCAGCGTCGCTCTGCGCCTGGCGTCTGGGCGCAGTCTCTCGGAAAACCAGGTACGAGGCATCACGTCGCTCGTAGCCGGCGCCATCAGCGGGCTCGATCCCGCCCAGGTGGTCCTGACGGACGAGAAGGGCAATATGCTCACGCGTCCCAACAACGGCGACCAGGACGCCGTCACCGGAGGCGATCTGCTGGAGATGCGCAAGCACCACGAGCAGATGCGTCAGCGGGCCGTCGAGCGGGCCCTGACCGACATCCTGGGCAGCATGGACCAGTTCAACGCCTCCATCGCGGTGGAGGTGGATTCGGCCACCACCGAGAGCGTGGTGCGATCTGTGGATCCCAACAGCCAGGTGCCGCTCTCCGAGCAGCTCATCGAGGAGCAGAGCTCCAACGCCAACACGGGGGGAGTGCCGGGAACTGAGAGCAACCTGCCGGAGAATGCCACGCCGAAGACGGGCGAGACGCAGCGCAGCTCGACGCAGACCATCACCAACTACAAGTACACCGAGACCGAGACGCATACCGTGCAGGCGGCTGGACGCGTCAACCGCATCACGGCAGGTGTGGTGGTGAACGCCGACCGCGTGGCCGAGCTGGTGGCGGCCTCCGAAGGTTCCCTCTCCGAGGAGAGCATCCGTCAGGAGCTGCACGCCACCATCAAGAACGCCATCGGCTTCGACGAAGCACGCGGCGACGAGCTGCAGCTCAGCTTCCTGCCTTTCGCGGCAGTGGCGGACGGGGAGGAGACGCTGGCGGAAGCTTCCGTGGACTTCGTGCGCTACCTGCCCTACAGCGCCGTTCTGCTGGCCCTGCTGCTGGTCTTCGTCTTCGTCGTGCGACCGCTCATGGCCCAGCTCAAGTCCCCCGCCCTTGAGGCCGAGGGAGAAGACGGCCTGGAGAGCGAAGAAGGCGCGCCGGGCGAAGAGACCTTCGACGACCAGACCCTGGCGGAGAAGCTGCGCAACATGGTGGACAACTTCCAGCCCGTAGACGCCCGCGAGCTGAATCGCCTCGTGGAAGCCAGACCCGAGTGTTCGACCCAGGTCTTGCGCCGTTGGATAAAGAGCGCCTGAAGGAGCCCCGGAGATGTCCGCCTTCAACCCCATCGGCAAGCGCGCTTCCTTCTCGCCCCTGCAAAAGGCTGAAGCAAAGCCGAAGTTCTCACCTGCCTCTGCCATCAAGTCCGCCGAGTCCGCCGCGGGCGAGTCCTCCGAGGAGGCGCCTGCCACCAGCGGACCCAGCACAGCCGAGTACGATTCCCAGGTCCAGGCGCGTCAGCGCGCCGAGCAGGAGCTGGCGGACCTGCAGGCCGAGAAGGAAGCCCTGCTCTCGCAGCTGGCTGCAGAGAGAGAGATCATCGCTGAGCTGGCGGCTGGCCTGGAAGCAGCGCGGCGACAAGCCCTGCTGGAGATTCGCGCCGCCTTCGGCGAAGCTGTGATGGCCGCCACGCGCCGGATCATCACCGTGGAGCCGTCCGCCAGCGAAGAGGCCTTCCGCGGTCGCCTGGACGAGATCTCCGAGCGCCTGGTGCTGGAGGAAGAAGTCACGCTGACCGTCGCACCCGCCAACCTCGAGCTGGCACAGGAGCTGCTGAGCGCTCGACCCGGCTGGCAGGTCCAGGTGGACACCGACATCGACCAGGGCTGCGTCGCGCACTGCCGCAACGGCATGCTCGACGCCAGGATCGAGACGGCTCTGGATGGCCTGGAGGAGGCGGTCCAGGCCTGGCTCACCTACGACGCCGAGCTGGACGGCCTGCTATGAGCTCCCTGCAGCTCGCACGCCTGGTCGGCCGCATGACCGAAGCCGGCCTGATGCGCCAACAGGGCCGCATCACCCAGTCCGTGGGCCAGGTGCTGGAAGCCGAGCTGCCAGGCGTCTCGGTGGGAACCCTCACCGAGGTCGAGGGCATCTGGGCCGAGGTGATCGGCTTCAGGGAGCACCAGACCCTGCTGATGCCCCTGGGCAACCTGCCCCGGGTCGGACAGGGGACCACCGTCACCGTGCTCTCCAAGCGCCTTAGCGTGCGCGTGGGCGACGGCCTGCTGGGCCGCGTGGTTGATCCCCTGGGCAAGCCCATCGACCACAAGCCCCTGGGGCACCTGCCCTATTCGCGGCAGCTCGACGCCGACGCCCCTGATCCGCTGCTGCGGCAGCCCATCGATCGCCCGCTGCAGACCGGTCTGCGAGCCATGGACGGCCTGCTCACCCTGGGTCTTGGCCAACGCATCAGCGTCATGGCGGGCTCCGGGGTGGGCAAGAGCACCCTGCTGGGCATGGTAGCGCGTCACACGAGGGCGGATGTCAATGTGATCGCCCTGGTGGGCGAGCGCGGCCGCGAGGTGCGCGAGTTCTTGGAACGCGACCTGGGCGAAGAGGGGCTCGCCCGATCCGTCGTCGTGGTGGCGACCAGCGATGCTTCACCCATCCTGCAGGTGAAAGGCGTCTACACGGCCATGTGTATCGCCGAGCACTTCCGCGACCAGGGCAAGAACGTGCTCATGTTGGCGGACAGCCTGACCCGTCTCGCCATGGCCCAGCGGCAGATCGGCCTGGCAGCCGGCGAGCCTCCCACCACGCGCGGCTACACACCCTCCGTCTTCGGATTGCTCCCCAGCCTGCTGGAGCGCGCAGGTCCCGGGGCGAAACATGGCAGCATCACCGGTGTTTTCACGGTGCTGGTGGAAGGGGACGACATCCACGATCCCGTGGCCGACATGGTGCGTGGCATCGTCGATGGCCACGTGGTCCTGTCCCGCAAGCTGGCCAGCCACGGCCACTACCCGGCCATCGATGTGTTGCAGAGCTTGTCTCGCACCATGCCAAACACCACCTCGCTCGAGCAGCAAGCCACGGCGGTGCAGGTGCGAGACCTGTTGGCCACCTGGCAGGAGAACGAGGAGCTGGTGCGGTTGGGCGCCTACCGCAAGGGCACCGATCCCGCCGTAGACCGTGCCATCGCCCTGAAACCGGCCATCGACGCCTTTCTTCAGCAGCGCGTAGACGAGGCGACCGCCTTCGAAAAGACCGTCGAGCAGATGATGAGATTCAACCCCAGGAAGAGCTAAAGGTCCGGCCCGCCGGATCCGACAGAATGGAGGAACGGAGAATGTCCGATGCAACCTAGCGTGATCGTCCTCGAGAGGCTCAAGCGTCAGATGAAGCGCAACGCTCGCCTGGCCTACGCCGCGCAAGAACGACAGCGCGCCGAGCTGCAAGCCAGGCTGACGCATACCGAAGATGCCATCGAGCACTCGCGGCAGCAGCCCATGCAAGACGACATGCTCTGGCTTGCCGAGCAGCATGCCCACCGGCTGCGCCTCGAGCTGCGCCGGCGGGAAGAAGTGCAGCGGCTCAACCAGCAGTCTCAGGTGGTCGAACAGCACAGGAGCGTGCTGCGGCATGCCGATCGCGAGGCACGGCTGATGGAGCTGCTCGTGGAACAGCAGGCTGCCGAAGAGGCCCTGCTGCAGAAGCGGGCCGAGTCGCGCAAGATCGACTCATTGGCCATCAGCCGCTGGTTCGCGCGATGCGCGTGAGCCCCAAGCTGCTCGGCTGCTTGCTGGTCGGGTGCGTAGCGGTCGGCGGCGCGGCAGCGCTGGCCACGGACGGACCTGCAGCCACGCAGGATGAGATCACGCCCCGGGGTGTGCATTGGGTGGTGGACGCGTTGAAGCAGAAAGAGCGCTCCCTCAGCCAACGGGAGGCCACCCTCACGGCCCGTGAGGCGGACCTACGCCTGGCCGAGAAGAAGATCGAGCAGAGTCTGGCCGAGCTGGACGCCCTGCGCAGCGAGATCAGGGCGCAGATCGAGCAGATGGACCAGCAACGGCTGGAGCGCGTGGTGGGCGTGGTACGCATGCTGGAGGGCATGCGCCCCAAAGACGCCGCGGCCATCATGAGCGTCACCGAGACGGACGTGGCCATCCAGGTTCTCGATCGCATGAGCCGCACGAAAGCGGGCAAGATCCTGGCCGAGATGAACCCCGAGCAGGCCGCCGCGTTGACCACGACCTACGCGACCACGCCCGACCTGGGCGCACCGTGATGTTGCCCAGTTGCGAGGCCCTTGCAGCGCAGGGGCTCGGCTCCGCACCCACCGCGCGAGCGGACGGAGCCCGCGTGCCTGACACGACCTGCTTCGGCGACCTTGTGCTGGCTCAGGAGGCGGCGCTGTCCGCAGATCCTGCGGACAGCGTCCCAGGTTCCGCCCGGCCGCTCCGGGAGGACCCGGCTGCGGCTTCGACAGTTGAGCCTGTCCTTCCGCAGACCCGCGGCCTCCTGCCACGCTGCGAGGGCCGGACACGGCCTCCGCCGGCTCATGAGACCGAGGGCGCACCCCAGCCCTGCGCGGCTTCCCAGCCCCGGACAGAGCCGCCCGCGCCGCAGCAGGTCTGCAGCCAGAAGGGCGACCCTGGCGGGGAGCTGCCCGAGCGGCCCTCGGCCATGCCGCAGGGCCCGTCGCGACCCGACCCGGGGACGCAGCCGCAGCCACGGCCCGCCGCGGGTTCACCACAAGAATCCCCGCCCTGGAAGAACCAAGTCAGAGACGCGGATGTCGCTGGCCTCCGGGAGCAAGGGACCCAACCTCCTCGCGCGGCACGCGCTCCTCTCGCGCCACCGACGGCGCCGCCAGCGGGCCCGTCCGACCTGTCTCAGGCTGCCGCCGAGGATCTGCCGACGCTGCTTGTCAGCACCCAGGCAGGCAACGCCGCTCCCCCCCTGTCGCGCTCGCGCCCTGACCCGACCCCGCATTCGCCCTCCTCCAGCGATGCGCAGCAGGCTATCCGGCCCGCCGAAGGGCGATCGGACAGCGCCCCTCTCCCAGAGCGGACCTCGCACCTGGCGCCGACTCCTGCCCAGCCCTCAAACGACCAGCGAGGCCTGGCGCTCAACCCCGGCCGCGACGTAGCGGAGAGCCGGCCACCGGGCCGGACACGGACCGACGCTGGAGAACCCGCGCAGGCCCACTCCGACGAGCCCCGCGAGCGAAGCGCCGGCGTCCAGCTTGACAGCGCCCGCCATAGGCGGGCGAGCACTAGACGCAAGCCCGCTCGGACCTGGGAACCCAGGACAGAGCAGCCAGTGGACAGGCCCGCCGCGTCGGCTCATCAAGAGGTTGCCATGGACACCAAGGCGCAGGTTGCGCAAGGTCAGAGCCAGCCGACGCCCAGCTGGCAAGAAGCGAACCGGCGTCGCAACGAGGAGCAGGACGGCCGGTCCGCGCCCGCCCAGGGCGAGCAGAGCTTCCCCGATCTCGGCCGCAGCGAGCTGAGCTGCGGACAGCCCGCTGCCGAGCCTCGCGCAACGGAGGGACCCAACGCCAATGCTCCAGCGGACCGAGGGCACGGTCCGATCTCTTCAAAGCTGCTGTCCGATACAGGTTCCCCGGACGCCGCTCCACCCCCGCACCAGGCCCCACTCGTCTCCCATGCCCATGACGTCCTCGCTCAGAGCGAGGGCATGCCGCCAGCTCGCCAGGAAGCGCCCGAGCCCGCCCCCGCAGCCCAGCGGCCGTCCCAGACCGCCGAGCCCCGTGCAACACATGCCGTGTCGCCGCCTCAAGGACCGTCATCTGCATCGGAAGCAAAGGGTCGGGCTCCCGGGCATTCTCCCGACGCGAGCGTACAGAGGACCAGCCCTGGCCCGATCGGATCCCAACAAGCTGCAGCGTCGGATGAGCCGCAGCCGAGCCCAGCGCAGCCCAAGGCGGACGCCTCGCGGCCGCTGCCGTCGTCACCTCCGCCGAGCAGCGCCCCCCCCGGGCCTGCCCCGCACATGACACAGCTCAAGGCGACACAGGTTCCGAGGCCGATCGAGGCCGGGCCCGCCAAGCCCGGGGCCCCGCTGCCCGTGGCAGCAGCTACGCGCAGCGCACCGCCCAATCCGGCCGGCGTCGCCAGCAGAGAGGCGCCCGCGCCCCCGCAAGCCATGTCCAGCCTGCCAGAAGCTCTCTTCTTCACGATGGAGTTCACGCCGACGAGAGGCGCTCCGACCCCGGCCCCAGCGATGGCCCCGCCTGCCAACCAGGGCTCGGCCGCAGCCCAGTTGCCCGCCGCCCTGCCCTCCGAGGTGGAGCTGCTCGTGCAGGACGAGGATGGACCCATCCGGCTGACGGTCGGCCGCCAGCAACGCGATATCTCCGTTCGCGTGGAGGCACCGGGGGAGCTGCTGTCGGGCATCCGCCAGAGCGAGGCGCCCCTGAGCAGCGCTCTGGAGGAGGATGGCTACACGCTGGAGGAATTCCAGGCAGAGGCCAACGACAGCCAGGAGCAGCAGCAGCGCCGAGACGCGCAGCGCAGCAGAGCGACGCAGCGTCAGGACGAACCCAGCACAACCCACGAGGACGCCCAGGAGGAGGATCCGGACCACGCGATCCGCGAAAACCGGCTCCTCGACCTGCACGTCTGACGCGAGGGAAAAACCGCTTCAAGCAATCCAGTACCGGTCCGATAAACCTAGGGCCCCAGTAGCGAGAACAGCTACGGGGACCGCGCCAGCGAGCAACCCAAGCCGGCACAGCACCCGGAGCAGACCATGGACATCGCCACCCTCATAGGCTTGGTCTTGGCGGCCTCGGTCCTGGCCGGGGGCATCCTGATTGGCGGCTCGCTCTTCACCTTCTTCAACATGCCCTCGGTGTTGATCGTCGGATTCGGCACCTGCGCCGGCTTGATGGTGGCTTTCCCGGCAGAGAAGCTCAAGTCCGCCTTCGCGGTGGCCAAAAACGCCTTCACCACCAAGCCGCAACGGGCCGAAGAGATCCTCCTGCTGATGCGTGATCTGGCCAAGCGGGCGCGCCGCGAGGGTGTGCTGGCGCTGGAAGAGGTCGGTCAGAACCACGAGGACGATTTCGTACAGCGCGGCATCCAGATGGTGGTGGATGGCCAGCCCCCCGAGGCCATCGAGGACGTGCTCTACGCCGAGATCGACAAGATCGCCGAGCGCCACAGCTCCGGCGCGGACTTCTTTGACACCATGGGCTTGCTGGCCCCGGCGTTCGGCATGATCGGCACCCTGATCGGCCTGGTGCAGATGCTGCAGAACCTCGAGGATCCCACCAAGATCGGTCCGGCCATGGCCGTCGCCCTGCTGACGACCTTCTACGGCTCGCTCATCGCCAACGTCTTCGCCATCCCCGTGGCCAAGAAGCTGCGCACCCGCAGCGCCGCAGAGGTCGAGGAGAAGACCCTGATCGCGCAGGGTCTGTTGTCCATCGTGGCGGGCGAGAACCCGCGCTTCATGGCCGATCGCCTCAACTCCCAGCTGCCGCCCGGCATGCGAGTGGTGGAGGCCAGCTGATGCGATCCCGCTCCACCACGCGCCACAAGGACTGAGCCGCCGTGTCCCTCGCCAACAAGCTTCCCATCCTCGCCATCGCCCTGGTCGCCATCGTCGGCGGCCTGGGAACGGGCTTGGCGGCTTCGATGGTCATGGCGCAGGGTGCGGACAGCGAGGAGGCCGCTGCGGCGGACGGCGCCAGGGACGAAGATGCCGTACCCCAGATAGGCGTCATCTCCCTTGGCGAGTTCGTGGTCAACGTCAAGGGCTCGGGCGGAGGCCGCCTGCTGCGCATGGTGCTGGACGTGGAGGCCGAGCAGGCCACCCTGGAGCGTTGCGAGGCGCGCAAGCCACAGGTGCAGGACGAGATCATCGCCTTGGTCAGCGACTGGACCTACCAGGATCTCGAAGGACTGAGCGGCAAGACGCGGCTCAAGAAGGAGCTCGTGGCGCGCATCAACCAGACCCTCAAGCCCCAGCAGATCCAGCACCTCTACTTCACCGCCTTCGCAGTTCAATGACGATGCGACAGGTCACGGCCCGCGGGCTCCGGACCGCGGGCTCGTGACGTCAGCGCCCCGTCTACGCGGGCAGCCAGCTCATCGCGAGAGCAGAAAAGCAAAAAAACTGCGGCCTGGACCTAAAGTGAGGCGCCGAGCGACCGATAGTGGGGGCGGTCAAGAGCGAAGAACTCAAACGAGGCGAAGATGCCCGACGGCGACGGAAACAGACCGCTGCACACCGATGCCTTGTACGGCAGCATCCCTGTCGAGGTGGTCGTCGAGCTGGCCCGAATCCGCATGACAGCGGGCGACATCGCCTCCCTCTCCATCCACGATGTCATCCCCCTCGCCCAGGTCGGTGGGCAGCCGCTGGCGCTGGTCGTCAGGGGGCGGGAGATAGCCGAAGGCGAGCTGATGATGGAGGGCGATTCCCTCGCGGTGCGCCTGGTCTCCGACCTGCGCTGCGGCGAAGAGTAGCCCTCCTCGGTCCGTCTGGGCAGAGGCAATCCATCGATGTCGAACACCCTGGCACTCATCCTGCTCACAGAGACCCTGGCCGCAGCGGAACCCTCCCAGGCTGCGGAACAGGATCCGGCTTCGACGCAGGTCGCGGGCTCGGTGGAAGAGGTGGCCATCAGCGACATCGCCGACGAGCCAGCCCCGGCCGAGGAGGCCCTGCCGACCAAGGCCGCCACGGACGCCGAGGTGGCCGCGCTGGAACGGCGCCTGCTCGGTGACGCGGCAGTCCAGCCCACGCCCGCCCCCGAAGCTCCGGGCTTCCCCAGCTTGCCACCGTGGGCCTGGCTGCTGGGCTGCGCTGGCCTGGGCGGCCTCTACTACTGGCGTCAGCACCTGCTGAAAGCGAAGCCCGCACCGGCTGATGTGGAGGTCCTCAGCAAGACCCGCATGGGACGCAACAGCCAGATCTCCGTGATACGCGTGCGCGGGGAGGACGGCCGCACGCATCGCCTCCTGATCAGCACCGGTGAAGGGGGCTCATCCCTGGTGGCCGATCTCGGTAATTCCGGGGATTCCGCTGCGGCCGCCGCTGCGTTCCTGGCGTCGGAAGAGTCCTACGAGCCCGACCTGCAGCGGCAGGGCAACGGCATCGATCCCTCGAGCGAGCTGCTCGGCGAGAGCGAGGACGAGCCCGACAGCATCTTCGACGAGAGCTTCCTGGCTTCTCTCGAGGCTCGCCCCCAGGTCGACGATGGGCGCGGCGTGGTGCGCCCGCCACGCGTTCCCGTCTGGAACGAGCCGCCCGAGGATGCCGTCGAAGAAGCGCCGCCCCCCGCGCAGCTGAGCAATCCCCTGCGCCAGCTCGCAGAGGAAAGGCGCACCCAGCGAACGCCGCAGAGCAAGCCCCCAGCTGCGGGAAGAGAACGCCCAGCCGTGCAGGAGCCCCCCGGGCGACCGCAGCCGGCCCTCAGCGCGCATGTGGAGGACGAGGCGCCGGTCAGCGGTCGCGAGAGCTTCCTGACGACGCTGGACAGCCTACGCGCCCTGGCGCATCCTACGGGATCGCCGAAGCCAGAGGCGGACGAAGAGCCCCCGCCGGCGCCCAGCCCGCGCCGCAAGCGGCGCTCCATCGCCCAGGTCAAGCCCCTGCGCGCCTGGGATGAGGCCCCCTCCCGCAGACAGATCCGGTCCAGCGCCGGTGGGCGCAAGCAGCCGGCAACGGACGGCCCATTGCCAGGCTTGAGCGAAGAGGAGCTCCCCGAGCTGGTGGCCGACATCCTGCGCGAGCGGGACGAGAGCGGCCCCGTGGCGAGCCAAGCTGGCGTCGTGGACTTCGCGGCCTACCTCCGGGATGACGAGACATGATCGCCCGCCGCCTGACCGTCTTGCTCGGCAGCGGCGGCCTGTTGGCCCTGGCTCTGCTGCCGGCAGTGGCTGGTGCAGAACCCGCGGGGGGCGGCGACGTCCTCGGCCAGGGTGCGGTCGCCCTGGTGGAAGGCACGCAAGAGCTGCCCGTCTCCGGTGCGCTGCGCCTGGTGTTGATCCTCACCGCCATGACCTTCATGCCGGCCGTGCTGCTGGTGATGACGCCGTTTACGCGCTTCGTGATCGTCTTCGCCCTGCTGCGGCAGGCCTTGGGCCTGCAACAGGCCCCGCCCAACCAGGTGCTGATCGGGCTGGCGCTCTTCCTGTCGCTGCTCGTGATGCAGCCCACCCTGAAAGAGGTGCACAGCGACGCGGTGGAGCCCTTCCTGGCGGGCGAGATGGCCCCCCTGGAGGCCATCGGGACGGGCCTGAAGCCCATGCGGGGGTTCATGCTGAACAACACCCGCAAGGCGGACTTGTCCGCCGTGCTCGAGGTGGGCGCCATCGCCAAGCCCGACTCGTTGGAGGAGATCCCCACGGCCGCGGTGGTCAGCGCCTTCGTGCTCTCGGAGCTCAAGACGGCCTTCGTCATCTCCATCAAGGTCTACCTGCCATTTCTGGTCATCGACATGGTGATCGCCAGCCTCTTGCTGGGCATGGGCATGATGATGCTGCCCCCCGTGATCATCTCGCTGCCCTTCAAGCTGCTGCTCTTCGTCCTGATGGACGGCTGGAACCTGCTGATCCGCTCCATGACAGCCGGCTTCGTAGGATGATGTCGTGACCGTCGAAGAGGCGCTCTACTGGGGGCAGCAGGCCATCCTGACCGTCTTCGCGCTCTCCGGGCCCATGATGCTGGCGGCCCTGGTGGTGGGCACGGCCATCAGCCTGCTGCAGGCCATGACCCAGGTGCAGGAGATGACCCTGGTCTTCGTGCCCAAGATCGTGGCGGTCTTTTTGGTGCTGCTGCTGCTGGGTGGATGGATGCTCGAGCAGGCCGTGTCCTTTGGCACTGCCAGCTTCAGCTCCGCGGCCGAATGGTCCGACTGAGATGTCCGTCGCCCTGCTGGTGACGGCTGCCTTGGTCGCGGCCCGCATGGGTGGCGCCGTGATGGTGATGCCGGTCTTCAACACGCTGGGCATCCCCACCCTCTCCCGCCTGGCCGTGGCGCTGGGGTTGACCTTCGTGGTGACGCCGGTGGTGCCCCCTGCCAGCGCGCCCACCCTGGGCCTGCTGGTGATCGGCATGGCCGGCGAGGTCGTCGTGGGCATCGCCATGGGCGGCACCGTGGCCGTTCTCTTCGGCGCCCTGTCCATGGCCTCGGAGTTCATGGGCCTGCAAATAGGCCTGCGCATCGCGGCGCTCTTCGATCCCTTGAGCAAGGGCCAGACCGGGCTGATAGCCTCCATGTCCCGCTGGCTGGGCACGCTGGTCTTTCTGGGCGCCAACCTGCACCTGGCCCTGATCGAGACCATCGGGCGCTCCTTCCAGCTCGTCCCTCCTGGCAGCGCCAGCCAGCCCCTGGCGGCGGGCGCCTTGTGGATCCCCACCGTCGGTCACTCCATCGAATGCGGCGTGCGCCTGGCCGGTCCCCTGATCGTGCTGATCTTCGTCATCCAAGCCTTCATGGGCATCATGGTGCGCCTGGCGCCCAGCATGAACGTCTTCTTCGCTGTGGGCCTGGTGGTCAGCGTCATGGCGGGTCTGGGCCTCTACCACGAGTGCCTGCCCACCATGCTGAACGAGCACCTGCGCATCATGGAGGACTCCCTGCACCTGGTCGGCCACGTGACCGACCTGGTGCGCTAGGGTCGGGCCCGCATGGCTGCCCAGGACGACGGCCAGGAGCGGACCCACGAAGCGACAGAGCGGCGCAAGCAGCAGTTCCGCGAGCGGGGCGAGATCCCCCGCTCGCGCGAGGTGGGCGCCGCCTTCAGCCTGGCGGCCACCATCCTGGCCCTGAGCCTGACCACCGGCCCCATGCTGCAGCGCCTGCGGGACCAGTTCCTGCTCAGCTACAGCTTCGACACCCGGGAAGATCTCCTGATGGGCGGCGCCCTGGCCATGTGCGGGGAGACACTGCGCACGGTGGCCATCATGATGAGCATGCCCCTGAGCGTGCTGTTGGTGGTGGGGCTGCTCTCCGCCGGGATCCAGAGCCAGGGGGTGATCCCCAAGGAGCCGCTGAAGCTGCGCTGGGAGACCTTCGACCTGGCCAACGGCTTCAAGCAGAAGTTCCTGTCCAGCCAGCCCCTGATGGAGCTGGGCAAGAGCCTGCTCAAGCTCCTCGCTTTCGGATGGCTGGTCTGGCTCGCCATCCGCGATCGGCTGGACGAGCTGCCCATCCTGGCTGCCACGGATGTGGGCACGATCTTCGAGACCATGGGGGACTTCGCCCTGCTGCTGGCCGCCCGCGCGCTGCCCGTGGCCCTGGTGGTGGCCGTGGCCGACTACGCCTACCAGTGGTGGCGGCTGCAGGAGAGGATGAGGATGTCCCACCAGGAGCTGAAGGAGGAGTTCAAGGAGATGGAGGGCGACCCTCATATGAAGGCCGCCCGCAAGGCCCGGCAGCGCCAGATCGCCTTCGCCCAGACCCTGCGCAACGTGGAGAAGGCCGACCTGGTGATCACCAACCCCACCCACTACGCCGTGGCCATCCGCTACCGCACGGCCGAAGCGCCAGCGCCGGTTGTGGTGGCCATGGGCGTGGACCACCTGGCCCTGCGCGTCCGAGCGGAAGCGAACCGCCACGACATCGCCATCGTCGAGAACCGCCCCCTGGCGCGCGCCCTGTACGCCGACTCCGAAGAGGGCGCCATGATCCCCGAGGAGCTGTACGGCCCCGTGGCCAAGGTGCTGGCGGTGGTGCTGCGGCGACGCAAGGGGGGCAAGCCGCAGACCTAGTATGCTAGTCCGGCACGTCCTCGGGCGTCCAGGTCCCGGCCGGCCCGTGCTCTTCGATCAGCAAGACCTCGTGGGTGATGTTGGGCACCAGGGCGAAAGCGCGCCGCCAGCGCAGCGTGAGGAACTCCCAGAAGCGCTTCAGGGGCTGGCGGTCGCGATGCAGCTGAATCGTGGTGGTGCGGTAGCCCGGCATGTGCAGGCGCAGCTCGGGCCTGGAGAAAGGCAGGCTGCGGACCTTGGTCTCGTAGGGCGTGGAGCCGACGCGCTGCATGCCGTCGAGCACCTGGGCCCCCATGGGCTCGGACCGGATCAGCACACGGTTGGCGCAGCCCACGCTGGCCAGCGAGGGGCAGAGGAAGAAGAGGAGCACCAGCTCGGCAGATCGCACGCCAGCCTCAGAAGGAACCCGTGGCGGGCTCCAGCATGCCCAGGATGGTCTGCAGCTCGGAGTAGAAGGCCTGCTTCTGAGAGGAAGAGGGCGTGGATATCTGGCTGCTGCGTAGCTCTCCCGCCACCCCGTATTCCAGGTCCAGGGCCACGCCCTTGCGCCCGATGATGCGTATGGGCCGGCCATCCGCATCGTACTCGAAGTGATAGCGCCCCCCGTCGCTGCTGGTCATGGACTCGACCTTGCCGTTGGCGCCGTAGGCCAGCTCGAGCACTCGGCCACCAGCAGTGGTGACCCGCACGACGCGCCCGCCTTTGTCGTAGTCGTAGTCGTAGCCCCGCCCATCGGAGAAGCTGGCTTGCACGATACGGTTCATGGTCGGGTGGTAGGTGTGGCGCGCGCGCACGCCATCCGGTGAGGTGACGCCTGTCAGCCGCGCCTGGGCATCGTACTCGTAGCGCGTGACGCTGCCGTCGGGGTGGGTGACCTCCAGGGGCTTGGCGCAGCAGGCGGAGTAGACGGTCCGCGTCACGCCCCCATCCTTGTCGGTGACGATCTCCACGTGGTCGAGGTCGTTGAACTCGTGCCGGGACGCCTTGCCATCGGGGTGGGCGACCACGCAGGCGAAGTGGGCGCCGGTGTCGTCCAGCAGCTCCCAAGAGTAGCGCGTCACGTCGTCGCCAGATTTCAGGGCCACCGCCCAGTCGGCCTCCATGTTGTACTTCACCTGCAGCCCGGTGCCGTCGGGTTGGCGCACGGCCACCAGGTTGTGCTCCTCGTCATAGGCGTAGGCGATCACGCGCTTGCCGGGCCCCCGCACCTGCACCAGGTTCGCCTCCTTGTCGTAGGCGTAGCTGACAGCCCGCCCCTCGGTGTCGCGCAGCTCGGAGACGCGCCCGGCGTGACCGTAGTAGAGCGTGAATCCCGCGCCGTCGGTGTGAGCCACCTTGGCCAGCCGCCCGTCGCGATCGTAGTCCAGCCGCAGGCCGCGCCCGGCGGTGTCGGTGCGGCTGGTCAACCGCCCCTTGGTGTCGAAGCTCTCCAGCATGCCGGAGGACTCCTGCCGACGGTACTGGCCGTCCTCGCGAACCAGGACCTCGGTGCCACGATCGAAGGAGATGTACTTGCCGTCCGAGGGCTCGACCCAGACGCTGGGGTAGGCCCAGGTGGCCGCCTCGCGCTCCTGGGCGTTCTCCATCAGCAGCTCGTGCAAGCCCTGGTAGAAGCTCTCCTGCCGCTCCCCGCCGTGGGCCGTGTCGTCCGTGCGCCGTGCCAGCACCAGCCGCCCCACGAAGTCCTCGCGGATCTCCGCCCAGGGCCGCCCATCGGGTGTGTAGCGCAACACGAAGCCGTCGTCGTCCACCACCAGCAGGCTGCCGTCAGCGTGGGTGCTCACGGCCACGTCGTAGGGCGTGGACCACCCGTAGCCGAAGAGGCCCTGCTCGTTGGAGCGGCTGCTGTAGTTGCGCTCCAGCTCCAACGCGGCGCCCGGTTTCTGCACCTTCAGATCGGCGTGGGCGATGTGGAAGTTCGCGTTCCGCAGGTTGATCTCCTGCGCCTCGGCTCCACTGGGGAGGAGGTGGAGGAGCATGACGGACCAAAGCATGAAACCTCCGCGGAAGAAGATGGCGTATCCGCCTCCAGGGTCTGTTGATGATACCCTGCCTGGCAGTTTCGCGCCCGGCCTCACCGCCCCATCCGCCCAGGACAGCGCCATGCGATCCCTCCCCACGCTCCTCCTGCTCGGCAGTTCACTGGCGCTGGCCTGCCCCTCGACGCACAACAGCCAGCGCACCACCGCCTACGAAGAGAGCCGCCTCTCCGAGTCTGTGGGCGTGTTCTGGAACGCCCTGCGCTGGGGCGACATCGACGGCGCCTCTCTGCTCGTGGAGGACGACGACGCCCGCGTGGATTTCATCCATCGCTGGAGCATGAACCCGCCCTACAAGGTGGTCGACGCCCAGGTGCTGACCGTCAAGGTCGGCGAACCCCTGGCCGCCACGGAGATGCCCCGCCTGCGACAAGCCAGCGTCACCGTGCGCATGGAGGGCTACGGCATCACCGAGAACACCCTGCAGGTGAGCCTGGTAGAGCAGGCCTGGTATCGCACGGCCGAGTCCTGGTATCTGGATCCGCAGAGCCTGGAGCTACCGGAGTAGGCGCGAGCAGCTAGAAGGGCATGTCGTCGTACTGCCCCGAGCCCTCGTCAGCGACCTCGGCTCCACCGCCACCGCTCTCACGGGGCTCGCGGTCACCCTGGTTGTAGCCACCGCCGCCGCCGCCGCCACCGCCACCGCCACCGCCACCGTAGCTGCCACCGCCGCCTCCACCGCGGTTGTAGCCACCGCCGCCCTCTCGACGTCCACCGCCGAGGAAGCGCGTGTTGTCGGCCACGATCTCGGTCGACCAGCGGTCGTTGCCGTTGCGGTCCTGCCACTTGCGGGTCTGGATGCGACCCTCGATGTAGATCTGGCGCCCCTTGGACATGTAGCGCGCCACGCTCTCGGCCTGCTTGCCGAAGACCACCACGTTGTGCCACTCGGTATGATCGGACCAGTTCCCGTCGCGATCACGGCGGCGCTCGGTCGTGGCCAGACGCAGGGTGCAGACCGGCGTCCCAGACGCTGTGCTGCGCAGCTCCGGGTCCTGGCCCAGGTTGCCGATCAGGATGGCCTTGTTGACAGTCATGCTCGTTTCCCTCTTCGTACATGGTGCGTAGATGCGTCAAAAAGGCATAACCCACCAGCGCCCGACACCGACGGCGAATGACGAACAAGAGCCCACCTACCTGCGAATTGCGGTAGACTGCTGATGATGCGCTTAACAAATCCGCGTTGGAGCCTGCCCGTGCCCAAGCCATCCGTTCTCCTTTCGCTGCTCTTCGCCTTCTCCTGTCAGTCCCAGCCCGGTCTCGACGCGGTGGACAAGCGCTACGCCGATGTGCTGGCGCGCTTGAACGCCGCCGACAGGGACGTCGCCCGCAACATCCACAACCGGGACGCACGCTGGCGCAAGAAAGCGGCCGAGAAGGCGCGGGTGGCCTTCTTCCGCGAGAGCCAGATCAACGACACCATCGTCCAGGCCCGCCAGGGCCCAGAGGGCAGCCTGGAGCGCATCAAAGGAGAGGCCTACTGGCGCCACGCGGTCTACGTGCGCTCGTGGACCGACGAAGAGAAGGAGCGCGAGACCGAGCTGCTGGCGCGCTTGGACGCCCTGGCTGGCGCCGAGGCCAGCTGGAGCCCGGCCGAGGGCGAGCTGCAGGTCCCGCTCTCTGGCAGCTGGTCCTCGGTCTCCAAGGCGGCCGACGGGTTTCCCCAGGACCAGCGCGCGGAGCTGGCAGCCGAATACGTGGATCACCAGCTGTCCATGGTCGGGGAGGATCTGCGAGAGCTGATCAAGCTGCGCAACCGCGTGGCGCGCCGCGAAGGCTACGAGACCTACTGGCACCTGGCCCTGGACAACCAGGGCCTGAAGGAAGAGCAGGTAGACGCGCTGATCAAGGAGCTGGAGCCCGCCATTCGGCCTGTGAACAAGGCCTATGCCGAGATCGTCGCCGGCCAGGCCATGGCGTTGGCCCTGCGTGACAGCTTCGCCAATCATCCCTACCTGCGCCGCCAGGCAGGCCTGGAGGCGGGGCGTGACGAGGCCGAACCCTACTTCGACACGGACCTGGCCGAGGGGCGCATCCTCACCAGCCTGCGCAGCATGGGCATCGAGCTCGAGGGCTGGCAGGTCTACTCGGGCCCCTCGCGCCACACCCGGCGCGGCGCCTACAGCTTCCCGATCCGCCTGCCCGGCACCATCGCCCTGGTGGTGAGCCAGGACCGGCGCTTCGACGCCTGGCAGTACGAGGCCATCATGCACGAGGCGGGCCACGCCCTGCGCTGGGCCAGCCTGAACCCCGAGGCGCTGCAGAGCCCCGTGCTCTGGGATCCCCCCGCCGCCTACACCGAAGGCTTCGCGCAGCTCTTCGAGCGCATCATGATGGGGCAGGCCTGGACCGCACGCTACATCCCGGAGATGCCAGAGGAGAACCGTACGAACCTGGCCGAGTGGCGCGCCCGCCAGATGGCGCGCTGGGTCACCCAGAGCATCGTGGAGACGGCGGTGGAGCGGCGAGCCTATGAAGATCCCAACAACTGGCCGGCCGTGGCCCGCTTCTGCGCTGAAATAGAGCAGAACTACCAGATCCACGCGCCCGACACGCCCAGCGACGACAACGGCGTGACCTACTGCAAGACGCTGCACACGCCGCTGATCTGGCACTACCCGGCCTACGTGCAGAACTACATCTTCTCCTACGTCACCGAGGCCCAGCTCTACGACGCGCTGGTCAACGCCCTGGGGGATCCCGTGGACAACGACCAGGTCGGCCCCTGGCTGACGGAGAACATCACGCAAGCCGGGGGCACGACCCCCTTCCAGGAGCGGCTGGCCAAGGTCTCCACCGACGATCGCCGCAGCGCACCCCTGGCTCGCTACATCCAGGTGCCCACGCAGGCAGCGGAGGAAACCCCCTGAGCCGTTTGGCGTTCGTTAGCGATCCAGGTCGTCGTAGGTGACGCCCCGGGCCTTGCGCAGGGCCGAGCGACCCTGGTAGGCCAGCTTGAGCCCGCCCTGGATGCCGCGCACCACGTGGCTCATGGGGGCGGGGTTCCAGAAGCGCCCCTCGATCAGGTCGTCCCGGGCGTCCACCAGCCCCTGCTCCACGGCCAGCGCGTGCAGCCGCGTGTGGGGGTAGATGCGAATGGGCTGCATCAACAACAGGGAAAAGGTGCGCAAGCCAGGCCCCAGGTGCCAGCGGGCCCGCGCCAGGAAGCTGAAGATCCTGGAAAGGCTGCGCAGGTTCTCGCCGGGACCGTTCAGAAAGAAGCTGTACTCCACGTCGAGGCCGTGCTCCTTGGCCGCGCGGTAGGTGTAGCGCAGGTCGGCCGAGGTGAAGTTCTTGTCCAGCCGCGCCAGCATGCCGTCGTCGACGTGGTCGGGGCTGAAGGAGAGCAGGCCGCAGCCTGCCCGCTTGAGCCATATCAGGAGCTCATCGGGCAAGGTGGCGCGCTGCTCGTTGAACCAGGCGGACCAGCGCAGCTCGAGCTTGCGCGCCACGATCTCGCGGCAGATGGCCAGGGCGTGGGAGACCGGGATGTTGAAGGCCTGGTCGCAGAAGAACAGCTGGTGGATGCCGTGCTCCTTGACGAGCAGCTCCATCTCATCCACCACGCTGCGTGGCTCACGCATGCGGACGGTGCTGCCCGCCAGGAAGGTGTCGGAGCAGTGCAGACAGCGCAGCTGGCAGCCGCGCTTGGCCTGCACGCCGATGCTCACGAAGGAGCTTTCGGCGTAGGGGGCCAGGGGGACCAGGTCCCGCCGGGGAGGCCGCAGCTTGCGAAAGTCCGCCCGCCCGGGATCCCCGCTGTAGCGCACCTGGCCGTCGCGCCGGTAGTAGACCCCCGGCACCTCCCAGGGACGATCCAGGCGCTCGAGCAGGCGCGGGAGGCGCTCTTCGGCCTCGCCCCACACCCCGCAACTCAGGCCCGGCAGCCGCTGCATCATGGCTTCGCTGTAGAGCGAAAAAGCAGTGCCGCCGGCGATGACAGGCACACCTGGCGCTACGCGTTGCACGGTCTCGACGGCCTTGCGCTGCGGCTCGAAGTCGTCGGTGTGCAGGTGGGGCATGCCCACCTTCATGTTGCGCAGCGAGAATCCCACCACCTCGGGTTGGAAGGCGCGCAGCTCGTCTTCGAGCGCGGCGTAGGGTCGGTCGCGGTGCAGGTTGACATCGAAGATGCGCACCTGGTGCCCGTCCAGGTGGGCGGCCAGGTAGGCCGGTCCGATGGGGTAGACCAGCTCCATGTCGATGGCGGTGAAGGCCTGGACCAGCAGCACTCGCATGGGCTCTCCCGCTCACAGGGCCAGGTGACGACCGAGTCGGGCCAGGTCTTCGGGCCGGTTGACGTTGGCCAGCCGCTCGGGCGAGCCGGGCCAGGGCAGGATGGCGGTCTTGACCGCCCGCGAGATGCGCCAGGCGCCCCTCTGGCCGCGCGCCAAGAGCGCCTCGATGGCCGGCAGACAGCTGGGACGGTAGAGCCCGACCAGGGGCTCCAGCCCCGCTTCGTGGCTCACCAGGGCGGCGTCGTACTCGGGCCCTACGGTCAGCAGGGGCGCCAGGTCTTCGGCCCGCACGCCGGGCACGTCGCAGGGCAGCACCAGCACAGGCGCGCCCGCGCGCTCCAGGCCGGCCTGCAGGCCAGCCATGGGGCCCTGGCCGGCGACGCGATCCGGCACGGTCTCCAGGCCGAAGCGCGAAAACGCCGCGGCGTTGCCGGTGGATATCAAGATGCGCTCGCAGTGCGGGCGCAGGGCGTCGAGGGCGTACTCCATCAGCGGCCGCCCATGCAACGGCAGCAGGGCCTTGACGCGACCGTCCATGCGGCGCGCCGCACCGCCCGCCAACACCAAGCCCACCGGCTGCGATCCGTTCAGCATCGGAATGCTCCCTGGCCAGCACTGGGCCCTATTCCCTCAGCCGGGCGGGCGCACCCCGCCAGCGCCTTGTCCGCACACCGGCACCGCGGAAACAGGTATCCTATACCGGTCTCCAGCTGGCGAGCGCCTTGGACATGAAGCCGTCCCCGTTCCTGTCGCCTCTCCTCTTCCTGGCTGCCTGCGCCTCATCGGAAGAGCCCTACCCGCCCTACGATCCCCTGCCCTGGGCGGATCCCATGATCGCCACGGGAGGCCAGGGCTACGGACAGGGCTCGGCCTACCCGGGCGCGGCGGCGCCCTTCGGGCTCGTCGCGCTAAGCCCCGACAGCCGCAGCCTGGGGGCCCACTTCGAGAACCTGCACAACAGCGGCTACTGGTACGACGACGAGCACCTGGTGGGCTTCAGCCACATCCACCTGCACGGCACGGGCGCCCCGGACTACGGCACGGTGCTCTTCCACCCGGCCGATGGCATGGAGGAGGCCTTCCTGGACGACGAGGGCCGCATCACGGGCTTCTCCCACGACCATGAGCACGCCAGCCCGGGCTACTACCGCGTGCAGCTGGAGGATGGCATCGTCGCGGAGCTGTCCGCCGGCCAGCGGATCGGCGCCCATCGCTACAGCTTCCCGGCCGGCAGCCAGCCCACCGTGATCATCGATCTGGAACACGCACTGGCCTACGCCGAGCTCGAAGAGGGGCTGCAGCCCGCTGAGATCGAGATCGACGCGCTGGCGGGCACGGTCAGCGGCCTGATGCACACGGCGGGCTCGCTCTCCGGGCGCCACGGCGGCTTCCTGGTGCACTTCTACGCCGTCTTCGATCCCCCCTTCGAGAGCTGGGGCACCTGGTCCGAAGGTGTCATGAGCGCGGACTCCAGCTCGGCGCAGGGCATCGATCTGGGGGGCTGGCTCGAGTTTCCCACCCAGGACTCCGCCACCGAAGTCCAGGCGCTGGTGGGCATCTCCTACACCTCGGCGGACCAGGCGCGGGCAAACCTGGCGGCCGAGGCCGAAGGCGCCGATTTCGACAGCATCCTCGCGGAGACCCAGGACAGCTGGCGCAGCTGGCTGGGCCACGTGCGGGTCTGGGGCGGGGACGAGCGCCAGCGCACCATCTTCCACAGCGCCCTCTACCACGTCCTGCTGATGCCCAACCTGCTGTCGGACGCCGATGGCAGCTACATCGGCTTCGATGGCCAGCTTCGCAGCGAGCCCGGCGAGCCCTTCTACTCGGACATGTCCATGTGGGACACCTACCGCACGCTGCATCCCCTGATGACCCTGGCCTGGCCCGAGGCGCAGAATCACTTCGCCAACTCCCTGGTGCGCATGGCCGAGCAGGGCGGCTACCTGCCGCGCTGGCCCTGCAACAAGGGCTATGGCAGCTCCATGGTGGGCGATCCGGCCGACATCGTGCTGGCGGGCAGCTACCTGAAGGGAGTCGACGACTGGGACGTGCAGACCGGCTACCAGGCCGCCAAGCTGGGCGCCGACGGCCCCACGCCCGACGGCGCCCTCTACGGTGGGCGCTCGGGTATCGAGGGCTACCTGGAGCGGGGCTGGGTGGCGGCCGACGAGACCGACAGCTCGGTGGCCAAGACCATGGAGTACACCTGGGCCGACCACGCCCTGGGGCGCTGGGCCCAGGCCCTGGGCCAGGAGCAGGACGCCGAGCGCTACCTGTCCCGCGCCCGCTACTACGTCAACCTGTGGGACGAAGAGAGCCAGTTCTTCCGCGGGCGCGCGGCCGACGGCAGCTTCTCCGATCTGGCCGATTTCTCGGAGACAGCCTGGGAAGCGGAGTACGAAGAGGGCAACGCCTGGCAGTACCTGTGGCTGGCGCCCCAGGATCCGCTGCGCCTGGCCGGCCTGATGGGGGGCCCCGAGGCCATGCTGGAGCGCCTGGACGAGTTCTTCGCCCTGAGCGCCGAAGACCAGGAAGACATCTGGCCCGACAGCTACTACTGGCACGGCAACGAGCCCGACCTGCACGCACCCTACCTCTACGCCCTGCTGGACGAGCCCGCGCGCGGCGCCCCCTGGGTGCGCTGGGTGCGCGAGACGCGCTACGGCACCGGCCCGGACGGCCTGGACGGCAACGACGACGGGGGCACGCTATCGGCCTGGTACGTGCTCTCGGCGCTGGGACTGTACCCGGTGGCGGGCACCGAGACCTACGCGCTGGGGCCGCCGGTCTTCGAGCGGGCGGAGGTCGACTTGCTCCATGGCACGCTGGTGGTGGAGGCCAATGGTCCGGAGAGCCTGGAGCGTGGCGCTTGGTCGGCGGTGCTCTTGAACGGCGAGGCGGTGGAGGGGGGGACCTTGAGCCACTCGCAGATCGCCGAGGGGGGGCACCTGCTCTTCCTGTTCGGGCCGGATCAGGAGGGGGTGGAGAGCGATCGGGAGGGGTTGTAGGGAAGGACCTTACTGCGGCCGCTCGATGGCTCGCGGTGGCCCATGTGGGAAGGAGAGCAGCTCCCACACCACGAAGAGCCGCGCCGGCCCCCGCGCCACGGGCTCCAGGGCCACCCCGATGGTGGCGTGGGTGCAGCTCTCGCAGAGCAGGTTCTGGCGATGCCCGGGCGAGTTCCAGACCAGCTCCAGCGCCTCTTCGGGAGAGAAGGCCGCGGCCAGATCCTGGTGATGCGCGGCCCGCGGGTGGAACTGCTGCCAGGCGTTGGCCTGCACGCCCCGGGTGACGCCGGGGATGGCGTGGTCCACCACGCCCGAGGCCGCCATGAAAGCCGCGTGCTCCCGCACCAGGGGCTCGAAGCGCTCAAAGCGCAGCAGAGGGGGCAGGCCCACTTCCATGCGGCGCGCGTTCAGGGACTGGTAGAGCCACTCGGTAGCGCTCGCCGGATCGGCCTGCGGGATGCCCTCGGGCAGGGGGCTGGCTGGCTGGGGCTCGTGCTCCACGAAGATGGAGAACTTGTGGATCACGCGGTTGGCGCGGTCGCGCCGGTTGACGATCTCCAGGCGATACTCCCCTGGCACGTGGAAGCAATCGACCCAGCGCACGCGCTTGTTGCCCAGCCCGATGACCGTGACCGGCCCAGCGGGGCTGGCGATGAAGAGCGCCAGGTCCGGAGAGCCGGGCAGCTCCACCCCCAGGGGCAGGGGGTCGTCCAGGGCCAAATCCCGTGGGATGGGATCCAGCTCTCCCCAGTGCGGCGCCATGCCCAGCACCCACAGCGCGGTGCCATCACCGAAGGCGCGCCGCGCGAGGGCCACGTCCAAGTTGTCGGCGGCGCCCATGGCCGCCTCCACGTCGGCCACCAGCTCGTCGGGGAAGGCGCCCCCGTTGTACAGGCGGGCGAAGCGGGCGTCGCCGGGAAAGCCGGCCCGCGCCGTGGCCAGGGCCGTGGACGCCGGGGTGAGCCGCGCCCCTGGCTGGGTGGCGCTTGCTGCCAGTTCGCGCGTCGCGGCCAGCAGCGCCATGTCCCAGCGCGCCTGGGGCACGCGGTCCAACAAGCGCTCGCCGGCTTGGTCGGGTGGGACGCCGTAGCGGTAGCGCACCTGGGCAGCGCGCTCAGCGGGCGCCGGCGAGGGCTGGCGCGCATGGCAGGCGGCCACGGCGCAGAGCGCCAGCAGCAGTGGGAGCAGGCGGCTCATCCGTCCTCTCCCAGCTCGAGCAGCAGGCGTAGCTCGCCTTCCGCACCGCCCACGGCCAGCCCCCCCAGGTCGCAACCCGCGTCCAGCAGGGGCGCACGTGCTTCGGCGCTCACCAACCAGCGCTGGAAGCAGCGCTCGACGCCCTCGCCGGGTTTCAAGCTGCAGGCCAAGGTGCCGGAGCAGGCGCCGGGCTGCGCGGGCAGAGAGCGCTCAGGGATCCCCTCCCCTCTCAGCCAGCTGGCCAGGTGCGCCCTGGCCACTGGCAGCAGGATGGGATCCTCCTGCACCAGCGGCCCGTCGAAGATGCCCCGCAGCTCATCCAACAGCTCCCAGCCGGCGTCCAGGGCGGCCTCCGTGCTGGTGGCGGGGCGCTGCAGGCCTTCCAGGGGGGCGTCGGCCAGGGCAGGCATGCCGGCGTAGACCGGGAAGGCCGCCAGCTCACCCTGCCCGTCGCGCAGCTGAACCCACCACTCCCCTGCCTGGTCCAGCACCACTGGCGGCCAGGGCGCCTGCTCGTAGACCGAGAGATCCCCTTCGGGTGATACCAGCAACAGCTCCGCACCCGATTGCAGCGGGGCCGCCGGCAGGATCTCCAGCTTGCCCCCCAAGGGCAGCTGCCGAGGGACGGGGGACAGCTCGAAACGAGCCTTCCCCGCAAGAAAAACCCAGGTATCGGCCCCGCCCCGAACGCGCGCCAGGCCCAGGTGCTCCCCCGCGCCCCAGGTGGTGGGCAGCGCGGCGATCAGATCCTCGCCCAAGCAGCCCACCGCGCAGACCTGCAGCCCGTAGCGCTCCACCGGGTAAGGGTAGCCAGCCCGCAGCGCAGCCCAGCGCACCTGCCAGGGATCCGGATCTCCGCCGCGACCCGCCTGCAAGCCCAAGGCACCCGCCGCGCCCGAGAGCGCCTCGTCCCAGGGCAGGCCCATGGCCTGCCGAGCCACGATGGGATCGGCCGGTGTGCTCTGCAGCACGGCATAGACCGTGGCCTCCGGAGCGGGCAGGCGCGGGGTCAGGTCGGCCATGGCCTGGACCTTGGCTTTCTGTCCGACGCAGGAGGCGGCCAGCGAGGCGAGGAGGAGAAGGCGCATTTGCGCTCCTAACCCGTCAGGGGGGCGGTTCTTCCTCTCAAGGCGCCGAAGGCGCCCATGACCACGACCACGACCACGACCACCACGCCCACGACCACCCCACATCGACCACCACCCCGCCCACCCCGCGCAACCACACTGGCGAGGTACAGCAAGCTGACGGGCGCCTGGGCTCGGGCCTCGACGAGGCACCGTGGAGGGATCGCAACCACCAACCTACAGGAGCCCACCCGAGATCAGGTATGCGGCGCCGGCAATGTCACCGCCCGCGTCCTCGCCGGGCGCACCGACCACGAAGTCCGGCCAACCGTCCGCATCAAGGTCGCCAGCGGCGAAGACATAGGCCGCGTAGTCGTCACTGCGCTCGCCGACTACCACGAAGTTGGCCAGATCCGGCAGGCTCCCCGAGCCCTCCCAGGACCCGGTCACCACGTACACCGCTCCATTGCTCTCTCGCCTGGGTCCGCTGCCGTAGCCTCCCACGGCGAGTTCATCGCCGCCATCCCCATCCAGATCCCTCAACAGCTGAACGGAGAAGCCGAAGCCGGCACTCTCTCCCACTCCCAGCAGCGTCAGATCGGCGTCGGCCAGCAAGGACGAACGCGAGCAGGGCCCCAGGATCAAGTGGGCGGCACCAGCCCGCTTGGCCTCCGTGGACTGCCTGGGGGATCCGATCAACAGATCCACGCATCCGTCGCCATCCACATCCCCGTTCGCAGCCAGGGCGCAACCGGCGTAGTCGCCCTCCCGCTCACCGTAGACCACATGGTCGGCGTTCCAGAACAACCGTTCACCCTCGACCGGGCCGTTGGGTAGCTACGATAGGGCACCGAACAGAAGCCGCCAGTCTTGCCGACAGTTCGAGGAGCTTCCGCAG